>JBEBDJ010000118.1:0-5257 GCA_041157045.1 Pseudomonadota bacterium
TTCAGCGATGTGCAGGCCATGCGCCAGGCCGCGCTCAAGGCGGCCCGTGAATTCGGCTACACCCGCATGTGGAGCATCCACCCCGCGCAGATCCGCCCCATCCTGGCGGCGATGGCCCCCAGCGACGACGAGATCGGTCGTGCGGCCGAGATCATCGACGCGGCCATGGCCGCCCAGTGGGCCCCCATCAGCCACGCGGGCCAGTTGCACGACCGGGCCAGCTACCGCTTTTTCTGGCAGGTGCTCGAGCGCGCCTGGCAGACTGGCCGTCCTTTGCCGTCCTCGCTACACTCGTGGATGGCACGGCGCACAGACGAACCGGCCAAGCAGGGAGCATGACCTTGAAAGAGGTACGCCATGGTTCGTTCCGCTGTGTGGGTGCTGAGCACCCTGTTGCTGGCCAGTCCGCTGGTGCAAGCCGCCTCGGATGCCGCGCCCAAAAAGCCGACACCGCAAAAAATCAAGCCCAAGCTGGTGCGCAAGAGCTCCGCAGCGCTGGGCAGCAGTGCGGCCGTGGCGGCAGTGGCCGCGCCCGCGCTGGCGCCCAGTGCCGCGACGGCTGCACCCACGACGCCTGCACCCACGACCGTGCCCGCGCTGGCCGAGCCCCTGTCCACGGCCTTGCCCGCCGACATGGGGCTGAGTCCCGAACTGGCCATGTTGGTGCGCCAGGTGCATCTGGGCGATTTGCCCTGCGAGCTCGGGCAGACGGTGCAACTGCGGCCCGACGCCAAGGAGGCGGGGCTGTTTCATCTGCGGCACCAGCAGCGGCACTTTCGCATGCGGCCGGTGATCTCGCGCACCGGCGCGATCCGATTGGAAGACGAGAAGGCGGGTGCGGTCTGGCTGCAGCTGTCCAACAAATCCATGCTCATGGACCAAAAGGCCGGGCGACGCCTGGCCGACGTCTGTGTGCATCCCGAGCAGGCGGTGGTGGCCCAGCAAATGCAGGCCAACCCGCCGCCATCCCTGTTAGAACCCGGACCAGCGCGCTGATCCGGCCCTGATTTTTTTCACTGGAGAACCCACGATGTTGAAAGCCTACCGTGACCACGTCGCCGAACGTGCCGCCCTCGGTATCCCCCCGCTGCCCCTGACGGCCCAGCAGGTGGCCGATCTGATCGAACTGATCAAGAACCCGCCGGCCGGTGAAGACGCGTTTCTGATGGACCTGCTCACGCATCGCGTGCCCCCGGGCGTGGACGATGCCGCCAAGGTCAAGGCCTCCTTCCTGGCCGCGGTCGCGCACGGCGACATCCAGGTGGGCCTGGTCTCCAAGGCCAAGGCCACCGAGCTGCTGGGCACCATGGTGGGCGGCTACAACGTCAAGCCCCTGATCGACCTGCTCGACGATGCCGAGGTGGCCGATGTGGCCGCCGACGGCCTCAAGAAGACCCTGCTGATGTTCGACGCCTTCCACGACGTGGCCGAGAAGGTCAGCGCCGGCAACGCCAAGGCGCGCGAGGTCATGCAAAGCTGGGCCGATGCCGAGTGGTTCACCAGCCGCCCCGAAGTGCCGCAGGAAATCACCGTCACCGTCTTCAAGGTGCCTGGCGAGACCAACACCGACGACCTGTCGCCCGCGCCCGACGCCTGGAGCCGCCCGGACATCCCCCTGCACACCCTGGCCATGCTCAAGAACACCCGTCCCGACGCGGCGTTCAAGCCCGAGCAGGACGGCGTGCGCGGCCCGATGCAGTTCATTGAAGACCTCAAGAAGAAGGGCCACCTGGTGGCCTATGTGGGCGACGTGGTCGGCACCGGTTCCTCGCGCAAGTCGGCCACCAACAGCGTGATCTGGGCCACGGGCCAGGACATCCCCTTCACCCCCAACAAGCGTTTTGGCGGCGTGACCCTGGGCGGCAAGATCGCCCCCATCTTCTTCAACACGCAAGAAGACTCGGGCGCCCTGCCGATCGAGGTTGACGTGACCCGTCTGGAGATGGGCGACGTGATCGTGATCCAGCCCTACGCTGGCAAGATCACCCGCGACGGCCAGACCGTTGCCGAGTTCGCGCTCAAGAGCGATGTGCTGCTCGACGAAGTGCGCGCTGGCGGCCGCATCAACCTGATCATCGGTCGCTCGCTGACCGGCAAGGCCCGCGAGTTCCTGGGCCTGCCCGCCTCGACCCTGTTCCGCCTGCCGCAAGCCCCGGCCGATACCGGCAAGGGCTACACCCTGGCGCAAAAGATGGTCGGCCGTGCCTGCGGCATGCCCGAAGGCAAGGGCATTCGTCCGGGCACCTATTGCGAGCCCAAGATGACCACCGTCGGCAGCCAGGACACCACCGGCCCGATGACCCGCGACGAGCTCAAGGACCTGGCTTGCCTGGGCTTCTCGGCCGACATGGTGATGCAGTCCTTCTGCCACACGGCGGCCTATCCCAAGCCCGTGGACGTCAAGACGCACCGCGAGCTGCCGGCCTTCATCAGCAACCGTGGCGGCGTCTCGCTGCGCCCGGGTGATGGCGTGATCCACAGCTGGCTCAACCGCCTGCTGCTGCCCGACACCGTCGGCACCGGCGGCGACAGCCACACGCGCTTCCCGATCGGCATCTCCTTCCCCGCTGGCTCTGGCCTGGTCGCCTTCGGCGCCGCCACTGGCGTGATGCCCCTGGACATGCCCGAGTCGGTGCTGGTGCGTTTCAAGGGCCAGATGCAGCCGGGCGTGACCCTGCGCGACCTGGTGCACGCCATCCCGCTGTACGCCATCAAGGCAGGGCTTCTGACCGTGGCCAAGGCCGGCAAGAAGAACATCTTCTCGGGCCGCATCCTCGAAATCGAAGGGCTGCCGGACCTCAAGGTCGAGCAGGCCTTCGAGCTGTCGGACGCCTCGGCCGAGCGTTCTGCCGCCGGTTGCACCATCAAGCTCAACCAGGACCCGGTGGCCGAGTACCTGCGCTCGAACGTGGTGCTCATGAAGAACATGATCGCCGACGGCTACCAGGACAAGCGCGCCCTTGAGCGCCGCATCAAGGCCGTCGAGGCCTGGCTGGCCAAGCCGCAGCTGCTCGAGGCCGACCAGGACGCCGAGTACGCCGCCGTCATCGAGATCGATCTGGCCGACATCAAGGAGCCGATCGTCTGCTGCCCGAACGATCCGGACGACGCCAAGTTCCGGAGCGAAGTGGCCGGCACCAAGATCGACGAAGCCTTCATCGGTTCGTGCATGACCAATATCGGTCACTTCCGTGCGGCCTCGAAGGTGCTCGGCGGTGCGCGCGACATCCCGGTCAAGCTGTGGGTGGCCCCGCCGACCAAGATGGACGAGACCGAGCTGATCAAGGAAGGCCATTACGCCAACTTTGGCGCCGCCGGTGCCCGCACCGAAATGCCCGGCTGCTCGCTGTGCATGGGCAACCAGGCGCAGGTGCGTGAGGGCGCGACCGTGGTCTCCACCTCCACCCGCAACTTCCCCAACCGCCTGGGCAAGAACACCAATGTGTACCTGACCAGTGCCGAACTGGCCGCGGTGTGCTCCAAGCTGGGCCGCATCCCGACGGTGGAGGAATACCACGCCGCCGTGGGCATCATCAACAAGGATGCTGCCAACGTGTACAAGTACCTCAACTTCGACCAGATCGAGGAATACGCCGAAGCCGCCAAAAGCGTGAGCGTCTAAGCCCCCAGGCCTGGCTTGCCAGGCCTGCGGCCCCTCGCTGTGCAGGCCCGCTGGGCCTGTCGTGCGAGCGGGTTCAGGCCCCGAGCGCCCCGCCCCCCCACCGGGAGGCGGGGCGTTTCTTTTGTGGCGATCTTGCCGCATCGATGGGGCCGCGCTGGTGCCTCGGCGCTTGTCACCATTGGGCAATTGCCATAGATGATTTGCGCATTTGAAAATCAAAAATCAGTCGTTTGAGAAAGAAGGCGGGCCTCCCAGAATGCGTCCATTGCCAATGTTGGCAGCCATTGTTTGGAGCGCATCATGATCAACCGTCGTCACCTGCATCGTCTTTTGTCCCTGGCCCTGCTGCCCCTGGCGTTCAGCCAGGCGGGCGCCCAGGCCCCAGCCCCGGCCACCGTCACCCTCCTGAATGTGTCCTACGACCCCACGCGCGAGCTCTACGTGGAATTCAACCAGGCCTTTGCCCGCCACTGGAAGGCCAAGACCGGCCAGGACGTGGTGGTCAAGCAGTCGCACGGCGGCTCGGGCAAGCAGACCCGCGCCATCATCGATGGTCTCGACGCCGATGTGGCCACGCTGGCCTTGGCGGGCGACACCGACGCCCTGCACCAGAACGGCAAGCTGATCCCACAGGACTGGCAAAAGCGCCTCAAGCACAACAGCTCGCCCTACACCTCCACCATCGTGCTGGTGGTGCGCGAGGGCAATCCCAAGGGCATCAAGGACTGGGACGATCTGATCAAGCCAGGCATCAAGGTGATCACGCCCAATCCCAAAACCTCGGGGGGGGCGCAATGGAATTACCTGGCGGCCTGGGAATTTGCCAAGCGCAAATTCGGCAGCGACGCCAAGGCCAAAGAGTTTGTCAAAAAGCTCTACGAGAACGTGCCGGTGCTCGACACGGGGGCGCGTGGCTCGTCCATCACCTTTGCCCAGCGCGCCCAGGGCGATGTGTTCATCAGCTGGGAAAACGAGGCCTATCTGCTGGACAAGGAGTTCGGCACCCGCTTTGATGTGGTGGTGCCCTCGCTGTCGATCCTGGCTGAGCCGGCTGTGACGGTGGTCGACAAGAACGTGGACAAGAAGGGCATCCGTGCGGTCGCCCAGGCCTATCTGGCGTACCTCTACAGCGACGAGGGCCAGGACATTGCCGGCAAGCATTTCTATCGCCCGATCTCGCCCAAGGCCCAGGCCAAGTACGCCAAGCAGTTCCCCAAGATCAAGCTCTTCACGATCGACCAGGCCTTTGGCGGTTGGGCGCAGGCCAAGAAGGTGCACTTTGCCGATGGCGGCACCTTCGATCAGATCTACACCAGCCAATAAGCCGTCGGATCGATTGGCGAGAAGCCGCAAGCCAGCGCGCGCGTGTGTCGCATGTTGGCGGCCGATCGGGCCCCAAGGGCTGCCCCCTCGCAGAGGGCAGCCCTTATCTTTTTATCGCATGAGCAAACAAGAATAAAGTCGTTTGGGTTTTGAAGGAGGGCTTTCACAATGGCCGATCTGAATTGGAGTCTGTATGAAATCCTCTGTTCGCGTGGCCCTGGTGGCCGCCCTGTCCCTGGCCAGCCTGGCCAGCCAAGCCCAGACCCTGTTGAATGCCTCGTACGACGTCGCGCGCGAGTTCTACAAGGATTA
>JBEBDJ010000119.1:0-16775 GCA_041157045.1 Pseudomonadota bacterium
GGGCGGTGTGTACACGGTGCCTGGTGGCGTGAAGACGCTGACGGTGACGGTGCCCAGCACCAGCGACGATGTGTACGAAGGCGCCGAGACCTTCACGCTCAGCGCCAGCACCACCAACAGCGCGGTGACGATTGGTGGGACTGGGCTGGGCACGATCGTTGACGACGGCACCATTGCAGATGGCGACGATGAGGGCTCGGGCCAGGACAACGACCAGCCGACGCTGACGATCAACGACGCGGCGACCGAAGAGGGCAGCGCGGCGGTGTTCACGGTGAGCCTGTCGAACGCGCTGGAGGCGGACTTGCCGCTGACGCTGACGCTGGGCACGGGCGGGGCCCACAGCGCCGAAGCTGGTGATGTGGGCACGATGGTGGTGACCTACACCGTGGGCGCCAACACCTACACGCTCACGCCGGTGGGCGGTGTGTACACGGTGCCTGGTGGCGTGAAGACGCTGACGGTGACGGTGCCCAGCACCAGCGACGATGTGTACGAAGGCAGCGAGACCTTCACGCTGAGCGCGAGCACCACCAACACGGCGGTGACGACGACCGACACCGGCACGGGCACGATCCTGGACGACGGCACGGCGCCGGACGGCAACGACGAGGGCAGTGGTCAGGACAACGACAAGCCGACGCTGACGATCAACGACGCGACGACCGAAGAGGGCAGCGCGGCGGTGTTCACGGTGAGCCTGACGAACGCGCTGGAGGCGGATTTGCCGCTGCGCTTGACGCTGGGCACGGGCGGCGCCAACAGCGCCGAAGCCGGTGATGTGGGCACGATGGTGGTGACCTACACCGTGGGCGCCAACACCTACACGCTCACGCCGGAGGGCGGTGTCTACACCGTGCCCGGTGGCGTGAAGACGCTGACGGTGACGGTGCCCAGCACCAGCGACGATGTGTACGAAGGCGCTGAGACCTTCACGCTGAGCGCGAGCACCACCAACAGCGCGGTGACGACGACGGACACCGGCACGGGCCGCATCAGCGACGATGGGTCGGGCGTGGACGGTAGCGATGACGGCACCAGCGTGGACGACGACCGGCCGACGCTGACGGTCACGGGCGTGGACGATGTGTCCGAGGGCAGCTATGCGGTGTTCACCGTCACGATCAGCCGCCCGATGGAATCGGTGCAAGCCATCGCCTTGCGTTTGAGCGATGTGAGCACGGAGACGGCCGATTACCGCGACATCCTGTGGGTGTACACCAACCCGGCTGACCCGACCGGGTCACGGCTGGAGGTCGTGGATGGGCAGGTGCAGGTGCCGGCCCTGACCACCACCTTGTATGTGGCGGTTCAAACCGTGGCCGACGAGCCCCGCATCCTGGAAGGGGCCGAGGACCTGCAGCTGGCCGCCAGCTTTGTGGACCCGTCCTTGCGCTATGCCAACCGCGAAAGCGGCGCCGAGCGCAGCGGGGCCAGCCAACAGGACAAGGCCACGATTCTGGACAACGGTCGAGGCAAGGTGTATGGCCCCGATGGCCGCGACACGGGGGCCATGCCCGACGACGACACGCCGCCCGCACCGCTGCCCAAGGCCATCGATCCTGCCCCGACGCCTGCCGCCGAACCGTCGCCCGTGGCCGAGCAGCCGCGCGCCCCACTGCCGCTGTTCAACTCGGCCCTGCAACCGGCCTCGCAGCGCCAGGGCCCGGACCTCAACAGCCAGCCGATTGGCGACATCCTGACCAGCAACTCGGGTTTCCGCATCGTGGTCAGCGAAGCGGCCACCCCGGGCCTGAACCTGTACCGCGGCATCACCGACCAGTTTGTGCAGGAGAAGTCGCCAGGCGCCAAGGTGAATCTGCCCGCCGACGCCTTCGTGCACAGCGACGAGAACGCGGTGGTCAAGCTCGAGGCCAAGCAGGCCGACAACAGCTCGCTGCCCAGCTGGGTGCGCTTTGATGCGGCCACTGGCAGCTTTGAGGTGACGCCGCCGGCAACCTTCCGCGGCAAGCTCGACCTGAAGGTGATCGCGCGCGACGACAAGGGCAACGAGGCCACGGCCCTGTTCCGACTGTTCGTGGGCGAGCCCACCGAGCCGGTCGAGACCAAGCCGCAAAGCCGCCAGGGCCTGAGCGAGAAGCTGCGCCTGGCCGCCAAGCGCGCGCCCATGGCCGCGCCTGAGGTGGTGCTCCAGCGCGTGTCGGCACCGGTGCCGGCACCGGTGGCCGGATGACGGCGCAGGCCGTTTCTTCCGACGCCCAGGCCTGGCTGGCCACGCTGTGGCAGCTGGGCCAGCAGGCCCGGGCGGCGCGCGACGCGCGCGAGCTCGGGTTTTTGCTGGTCAACGACACGCGCCAGCTCTTGCCCTATCGCCAGGCGGTGCTGTGGCGCGCGCGCGGCGGGGTGCAGACCTTGTCGGGCGTGGTGCAGATCGAGGCCAATGCGCCCTATGTGCATTGGCTGCAGGCGCTGTGCCGGCAATTGCGCGCACAGACGCCGCAGGGGGTGCGGGCGTTCACCTCGCTCGACCTGCCCCAGGACCTGGCCGACAGCTGGGGCGACTGGTGGCCTGCGCATGCCCTCTGGGTGGGCCAGCCCGGTCAGGACGGCGGCGGCACCTTGTGGGTGCGCGATGAGCCCTGGACCGAGCCCGAGCAGGCCTTGATGCAGCAATGGCTGGCCCTGTGGTGGCATGCCCAGGCGGCGCTGCAGCGTCCGCGTTGGCGCACGGGCAATGGCCAGCGCAGCGACCGGCCGCGCAGCCGCTGGTGGCATGCCCTGTGGGCCTTGCCCTTGCTGGGCGCCTCGATGTGGCCGGTGCAGCTGACGGTGCTGGCGCCGGCCGAGCTGGTGCCCGCCAACCCGGTCATCATCCGCGCCCCCATGGACGGGGTGATCGATGTGTTCCATGTCTACCCCAACCAGAACGTCGTGGGCGGCCAGGCCTTGTTTGGTTTTGACGAGGTGGTGATCCAGTCGCGCCTGCAGGTGGCCGAGCAGGCCCTGGCCACGGCGCAGACCGAGTTCCGCCAGGCCTCGCAGCAGGCCCTGGCCGACCCCAAGGCCAAGGCGCAGCTGGCGGCCTTGCAGGGCAAGATCAACGAACGCCGTGCCGAGGCCGATTACCTGCGCCAGCAAACACGCCGCGCGCGCGTGCTGGCCCCGCAGGCGGGCATGGTGCTGATGGACGACCCGGCCGAGTGGATCGGCCGCCCGGTCACGATTGGCGAGCGCATTTTGCGCATTGCCCCCGAAGGCGACCAGGAGGTCGAGGCCTGGGTGCCGATGGGCGACGCGATCGCCCTGCCCGAAGGCGCCGAGATCACGCTTTACCTGAACGCCAGCCCCCTGCAGCCGGTGGCTGCGCGCCTGCGCTACTACGCGCATGACGCGGTGCAGCGCCCCGACGGCCAGTACGCCTACCGGGTGCGCGCCTCGCTGGTGGCGGCGCCCGAGCACCGGGTGGGCCTCAAGGGCACCGCGCGCCTGCACGGGCCGCAGGTGCCGCTGGCCTACTGGATGCTGCGCCGCCCGATTGGGTATGTGCGCGCCAACCTGGGGTGGTGATGGCCTGGCCTGCGCTGCGCGAAGAGCTCGATTTGCTGGCCGGCCCGGCGCTGGCCGACGGCCAGCCCAGCTGGACCTTGCACGATCCGGTGCGGCAGCTGTTTTTTCGCATCGACTGGCCCAGCTTTGAGGTGCTCAGCCGCTGGCACCTGGCCGACCCGGTCGCCATCGCCCGCGAGATTGCCGCGCAGACCACGCTGCAGATGGACGCCCAGGATGTGCTGGGGGTGCTGTCCTTTATGCAGCAGCACCAGCTGCTGCAGCCCCAAGGCGCGCAAGCCGCGGCGCAGATGGCCCAGCAGCTGCAGAACATGCAGGGCTCGTGGTGGCGCTGGCTGTTGCACCACTACCTGTTTTTCCGGGTGCCGCTGTGGCGTCCCGACGCCTGGCTCGGTCGCTGGCAAGGGCTGGCCAGCCTGTTCTACACCCGCAGCTTTGCCTTGCTGACCCTGGCGGCCCTGCTGTGGGGCGGGGGCCAGATCGTGCGCCAGTGGGAGGTCTTCAGCGCCCAGCTGGTCGACACCATCAGCTGGGAGGGCTTGCTCTGGTACGGCGTGGCCCTGGTGGTGGTCAAGCTTCTGCACGAGTTGGGCCATGCCTTCACGGCCAAGCGCTATGGCTGCCGGGTGCCGACCATGGGCGTGGCCTTTCTGGTGATGTGGCCCATGGCCTACACCGACACCAACGAGACCTGGCGCCTGACCGATCGGGTGCAGCGCCTGAAAGTGGCCAGCGCGGGCATCCTGACCGAACTCACGGTGGCGGCCTGGGCCTCGCTGGCCTGGGCCCTGCTCACCCCCGGCCCGGCCCGCTCGGTGGCCTTTGTGCTGGCCACCACCAGCTGGCTGACCACCCTGGCCATCAACGCCAGCCCCTTCATGCGCTTTGACGGGTACTTCATCCTGTCGGACGCGCTGGACATGCCCAATTTGCATGCGCGCAGCTTTGCACTGGCGCGCTGGCACCTGCGCGAGCGCCTTTTTGGCCTGGGCGAGGCGCCGCCCGAGCATTGGTCGCCCACCCGGGCGCGCGGGCTGATCCTGTTTGCCTGGGCCACCTGGATCTACCGCCTGGTGGTGTTCCTGGGCATTGCGGTGCTGGTCTATCACTTCTTTTTCAAGCTGCTGGGCGTCTTTTTGTTCGTGGTGGAAATCCTGTGGTTCATCGTGTTCCCGGTGCGTCAGGAACTGCGCGAATGGGCCCGGCGCTGGCCCGCCATCCGGCGGCGCCGGCGCAGCCTGGGCAGCGCCGTGCTGGTGCTGGCGCTGCTGGGCAGCACCTTCGCCCCCTGGCCGGGCTGGATCCAGGCCAGCGCGCTGCTCATGCCGGCGCAGGCCTGGCCGGTGCATGCGCCGTCGGGCGCGCGCATCAAGGCCTTGCCGGTGCAAGAGGGCCAGCCGGTGCAGGCTGGGCAGGCGCTGATGGTGCTGGAGGTGCCCGACCTGGAGAGCCGCCAGGCCAGCCTGCAGGCGCGCCTGGAGCAGCAGCGCTGGCTGGCCGCGACGGCCGCCTTTGGCGACGAGACGCGCCAGCGCCTGCTGGTGAACCAGGACATGGTGCAGACCCTGCAAAGCGAGCTGCGCAGCCTGCAGGCCGAGCGCCAGCAGTTTGTGCCCCTGGCCCCGTTTGCCGGCGTGCTGCGCGATCTGGACCCCGACCTGCAGGTGGGCCAGTGGGTGCGCCCGCGCGAGCTGCTGGGCTTGCTGGTGCCCGAGGGGGCGCCGCTGCGGGTGGAAACCTGGCTCGATGAGGACGCGCTGCAGCGCTTGCGCGTGGGCGATGCGGCCACCCTGGTGCCCGATGGGGCCTGGGGCGAGGTGTTGCGCCTGCGCGTGCGCAGCATCGATCGCGACGCCAGCCGCGTGCTGCCCCGGCCCGAGCTGGCCACCCACAACGGCGGCCATGTGCTGGTGCGCGAGAAAAACCGCCAACTGGTGCCCGAGCGGGCGGTCTACCGCGTGGTGCTCGAGCCCGAGGACCCTGGCGCCATGCCGGCCTCGCTGGCCGGCCGCACCTGGCGTGGGCACCTGACGGTGCACAGCCAGTGGGAGGCGCCGGCGCTGCGCTACCTGCGCCAGGCCAGCGCGGTGCTGCTGCGCGAGCTGGATTTCTGAGCCTGCACGGCAGGCGCAGCCCTCAGGCGCCCACCGCCGGGCCCCGGATGATGGCCAGGTAGTCCTGCCGGGTGGTCTCGCCCACGCTGGCCAGGGCCTGCGCATGGCGCGTCTGGTGCTGCGCCAGCAAGCGCGCATCGGCCACGGTGCGGCTGCGGCAGAACCAATGGCAGCTGTGCTGCATGAGCAGCATCTCGGCCATCAAGCGAAAGGCCCGATCGCGGGGGGCCAGGCCATCGCGGTTGGCCACCGCCCGCGCAATGCCTTCGGCGTGCACCTGCAGCACGCGCCGGGTGTCAAAGCTGGCCGGCGGCCAGATCTTGACCAGGCCCGGCAGGGCCAGGCGAGCGGTGCGCGCCTCGGGCGGCGAGAGCCGCGAGAATTGGCCCGCCACCTGCGAGAACTCTTGCGCCAGCTGCTGCTCGGCGCCCCCCAGGGCGGCAAAGGCCTCGTCCTGGGCGCTGCCGCGCAGGTCGAGCGCGGCCTGGTAGCCCTGCACCAGGCGCTGCATCAGGCGTTCGATTTGCCAGGGCTGCAGGTGCGCCGCCAGCAAGGCGGTGCGCCGGCGCTGTCCCTGGCGCTGCAGGTGGTGCAGCCCGAGCGCCAGCACCAGAAAAAGCGGCCAATAGTCCATCAGCCAAGTGTATGCGCTGGCCTGCGGAATTGGAGAGCGGCCTCTAAAACACGGGTTTTCCCTTGCCTTGGGCGGCGGCTTCCGGTCAAATTGCTGCATTGCAACAAAACCTCTCCAAGGAACCACCATGACCCCCACCGCCGAACAAGTCGTCGCCGCCCAGAAAGCCCAACTGCAAACCGTCGCGGGCGTTGCCCAGACCGCTTACGCTGGTTTTGAGCGCCTGGTCGAGCTGAACCTGGCCGCCTCCAAGGCCGCCGTCAGCGAGTCCTTCGCCAACCTGCAGACCCTGCTGGACGCCAAGAACCCGCAAGAGCTGCTGGCCGCGCAAGCCGCCCTGGTGCAGCCCGCTTTCGAGAAGTCGGTCTCGTATGGCCGTCACCTGTACGACATCGCCCAAAGCACCGGCGCCGAGCTGGGCAAGACCGTGGAAGCCAAGGTCAGCGAAGCCCAGAGCACCCTGCACGGTGTGGTCGAAGCCAATCTGAAGAACGCGCCCGCCGGTTCGGACGCTGCCGTGGCCATCTTCAAGCAGGCCTACGAAGCCAGCCAGACCACCGCCGCCACCCTGCAAAAAGTGGCCAAGCAAGCCGCTGAAACCGCCGAAGCCAACCTGAAGGCCGCCGCCAGCCAGGCCGAAGCCGCGGTCACCAGCGCCATCAGCAAGACCAAGCCCGCTGCCAAGCGCGCCTAAGCCCTGCGCTGCCCATGCGCCCTGGGGGCGCATGGCAGCCCGCAGCGCGCCGATCTGGCCCTCGCAAGAGGACGCCCGATCGGCGCGCTGTTTTTTTGGCTGGGGCCCTGCGCGCGGCCAGCGGCCTCAGATCAGGCCCGCGTAGGCCCCGCCGTCGAGCTGCAGGTTCTGCCCGGTCATGAAGCCCGAGCGGGCGCTGCACAAAAAGGCGCAGGCCGCGCCAAACTCGGCCGGGTCGCCAAAGCGATTGGCCGGCAAGGTGGCGGCAATGCGCCGGCGCGCCTCCTCCAGGGTGATGCCCTCGGCCTGGACCATGCGCTCGGCCATGAACTGCTGGCGCGGCGTGTCAAAGCGCTCGGGCAGCAGGTTGTTGAGCGTGACGTTGTCGATCACGGCCTCGCGCGCCAGCGCACGGGTGAGCGCGCTCAGGCCCGCCCGTGCCGCGGTGGACAGGCCCATGGCCGCATGCGGGGTTTTGACCATGGCCGAGGTGATGTTGACGATGCGGCCAAAGCGGCGCTGGCGCATGCCGGGCAGCACCGCGCGGATCAAGAGCGCGGCCGACAGCAAATTGGCCTCCAGCGCGCCCATCCAGGCGCTGTGGTCCCAGTCCGCGAGCTGGCCCGGCGGCGGGCCCGCATTGTTGTTGACCAGGATGTCGGGCTCGGGGCAGGCCGCGATCAGCGCGGTGCGGCCTGCCTCGGTGTTGAGGTCGGCCACCACCGCATGCACGCGCGCGCCGGTGGCCTCGCGCAGGCGGGCCGCCGCGCGTTCGAGCTTGTCGGCCTGGCGGCCGTTGATGAAGACCTCGCAGCCCTCTTGTGCCAGCGCCAGCGCGCAGGCCTGGCCCAGCCCTTGCGATGAGGCGCACACCAGTGCGCGGCGTCCCGTGATGCCCAAGTCCATGGTGTTCCTTGCTCAGGCCTTGGCCATGCCCGGCTGCCAGTCGGCAAAGCGCAGGCCTTGTTGCACCATGCGCTGCAGCAGCGGCGCGGGGGTCCACCAAACGCCGTGCTCGGCGTGCAGGCGCTCGATGTCGGCCAGCACCTGGGGCAGCCCGATGCGGTCGGCCATGAACAGCGGGCCGCCGTGGCGCGCCGGGAAACCGTAGCCGGTCAGGTAGGTGATGTCGATGTCGCCGGGGCGCTGGGCAATGCCCAACTCCAGCAGGCGGGCACCCTCGTTGATCATGCCGTACAGGCAGCGGCGCATGATCTCCTGGTCGTCAAAGTGGCGCCGCACAATGCCCATGCGCGCGGATTCCTCGACCAGAAAGGTCTCGAGCTCGGGGTCGCGCTGCGGGGTGCGCTCGCCCGGTGCATAGCGGTACCAGCCCTTGCCGCTTTTCTGGCCCAGGCGCCCCAGGTCGCAGAGCTTGAGGATCAGGTCGTTCCAGCGCCGGTCCTTGGCCCGTGTGGCCATCTGCGCCTTGCGCGTCTGGTAGCCCACATCGTTGCCGGCCATGTCGTGCACGGCAAACACGCCCATGGCGTAGCCAAATTTGAGCAGGGCGGCGTCCACCTCGTGCGGCAGCGCGCCATCCTCCACCAGAAAGTGCGCCTCGCGGGTGTACTGGCGAAACAGGGCATTGCCGATGAAGCCGGGGTAGATGCGGGCGAGCACCGAGACCTTGCCCATGCGCCGGCCCAGGTCCATCAGCGTGGCCAGCACCGCCTCGTCGGTCTGGCTGGCCCGCACCACCTCCAGCAGGCGCATCACATGCGCCGGGCTGAAGAAGTGCGCGCCCACCACGTCTTGCGGGCGGCGCGTCACGGCGGCGATCTGGTCGATGTCCAGCCCCGAGGTGTTGGTGGCCAGGATGGCGCCGGCCTTGGCGTGCTGGTCCAGGGTGCGGAAGATCTCTTGCTTGAGCGGCAGGTCCTCGAACACCGCCTCGATCACCAGGTCGGCATCGGCCACATCGGCCATTTGCACCGAGCCGCTGATGCAGGCCAGGCGCCGGGCCATGGTGGCCTCGTCGAGCTTGCCGCGGCGCAGGCTGGTGGCGTAGTTGTCGCGCACCCGCTGCAGGCCGCGTTCGAGCGCGCTGGCGCTGGCGTCGATCAGGGTGACAGGCATGTCGATGGCGGCCAGCGCCATGGCAATGCCGCCGCCCATGGTGCCGGCGCCAATCACCGCCACCCGGGCAATGGGGCGCAGCGGCAGATCGGCGGGCAGGCCGTCGACCAGGGCGGCCTCGCGCGCAGCGCGCTTGGCGTGTTCGGCGGCGCGGGCCGCGTCCTCGTCGCTGACGTGGAAGAAATCAAAATCGCTCATGCATCACCCCTGGTTGCCCTGGATCGGTTTGGCCTTGCCTTCGACAAATTCGCGCAAGCGGGCTTCGGCCTCGGGCGGGCGCGCCCGCGCGGAGTTGAGTTGCTCGACAAACAGTCCGTCGTCGTGCGAGAGGTCTTGCACGCGCGGCAGCACGTTGACGATCATCCAGTTGGTCTCGAGGCTGTTTTGCGCCACGCGGTGGGCCAGGGCGCGCGCTTTCTCGAGCGCCTGGCCTGGTGGCACGACATAGCGCACGATGTGCGCTTGCATCGACTCGGCGGCGTTGAGCAGGCGGCCGGTGAGCATCATGTCCATCATGATGGTGGTGCCCACCACGCGCTGGATGCGCACGGTGCCGCCACCGCCAACAAAAATGCCGCGCTGGCCCTCGGGCAGGCCGCAGACCACGGTCTCGTCGCCCACGCGCACATGCGCGGCGGTGGCCAGCTCCAGCCCGCCCCCCACGACCGCGCCGTGCAGGGCCGCGACAAAGGGAATCGGGCCGCGCGCGATCAGGTCGAACACCTCGTGCCAGTTGTGGCGGCGGCGCTTGCGCGGGGCCTTGATCTGGCCGGTCGCGCGGGCCAGCGCTTCGGCCAGGTCCAGGCCGGCGCAGAAGTTGCTGCCGTGGCCAAACAGCACGGCCACATGGGCCTCTTCGTGGGCGCGCAGCACGGCTTCGCGCAGTGCGTCGATCAGGCCGTCGTGAATGGCGTTGCGCTTGTCCGGGCGGTTCAGGCCGATCAGGGCGACCGTGCCGTCGAGTTCGTAGGTGATCAGGGGTTCGCTCATGGGGTCTTTCAAGAAAATGGGTGGGGTCAGAGGTCCAGCACCAGGCGCGCGCTCTTGGCACCCGAGCAGCAGACCATCATGCGGTCGTTGAGCGCGCGCTCGGCCGTGCTGAGCACCATGTCCCGGTGGTCGACCTCGCCCTCGAGCACGCGCACCTCGCAGGTGCCGCACACGCCTTCGCGGCAGGAAAACGGCGGTTCCTGACCGATGGCGATCAGGGCGTCGAGCAGGTTCTGGCCGGGCTGCACCGCCAGCGTGCGCTTGGCCCGCACCAGCTCGACCTCGTACTGGCCTTCGGTGGCGGCGCTTTGCGCGGGCGCAAAGTATTCGCGGTGCACCCGCTCGGGGGGCAAGGCGGCGCAGGCCGCTTCGTAGGCCTGCAGCATGGGGGTGGGGCCGCAGCAGTACACATGGGCGCCAGCGGGCAAGTGGGCCACGATGGCGGCCAGGTCCAGCATGCGGCCGCCGTTTTCCTGGTCAAAGTTGAACACCACCCGGCCGCCTGCCTGGCCGCTGGGCGATGTCAGGCGGTCCAGAAAACCGGCCAGCTCGCGCGAGCGGGCGCTGTAGTACAGCGTCCAGGGCGTGCCCAGCGCCTGCGCACGCGCGATCATCGAAAGCATGGGGGTGATGCCGATGCCGCCGGCAATGAAGACCTGGTGCGGCGCCGACTCCTCGAGCGGGAAGTGGTTGCGCGGCGCGCCGATGGTGAGCACATCGCCCACCCGCAGGCGCTGGTGCACCTGCGCCGAGCCGCCGCGCGATGCGGCGCCCAGGTGGATGCCCAGGCAATAGCGGTGCGTCTCGCGCGGGTCGTTGAGCAGCGAGTAGCTGCGCACCAGCGGCCCTTGCGGCGTCTTCAGGTGCAGGTCGATGTGCGCGCCGGCGCTGAAGGCCGGCAGGGCCTGCTGCGGGCTCAGGGGCACCAGTTCCAGGCCGAGCACGGCCTGCGCCTCCCAGGTCATGGCGCGCACGCGCACGGACAAGGTGGTGGGATCGCTCATTCAAACTCCAGACATCAAAGGTCCAGCACCGCCATCGGCGCGATCGGCACGCCGGTGGCCTGCTGGTGCGCGGCCTGCACCCATTCGGGCTGGCCGGCATGAAAAATGAAGTGCTGCAAGAGGCGCGCCCATTTGGGGTGGCGCAGGTAGTCGGCCCGCGGCAGGCCGTGCAGGAAAAAGTCGCGCGAGTCGCTGGGCAGCACGATGCGCGCGTTGCGCGCCGGATCGCGCAGCACGCCCTTGGGGTCGCGCCCGGCCTGCACCGCCTCGATGTCCTGCTGCAGCTGGCGGCGCAGCATGGCGATGCCGCGGTCGCTGGCGCCCAGGTGCTCGCGGCTGCGGTCGGCAATGCGGCCCTGGCCGGCCCAGGCCACGATGTCCTGGTTGATCACATGGCTGGTGATCCAGCGGCCCTGGCCATCGCGCACCGGCGAGGTCCAGGTCGGGATCTGCGTGGGCACAAAGGGCTCGGCCTCGCGCGGCACGCGGATGAAGGACCAGGTCACGCTCAGGGTGTTCTCGTCGTCGATGGGCACCCGCCACTCGAAGTGGTCGCCCAGGAAAAAGCCGTTGGGCCAGAGGCACACGCGGCCAATCGTCCACAGCGGGTGTTGGGCGTTGGTGTCTTCCGAGATGCGCTTGTAGACAAAGCCGTGCTCGAATTCCTCAAAGGCCAGCTGCAGGTGCCGGGGCGCGTAGCCGCCGGTGTGACCGCGCAGGCGCCGGCTCCAGTTGGCGTGCATCCACTCAAAGTGCACCGGGTCGATCGAGTTTTCCTGCGTTTGCAACCAGTTGCAGGGCACCTCGGCAAACACCGCCTGGACAAAGCCGTTGGGCCACGAGAAGGCCTCCCAGTCGGGCAGCTCGGGCACGGGCAGCGGCCCCAGATAGGCCCACAACAGACCGGCCTTGGCGCGCACCGGATAGGCCTTGAGCCGCACCTTCTGGCGCATCCGGCCTTGCGGGTCGATCTGGTCCTCGAAGGGCGCGGCCACGCAGGCCCCCTGCGCGTTGAACTGCCAGCCGTGGTAGTTGCAGCGGATGCCCTCGGCCTCGACATAGCCCATGCTCAGGTCGGCACGGCGGTGCGCGCAGTGGCGATCGGTCAGGCCGTACTGGCCGCTCAGGTCCTTGAACAGCACCAGGTCCTCGCCCATCAGGCGCACGGCCTTGACGCTTTGGCGATCGAGCTCGTCGACCCCGGCGATGGGGTGCCAGTGCCGGCGCAGCACCTCGCCCATGGGCGTGCCAGGGCCGACCTGGGTGAGCTGCTGGTTTTTCTCGGGGGTCAGCATGCCGTCTGGGGTTTACTCGGGCTTGAAGCCCGAGGCTTTGATGATGGGCGCCCAGTGCGCCAGCTCGGCTTTTTGCAGGGCGTCGAGCTCGGCGCCGCTGCGGTAGTGCGGATGCGCCCAGAGCTTGGTGCTGAGGGTCTCGCGCACCTCGGGCATCTGCAGGACCTGGCGCACCGCGGCCGAGACGCGCTGCACCTCGGCGGCGGGCGTGCCCGCGCGCGCCCACATGCCGGTCCAGCCCTCGCCCGAGGTCACGTCGATGCCTTGCTCGGCAAAGGTCGGGATGTCGGGCATCAGCGGCGAGCGCTCCTTGGTGAAGACGCCGATCACGCGCAGCTTGCCGGCGCGGTGCTGCGCCATCATGCCGTCGAGCAGGCTGATCGCCGAGGGCACATGGCCGCCGATCAGGTCGGTGACCATGGGGGGCGTGCCCTTGTAGGGGGTGACGGGCATGTCGATCCCGGTGACCTTGGCCAGCTGCACGCCCAGGAAATGGTTTTGCCCACCGGTGCCCGGGGTGCCAAAGCTGGCCTTGCCCGGGTTCTTTTTGGCCCATTCGACAAACTCGCGCGCATTGCCCACGCCCAGCTGGGTCGCCACGCCCATGCCCAGCGGGTACGAGGCAATGCCCGCCACCGGCACGAAGTCGCGCGTGATGTCCCATTTGAGGTCTTTGGCAAAGACCAGCATCTGGAAGGTCGGCGTCGCGTTGGGCGCGATCATGTAGGTCTGCCCGTCGGCCGGCGCGGCCAGCACCATGTCGGCGGCGATGCGCCCACCCACACCGGGTTTGTTGTCCACGATGACCGGCTGGCCCAGCACACCGGGCAGCTTGTCGGCCACCACGCGGCCGATGGCGTCGGTGGCGCCGCCTGGCGGAAAGCCGATCAGGATGCGGATCGGCGGCTTGTTCTGGGCCGGGGCCAGCAGGGGCAGGGCCAGCAGTGCGGCGCTGGCCAGCAGGGCGAGGCGACGGGTGGGGCGCATGGGGAGTCTCCTAAAAAGGGGGCGCCGCACGCCCGGGTCGGCGTGCGGGCCGGGGGGCGTGTCAGTCCACCAGGGTGTGCCAGTCGGCATCGGCAGGGATGACCGCGCCGATCGAGTGGATGTTGCGGTAGTTCAGGTCCGGGTGATGGGCCATGCTGGGCGTTTTGCCTTCCATGAACTCGCGCGCGGCGCGGATCAGGAGCTGGCGCACGCGCACCACCGCACCGTCGGCCATGCACAGCTGCTCGTCGGTGCGGTCGTAGAGCGGGCCCTGGCTGATGAACATCGCAAAGTCCTCGGTGCCCAGGTGCTGCGGAAAGCCCGAGAAGTGGCCGCGCTTCATGATGTCGCGGTTCTGGCCCCAGTTGTCCTTGGCCTCGCCCGGGGGCAGCGGCGGGAAGTTCCACACATCGGGGCTGGCCGACATGATGGTCATGCCCAGCGGGCGCTTGGCGTTGTAGTGCACGAACCAGGCGCGGTGGTGCGTGTCGTCCACCGGGGTCGAGAAGAACACCGTCGTGGGGCCGTTGGCGTCGGGCGGGCAGATGATGCCGTACCAGGGCATCACAAAGTTGTTCACGCGCGCGTAGATCTGCTCGTCGGGCAGGCTGCGCAGGGCGGCGTAGCGGTAACCGTAGGGCCGCTCCTCGAACTCCAGCTTGGGCGCCTTGGCCTTGTTCATGTTCTGCCGGTCGTTGCCGCCCCCTGCGGTCAGCTGGGTGGTCGACTCGTGCAGAAAGCTCACATGCGAGGAGTCCATCGAGGCCTCCACGCCCTGCACCCAGTTGGTGGGCACTTCCACGCTGGTGACCGAGCGGTGCTGCGGCGCCAGGTCCACAAAGGGCAGCTCGGGGAAGGGCGGCGGGGTCTCGCCCTTGCCCAGCCAGACCCACACAATGCCGCCGCGGTCGACCGTGGTGTAGCGGTTCACCCGCACATGCTGGCAGAACTGCTCCTGGTTGCCCGCATGGTTGGGCGCCTCGACCACCTCGCCTTTGACGTTGAACTTCCAGCCGTGGTAGATGCAGCGCAGGCCGTTGTCCTCGTTGCGCGCCAGCGCCAGCGAGGCCTTGCGGTGCGCGCAGCGCTCATCGAGCACGCCCACGCTGCCATCGGTGGCCCGGAAGGCCACCAGGTCGGTGCCCAGCAGGCGCACGCGCACCGGCGCGCCGTCGGCTTCGAGCTTGACCGAGGGCACGGCCGGGAGCCAGTAGTGCTGGCGGATCATCTCGCCCATCGGGGCGCCGTTCTCGACCTTGCACAGCAGGTCGTTTTCTTCTTTGGTCAGGGCCATGGCGTCACTCCGGATTGCGTTTCAGGCCGTTTGGCTCTGCTCGTCGGTGCGGAAGGCGCGCGAGTAAACGCGGCGGCAGTTGCACTCGAAGATGTCTTTCTTTTGCGCGTCGGTGAGCCAGTCGATCGCCTCGATCACCGGCTTCATGTCGTCGTAGTCGCGGCCGGTCAGCGGGTCGCGCGCGCTGCCGGTGCCGGGCTTTTCGGTGCCAAACATCACGTTGTCGCTGCCCGCCACCTTGATCAGCAGCTCCATCGCTTCGCTGCTGTAGTTGCAGGTGTCGAAGTACAGCTTCTTGAGCTGCTGGTCAAAGTTTTCCTTCTCGCCCTTGCGCACGCTCCACGAGCGAAAGCGCCCCATCTGGTAGGGGATGGCCCCGCCGCCGTGGGCCACCACGATCTTCAGATTGGGGAAGGTGTCAAAGGTCTTGGCGCCCAGCAGCGAGACGACCGAGATGGTCTCTTCGTTGAGGAACTTGAGGGTGTAGGACTCGCGCTCGCTGCAGCTGCCGGCCGAGTGGATCAGGCCCGGCACATCGAGTGCCACCATGGCCTCGTACAGCGGGTGCCAGTACGGGTCGCCCATGCCGGGGGGGTCGCCCAGGCCTTCGGTCGGATCGGGGTTGATCAGGCAGCCCACAAAGCCCAGGTCATTGACGCAGCGCTGGAGTTCGGGCACCGCGCGCAGGCCCAGGGGCTCGTCCATGAATTGCGGCAGGCCCGCCACACCACGGAAGCGATCGGGAAACAGCTTGACGAATTCGGCGATCAGGTTGTTGCAGTGCTGCGACCACAGCTCGGTCACCTTGCCCGGCTTGACCGAGTGCATTTGCAGGTAGGGACGCGGCGAGATGAACTGGATGTCGGTGCCCACCGAATCCATGATGCGGATCTGGTCTTCGGCCACGCGGCGAATCGAGGCCTCGGGGATTTTGGGCAGGGTGTAGGGGTTGGCGCGGCCGCCAATGAGCTCGGCCATGAAGCGAAAGCTCTCAGGCGGCATGTGGATGTGGGCGTGCGAATCGATGATCATGAAAGGACTCCGGTAGAAATGGGGGTCAGGGCTGGATGAAGGCCATGCACTCGAGCTGGATCTGCATGCCGTGGCCCAGGGGCTGGACGGTGATGTGCCGCGCCGGGCGATCGTGCGCGTCGGGAAAGCGAGCGAGCCACTCCTGGTTGACCGCGTCGCGCAGGCCGTTGTCGGCCAGCGTGATGGCCAGCTTGACCAGGTGCTCCAGTCCGCCACCGGCGGCGGCCAGCACCGCGTCCAGATTGGCAAAGGCCTGGCGCACCTGATCGTGCGCGCTGGCGGGCAGCTGGCCATTGGCCGGGTCCTTGCCCGCAATGGCCGATGAGCACAGCAGCGGGCCGACGCGGGCGGCCAGGGGGATGGGGGCGTTGTGCCCGATGCCGGGCACCTCGATGGAGCGGGCGTTGGCGCGCATGGGGGTCTCCTGGCCGGCTCAGGCGTCGCCGGCGTCGATTTCGAAGAAGCTCATCGGCATGCGCGCGAGGAACTCGGAAAAACCGGTCGAGCCGGTGGGCACGTGCAGGAGCATGGCCTGCATGGCCAGCGCCTCGTCGCCGTCCTGGATGGCCCGCGCCACCTGCAGGTGCTCCTTGAGCGATTTGCTGATCTGCGACTTGCTGTGGAAGTCGCGGATGCGGTAGCGCTGGATCTGGCGCCGCGCATTGCGGATCAGCTCGGCCAGGTAAGGGTTGCGGCAGCCGGCGTACACCGTTTCGTGGAAAAAGTGGTTGGCCAGCGCGTACTCGGCCGAGCCGCCTTGCACCGCGGCCTCTTGGCAGCGGTCGATGGCCAGGTCCAGCTGCTGGCGCAGGTGGTCGTCGACCCGGCGCGCAGCCAGCTTGGCCGCGAGGGCCTCGAGCTCGCCAATCGATTCCATGATCGCGCGCACCTGGCTGATGGTCAGGCGCGCCACGCTCACGCCCTGGCGCGGTGCGATGCGCACCAGGTCGCGCGCGGCCAGCTGCTGCAGCGCTTCGCGCACCGGGGTGCGCGAGACCGCAAAGCGCTGGGCCAGGGCCCGCTCGTCCAGCGGCGCGCCGGGCGGCAGCTTGCCGCTCTCGATTTCCTCTTGCAGCGCGTTGCGGATTTCCAGCGCCCGGCCACCGCGCGGGCGGCTGTCGTCG
>JBEBDJ010000120.1:0-3715 GCA_041157045.1 Pseudomonadota bacterium
GTGTCCACGGTGCGGTGTTCCAGGGCCAGGAACTCGGCCGACTGCATCTCGTTGAGGCGCGAGACGGTGCGCGGGAACTCGTGCGAGAGCGGTCCTTCGGTGTAGAGCTGCTCGGGCGGCACCGCGGCCGACAGAATCAGCTTCACGCGCCGATCGTAGAGCACATCGATGAGCCAGGTAAAGCGCCGCGCCTCGGAGGCCATGCGCACCGGCATCTCGGGCACATTGCTCAGCAGCACGGTGTGAAACTGCGTGGCAATTTCGAGGTAGTCGTTCTGTGAGCGCGGTCCACCACACAGCGTGCGGAAATCAAACCACACCACGCCGCCGGCGCGGCGCACGGCGCGAATCTGGCGTGCCTCGATGGTCATCACCGGGTCCTCGTCCGGGCCACTGGCGAGGCGGGTGAAGGCCTCGTCCATTTCCTGATCGGCCTGCGGCCCCAGTGGGCAGTGGTAGAGGCGCACCATCTCGAGGGTGCGCCGCCGATAGTCGGTGCCGTTGTCGACGTTGAGCACCTCCATGCGCTCGTTGAGCAGCGCAATGGCCGGCAGGATGCGGTCGCGGTGCAAGCCGTCGGGGTAAAGCCCGTCGGGCTTGAAATTGGAAGTGGTGACAAAGCCCACCCCGTTGTCAAACAGCGAGACCAGCAGCCGGTGCAGGATCATCGCGTCGGTGATGTCGGCCACATGGAACTCATCAAAGCAGATGAGCTTGTAGCGCTGGGCAATGCGCCGGCCCAGCTCGTCGAGCGGGTTCACCGTGCCCTGCATGGCCGCCAGCTCGCGGTGCACCTCGCGCATGAACTCGTGAAAGTGCAAGCGCGTCTTGCGCCGGATCGGCACCGCCGCGTAAAAGCAGTCCATCAAAAAGCTCTTGCCGCGCCCCACCCCGCCGTACATGTAGACGCCGCGCGGGATCGCGGGTTTGTTGAAGAACTTCTTGAGCGCGTTCGAGCGCTGGTGCTTGTAGGCGGCCCATTCATTGGCGCAGCGCTCGAGCGCTTGGACTGCTCGGCGCTGGGCGGGATCGCTTTGATAGCCTCGCTGGGCGAGTTCCTTGTCGTACTGCTCTGAAACGGACATGGCCATCGGTGGGCAAATCTAAAAAAAAACCCGGGACGGGGCCCGGGCGGCTGATGACACTTTACCGCAAGCGGGGCATGCCTGCCCCGCCCGTGGCCTTGTGGATCAGAAGTTGAGGGTGCGCTTGTCGACCGCCAGCGCCGCTTCCTTGGTCGCCTCGGACAGCGAGGGGTGCGCGTGGCAGATGCGGGCGATGTCCTCGGCGCTGGCCTTGAACTCCATGGCCACCACCGCCTCGGCGATCAGCTCGCTGGCCATCGGGCCCACGATGTGCACGCCCAGGATCTCGTCGGTCTTGGCGTCTGCCAGGAACTTGACCATGCCGGTGGTGTCGCCCAGCGCGCGGGCACGCCCGTTGGCCAGGAAGGGGAAGGTGCCGGCTTTGTAGGCCACGCCATCGGCCTTGAGCTGCTGCTCGGTGCGGCCGACCCAGGCAATCTCGGGGCTGGTGTAGATGACCCAGGGAATGGTGTTGAAGTTCACATGGCCGTGCTGACCGGCGATGCGCTCGGCCACCGCCACGCCCTCTTCCTCGGCCTTGTGCGCCAGCATCGGACCACGCACCACATCGCCCACCGCCCAGACGCCGGGCAGGTTGGTGCGGCAGTCGCCGTCAACCACAATCGCGCCGCGCTCGTCGAGCTGCAGGCCCACCGCCTCGGGGTTCAGGCCGGTGGTGTTGGGCACGCGGCCAATCGAGACGATCAGCTTGTCGGCCTCCAGCGTCAGGGCCTCGCCCTTGGCGTTGGTGTAAGCAATCGACACGCCCTTCTTGCCGGTCTTGATCTCACCGACCTTGGCGCCCAGCTCGATCTTCAGGCCCTGTTTGTCGAAGGCCTTCTTGGCCTCCTTGGCGATCTGCTCGTCGGCCGCCCCCAGAAAGGTCGGCAGGCCCTCGAGAATGGTGACCTGCGCACCCAGGCGGCGCCAGACCGAGCCCATCTCCAGGCCGATCACGCCCGAACCGATCACCGCCAGCGTCTTGGGCACGGCGCCAATGCGCAGGGCCCCGTCGTTGGACAGCACGGTCTCTTCGTCAAAGGCCACGCCCGGCAGCGCGCGGGCGCTGGAGCCGGTGGCCACGATGACCTGGCCGCCGGTGATGACCTGCTCGTTCTGGCCGCTGACCTTGATCGCATAGCCGCCCTCGGCCTTGCCTTCAAAGCTGCCACGGCCGTGGAAGAAGCTGACCTTGTTCTTTTTGAACAGGTACAGAATGCCGTCGTTGTTCTGCTTGACGACGCTGTCCTTGCGGGCGACCATTTTGGCCACGTCGATCGTCACGCTCTTGGCGCTGATGCCGTGCTCTTCGAAATGCTTGTTGGCATGCTCGAAGTGCTCGGACGACTGCAGCAAGGCCTTGGACGGGATGCAGCCCACATTGGTGCAGGTGCCGCCCGGGGCCGGGCCGCCAGCGGCGTTTTTCCATTCGTCGATACAGGCCACGGTCTTGCCCAGCTGCGCAGCGCGGATGGCCGCGATATAGCCGCCAGGCCCCCCGCCGATGACGATCACATCAAAAGATTGGCTCATGTTGGCAGCACTCACAGGTCAAACAGCAGGCGGGCCGGATCTTCCAGCGCTTCCTTCATGGCCACCAGGCCCAGCACGGCCTCGCGACCGTCGATGATGCGGTGGTCGTAGGACATGGCCAGGTAGTTGATGGGACGCACCACGACCTGACCGTTTTCCACCACGGCGCGGTCCTTGGTCGCGTGCACGCCCAGGATGGCCGATTGCGGCGGGTTGATGATCGGGGTCGAGAGCATGGAGCCGAAGGTGCCGCCGTTCGAGATCGAGAAGGTGCCGCCGGTCATCTCTTCGATGCCCAGCTTGCCGTCGCGCGCCTTGGCGCCAAACTCGGCAATCTTCTTCTCGATCTCGGCAAAGCTCAGCTGGTCGGCGTTGCGAATGATGGGCACCACCAGGCCGCGCGGCGAACCGACGGCGATGCCGATGTCGAAGTAGCCGTGGTAGACGATGTCGTTGCCGTCCACCGAGGCGTTGAGCACCGGGTACTTCTTGAGGGCATGCACCGCGGCCTTGACGAAGAAGCTCATGAAGCCCAGCTTGATGCCGTGCTCTTTCTCGAACTTGTCCTGGAAGCGCTTGCGCATTTCCATCACCGGGGCCATGTTGACCTCGTTGAAGGTGGTCAGGATGGCGTTGGTGGCTTGCGACTGCAGCAGGCGCTCGGCAATGCGGGCGCGCAGACGCGTCATGGGCACGCGCTGCTCGGGGCGATCGCCCAGGTTCACGCTCGGGGCCGCCACTTGCGGCAGCGCGGCGGTCGGGGCGCCGGTGGGGATGACGGCGGCGGTGGACTTGACGCCACCGGCCACAGCGGCGAGCACATCGCCCTTGGTGACGCGGCCGTCCTTGCCGGTGCCAGCGACCGAGCCAGCGGCCAACTGGTTGTCGGCCATCAGCTTGGCGGCAGCGGGCATGGCCACGCCGGCCTTGCTGGCCGAGGCCGGGGCGGCCGCAGCAGGGGCCGGGGCGGCGGCCGCCGGGGCGGCAGCGGCTGCCGGAGCGGCAGCGGCCGACTTGCCGTCGGTGTCGATGCGGGCGATGAGCTGCTCGGCCACCACGGTGCCGCCGTCGGCGACCGCGATTTCAGAGAGCACGCC
>JBEBDJ010000121.1:0-14441 GCA_041157045.1 Pseudomonadota bacterium
CACATGGTGGGCGAGATGTTCGCGCGCCAAACCAAGATCTCGCAAACGCACATTGGTTACAAGGGGGCCGCACCGGCCGTGACCGATCTGGTCAGCGGCCAGGTGCTGGCTGCCTTTGTGACCTTCTCGTCGGCCAATGCCTTCATTGCCAACGGCCGCATCAAGGCGCTGGGCGTCACCTCGAACAAGCGCATGGCCGACATGCCCAATGTGCCCACCTTTGCCGAGCTGGGCTACCCCGATCTGACCGCCACCACCTGGTTTGCCATTTCGGGGCCGGCGGGCATGCCCGCGCCCCTGGTGCGCAAGATCAATGAAGAGATTCGGCGTGCGCAGAAATCCGAGCCGGTGCTCAAGCTGATGGCCGCCGAAGGCATGGAAACGCAAGACCTGGACCCGGCGCAGTTCACCCGCTTTGTCGGCCAGGAAATCCAGCGTTGGGCCCCGCTGGTGCAGGCCATCGAGAAGTCCAAGCCCAACTGAGCGGGCAGCCCTGCCGCGCCGCCAGTGGCGCGGTCGTGGCGCGTCAGGCTTAAATGATGTGCTGCGCGCGCATGGCGGCAATGTCGGCGTCGCTGTGGCCCAGTTGGCGCAAGATGGCGTCGGTGTGCGCACCCACGGCCGGCACGGGGTCCATGCGCGGCGCAAAGCGGTTTTGCCGGCCCGGCGGCCGCAGCGCCGGGATGGGGCCGGCCGGCGAGTCCACCGTCACCCAGTTGTCGCGCGCTTGCAGTTGCGGGTGCGCCCAGACGTCGGCCATCTCGTTCATGCGCGCGTTGGCGATGCCCGCCTCGTCCAGGCGCGCGATCACCTGCGCCGTGCTCATCTGGCCAAAGGTTTGCAGGATCAGCGCGCGCAGCTCGGCGCGGTGGGCACTGCGTGCGGCATTGTTGGCAAAGCGCGGGTCCTCGGCCAGCGCGGGCGCGGCCATCACGGTGCGGCAAAACGCGGCCCACTCGCGCTCGTTCTGCAGGCCCAGCATCACGGTGCCACCGTCGCCCGCGGCAAACGGGCCGTAGGGGTAGATGCTGGCGTGCGCGGCGGCGCTGCGGGGCGGCGGCGGGGCGCCCTCAAAAGCGTAATACAGCGGATAGCCCATCCACTCGGTCAGCGCTTCGAGCATCGACACATCGATGTGGCTGCCCTGGCCCACGCGCTCGCGCAGCAGCAGGGCCGAGAGGATGTTGCTGTAGGCGTACATGCCTGCTGCGATATCGGCCATGGAGTTGCCCGCCTTGGCCGGTTCGTCGGGGCTGCCCGTGATCGATAGCAAGCCAGCTTCGCTCTGGATCAGCAGGTCGTAGGCCTTTTTGTCGCGGTAGGGGCCGTCTTCGCCATAACCCGAGATGTCGCACACGATCAGGCGTGGGTGCAGCACCGACAGCTCGGCATAGGACAGGCCCATGCGCGCGGCCGCGCCCGGGGCCAGGTTTTGCACCAGCACATCGGCCTGGCCCAGCAGCTGGCGCAGCACCGCCATGGCCTGCGGGTGCTTGAGGTCCAGCGTCAGGCTTTCCTTGGACCGGTTGGTCCAGACAAAGTGCGAGGATTGGCCGCGCACGCGGGTGTCGTAGGCGCGCGCAAAGTCGCCGCTGCCCGGCCGCTCGATCTTGATGACGCGGGCGCCCAGATCGGCCAGCTGCCGGGTGCAAAAAGGCGCCGCAATCGCGTGCTCCAGCGAGATGACGGTGATGCCGTCCAGGGGTCGGGTCATCGCAGGCTCCGGCGCTCAGTAGGACTTGGGCAGGCCCAGCACATGCTCGGCCACGTAACTGAAGATCATGTTGGTCGAGATCGGCGCCACCTGGTACAGGCGCGTCTCGCGGAACTTGCGCTCGATGTCGTACTCGCAGGCAAAGCCAAAACCGCCGTGCGTCTGTAGGCAGACATTGCCGGCCTCCCAGCTGGCCTTGGCGGCCAGGTACTTGGCCATGTTGGCCTCGGCCCCCGCGTTCTGGTGGGCATCGATTTTTTCGCAGGCGCGCCAGCGCATCAGGTTGGCCGCCTCGACCTCGATGTAGGCCTCGGCAATCGGGAACTGCACGCCCTGGTTCTGGCCAATCGGGCGGCCAAAGACCACGCGCTCGCTGGCGTAGCGGCGCGCGCGTTCGATGAACCAGTAACCGTCGCCAATGCACTCGGCGGCGATCAGCGTGCGCTCGGCGTTGAGCCCATCGAGCAAGGTTTTGAAGCCCTGGCCTTCGGCGCCCAGCAGCGCGTCCTCCGGGATCTCGAGTTCGTCAAAGAACAGCTCGTTGGTTTCGTGGTTGACCATGTTGCGGATGGGCTTGACGGTCAAGCCCTTGCCCACCGCCTGGTGCAGGTCGATCAGAAAGCACGACAGCCCCTCGGAGCGCTTGCGCACCTGATCAAGCGGCGTGGTGCGGGCCAGCAAGATCATGAGGTCGCTGTGCTGCACGCGCGAGATCCAGACCTTTTGCCCGTTGATGACCCAGCGCCCGTCTTTGCGCACCGCGCTGGTTTTGAGCCGGGTGGTGTCGCTGCCGGTGGTGGGTTCGGTCACGCCCATCGACTGGATGCGCAGCTCGCCGCGGGCAATGCGCGGCAGGTACTGGGCTTTTTGTGCCTCGGTGCCGCTGCGCACGATGGCGTTCATGACGTACATCTGGCCATGGCAGGCGCCGGCGTTGCCGCCCGAGCGGTTGATCTCTTCCATGATGACCGAGGCCTCGGCCATGGACAGGCCCGAGCCGCCGTACTCGGTCGGGATGAGGGCGGCCATCCAACCGGCATCGGTCAGCGCCTTGACAAAGGCTTCGGGGTAGCCGCGCGCCTCGTCGATCTGGCGGTGGTACTCGTCGGGGAACTGGGCGCACAGATCGCGCACGCCATCTCGGATGGCCTGGTGGGGGTCTGCTGGGGATGACATGGCCTGTACCTTACACCACGCTTCGCAGCGCCTCTACAGGATGCGCGACAGACGACCCTGTGGCCAGCGCTGACACCCCGACAACCCCCTCAGCCCTGCAGCACCCGCAGCTGCGCCAGCGGCACGCCCACGCGCACGGTCTGGCCGGGCGGCAACAGGGCCTGGCCGGCCAGGTGCAGGGCATCGGCCTGCAGGCGGTGCGGGCCCAGCTGCAGCTGGTAACGCACCATGGCGCCCAGGAACTCGCGCGAGTGCACCTGTGCCGTGCCCCAGGCACAGTCATCGGCCTCGCCGACGGCCGGATCGCTGCCCTGCAGGCGCAGCGCATGCGGGCGCAGGCCCAGCATCAGGGGCCCGGTGCCACTGGGCTGGGTCGGCGGCTCGGCCAGGGTGAACTCGCCCAGGCCGTCCACCGCCACACGCAGCGTGCCCGAGGGCTGGGGCAGGCGCTGCGCAGGCAGCTGGTTCATGGTGCCCACAAACTGCGCCACGAAGGCGTTGGCCGGCGCGTCGTACAGCGCTTGCGGGGTGCCCACCTGTTGCACCACGCCGTGATCGAGCACGGCCATGCGGTCGGCCGTGCCCATGGCCTCTTCCTGGTCGTGCGTGACAAAAATCGTCGTCATGCCCAGGCGCCGCTGCAGGGCCAGCAGCTCTTCGCGCATTTGCACCCGCAG
Source organism: Pseudomonadota bacterium (assembly GCA_041157045.1). GTDB lineage: Bacteria > Pseudomonadota > Gammaproteobacteria > Burkholderiales > Burkholderiaceae_C > Limnohabitans_A. The sequence goes on from JBEBDJ010000121.1 coordinate 3,568, forward strand.
CGTCTTGTCCAGATTGGACAGTGGCTCGTCGAGCAGCAGCACCTGGGGCTCGGTCACCACGGTGCGCGCCAGCGCCACGCGCTGCTGCTGTCCACCCGAGAGTTGCCCCGGTCGGCGCTCGGCCAGGCCCGACAGGCCCACCAGCTCCAGTGCGGCGCCAACTCGGCGATCGAGCGCCGGGCCCTTGACGCGGCGCTCGACCAGGCCAAAGGCCACGTTGTCCCACACCGACAAATGCGGCCACAGCGCATAGCTCTGGAACACCATGCCGACCTGACGCTGCCAGGGCTCCAGGTGGCCGATGTCTTGCCCGTCGATCAGCACGCGGCCTTGTTGCTGGCGCTGGAACCCGGCGAGCAGGCGCAGCAGCGTGCTTTTGCCCGAGCCCGAGGGGCCCAGCAGGGCAAAGAACTCGCCCGGTGCAATGTCCAGGTGCACATCGCGCAGCACCGGGGTGGCCCCGTAGGACAGGGCAATGCCCTGGCACTCGACGCGAACTTGTTTCATGGTCGGGACTCCGGTGTCGTGGGGCCAGCGCTGCGCACGGCCAGGCGGTGCGAGGCATAGGTGCCCAGCGCCACCACCAGCACCGCCAGCACCCCCAGCGCGGCGCCGGGTCCGCGCCCGGCCACGCTTTGCATGTAGAGGTAAATGCCGTAGCTCATGGGCGCCTGCGATTCGGCCGAGACCAGCAGCAGTGTGGCCGAGAGCTCGACCGCGGCGGTGATGAAACTGGTCATGAAGCCGGCGAGCATGCCGCCGGCCATGAGCGGGATGACCACCCGGCGGATGGTGCGCACCCGTGTGGCGCCCAGGCTTTGCGCCGCCTCCTCGAGCGAGACATGCACCTGCTGCAGCGCCGCCACGCAGCTGCGCAGCGCATAGGGCAGGCGCCGGATGGCATAGGCGAGCATGATGGCGACCCAGGTGCTGGTGAGCAGCACATCGGTGCCTGGCAGCGTCACGCCCTTGAACTGGCGCAGGTAGCCAATGGCCAACACGATGCCCGGCACGGCCAGCGAGGCGGTCGAGATGGCGTCGAGCCACTGGCGAGCGGGCAGGCGCGTGCGCAGGATCAGGTAGGCCATGGTCACGCCCAACAGCACATCCAGGCCGGCGGCCAGGCCGCAGTACAGCAAGGTGTTGGTGATCATGCCGCCCGAGTCCTCGAACACCGTGGCGTAGTGCGCCAGGGTGTAGGCGTCGGGCAGCGGCGAGAAGCTCCAGACCCGGGCCAGCGACAGCAGCAGCACGCCCACATGCGGCGAGAGCGTGAGCAGCAGGATGGCAACGATCCAGACCCAGGCGCCCACCTGCGCCCAGGTCGAGAGCTGGCGCTGGCGCAGCCCCGCCCCGCCTTTTTGCAAGGTGGCGTAATCGCGCCCGCGCAGGACCCGGGCCGACAGCGCCATGGCCAGGATCGAGAAGACGATCATGATCACGCTGATCACATAGCCCATGGGGTCTTCCAGCCCCACCTGGGTGATGCGCAGATAGGCTTGTGGGGCGAGCAGATTCGTCTGCCCCATCACCAGCGGTGTGCCCAGGTCATCGAAGACCTTCACGAACACCAGCGAGACGCCCGCCACAAAGCCGGGCATGGCCAGCGGAAAGACCACCCGCCAGAACAGGCGCCAGCCCTTGCACCCCAAATTCAGCGCGGCCTCTTCCATCGCGCCGTCGATGTTGCGCAGCGCCACCGTCAGGTTCATCAGGATGAAGGGGAAGTAGTGGATGGCCTCGACAAAGATCACGCCCGACAGGCCCTCCATGATCGGCAGCGACACCCCCCAGGTGTCTTGCAGCAGCAAGTTGATGCTGCCCGAGCGCCCAAAGATCAGCTGCAGCGCCACCGCGCCCACAAAGGGCGGCATGATCAGCGGCAGCACGCCCAGGGTCTGGATCAGCAGCGCGCCGCGAAAGGCAAAGCGCACCGTGAAGTAGGCCAGCGGCACCGCGATCAGGGCCGCCATCAGGGCCGACATCAGGGCCACATACAGGCTGTTGAGAAAGGACTCGCGCATCAGCGACTGCGAGAAAAAGGTCGCCATGTGCGAGAGGGTCAGGCCCCCGTCCGCGTCCTGGAAGGCGCTGATGAACACGCGCCCGACCGGCAGCACCAGAAAGAGCATCAGAAAGGCCAGCACCAAGGCGCCGGCCAGCCAGACGCCGGGCGCTGTGGTGCGCCAGGGTGATGCCGACAGCGGTGCTGCCGCGTTGGGGGAGCCCATGCCTGCGCCGGCTTACTTGAGCAGGGCGCTGGCCTGCTGGGCCAGCGACAGCGCACGCTCGTAGTTTTGCTTGGCGCTGTTGTTCCAGTGGTTCTCGAGCGCGGTCACGTTCTTGTTGACGGCGGCGTCTTTTTTGTTGGCCGCCAGCAGCGCCAGAAAGTCCTTGTCAGCCGCTTTGGCGGTGTCGACCACCGGCGAGAAGGCCGCCTCGCGTGCTTGCCGCAGCAGGTTCTGCGCCTGCGGATTGGCTTTGCGCGCGAGCTGCGCCTCGGCCGCATGGATGGCCCGCGTGGCCGCCTGCAGCTCTTTGTGGCGGAAGGTGATGGTCTGGTCGAACAGGGTGGACACCAGGTTGTAGCGCGCCTCCGACAGGTCGGAGTTGAACTGCACCTTGGCGCGTTTGGCAATCTCGAAGGGGTTGGGGTAGCCCGCAGGCGTCTTGCCGCCCATGGCCTCGGGGGGGAGGATGGGCAGGCGCGAGATCTTCGGGTCGTAGAGCAACTGCTGGCCTTCCATCGACACGGTGTAGGCAATGAACTTGCGCGCCTCGGCCGCGTTCTTGCTGCCGGTCACCAGGGCGATATTGGCCGGCACCACCGCCGTCACATCGGGGTAGGCAAACTCGACCGGAAAGCCCGAGTACTTGCCCGCCAGGCCAAAAAAGTCGATCACCAGGCCGATGCCGAATTGGCCGTTGTTGACCCCATCGGGCACGCCAAAGCTGCGCTCGGTGATGGCGGCGCTGTTGCCCGCGATCTGCAGCATCTGGCGCCAGCCCTTGTCCCAGCCCTCGCCCTGCAGCAAGGTCTCCACCGTCAGGTGGGTCGTGCCCGAGCGCGATGGCGAGCTCATGGCCACATGGCCGAAGTACTCGGGCTTGACCAGATCGGCCCACTGGCGCGGCGCGGCCAGCTTGTTGGCATTGAGGTAACGCGTGTTCCACATCAGGCCGTAGCCAGCCAGGGCCTGCCCCAGGTACAGGTTGTCGGGCGCGTTGATCGGGTAGGCGCCCACCTTGGACGGGGCCGACTTGTTGGCCAGGTCGCCAATCGGTTCGAGCAGCTTCAGACCACCGAGCACCTCGAAGGCGTCGGGGGCCGAGGCCCAGAAGACGTCGGGCCGCTGGCCCACGGGCAGCTCGCGCACATAGGCAATGCCCTGGACCGTGTTCTTGTTCAGGATCTCGATCTTGATGCTGGGATTGGCTTTTTCGAAGGCGCTTTTGTAGGCCTGCGTCAGTTCTTTGGGGAAGGAGGTCACCACCGTCACCGTGCCCGCCTGGGCCCCCAGCAGGGCGGCCATCAGGGCCCAACCCATCATCACGTGTCGCGCGCGCATTGTCTTGTCTCCTCTTGCGTTGTAGGGCGCCATGCTAAGCCGCCAGCCGGGCCTTGACCATTCGGGCTAACGCGCCCCCGCAAGGCGTCCACGCATGGGGCGGCTGCGCCAGATGGGCGCAGCAGGCCGCTCAGTCCACGCCGGCTTCGAGCAGGTAGACCGGGTCGCCGTAGCGCTCGGCCAGGGCCACCACCTCGGGGTCGCGCAGGGCGCACAAAAAGCCCTGGTCAATCAGCAGTTGGTCGCCGGCGCGCACGGTGGCGTCGAGCATGACCAGGTCCACATGAACGGGCGGCTCTTCCCAGTCGGGCATGGTGCGGCGGATGTAATCGGCGGGTTGGGCCAGGTCGATGCCAAAGTGCAGCGCCCCCGGTGCGTTGGAGCCGGCGGGGTAGATGGTGTGGCGCGGCGCCTTGGGGTTGAAGCCGCAGCCGCCGCCCTCGATCATGCGCCCGCCCACCAGCATCTCGCGCAGGCGCGCCGCGTCCTCGGACTCGCCCGTCACCCGCTCGATGTACTCGCCCTTGAAGAACACGCCAATGCGCTCCTTGAAGGGCTCGGGAAAGCCCACCGCCCACTGGGGGTAGAGCACCCCCGACATCTCGGTGGGCACCGACAGGTCGTTTTTCACCGAGTTGTGGTCCCAGAGATTGGGGCCGTGCGAGGCCAGGTAGTGCACATAGCAGCCGTCTTCTTCGGCCGTCATCTTGCCGCGCCAGCGGTTGGTGCTCAGCTGGTTCTCGCACATCTGCGGGGTGAAGTGGATGCGGAAATCGCTGCCGCGCGCGTCGCTGAAATGCAGGTCAAAGTCTTGCCCGCGTGGGTAGCGCCGGGCGGTCGCGCGGGTGATCTCGCCCACCAGCTCGATCGGAAAGCGCGCCTGCGGGGTGTGCAGCAGGTCCAGGTTGCGAAAGTAGGTGATCTTGACCCAGCGCTGGCCTTTTTTGCGCAGCGCAATGCACAGCGGATCAATGATCGAGCAGAACCAGGTCGAGACGACAAAGCTGGCGCGCTCGAGCAGTGGCACCACCGCAGGCGGGATCTCGGTCACGCGCGAGCTGGTCTCGGTGTAGACGCGCAGGCTTGCCCCCCGCGCCTGGGCATGGCCGCGCACCGCATCGACCACGCGCGGGTCGAGCAGCGGGTCGGTGAGCATCAGCACCTCGTCGCCTGGGCGGAACGCAAAGGTGCGGGTGAAGTTGTCCAGCGCTTCAAAAAAATGCTTGGTCTCGGTGATGGCGGGGGCCAGCGGCAAGGGCATGCCGGCGTAGGAAACAGCGTGGCTCATGGAGGGTGTTGGGGGCTGTGAGGGGCTGGGGCTCAATCGACGGCGGCGCCAGAGCGCTTGACGGCCAGGCCCCAGCGGTCCATTTCGGTGCCGATGAAGCGGCCCAGCTCGGCGGCGCTGGCAGGGTAGGGCTCGCTGCCCCGGCTGCCCAGCTGCCGACGCAGCTCTGGGTCGGCCAGGGCCTTGGCCACGGCGGCGTTGAGCCGCTCGACCACGGCCGCAGGCGTGCCGGCCGGGGCAAACAGGGCGTCCCAGGCCGAAATGGCAAAGCCGGCCATGCCCGACTCGATCATGGTGGGCAGTTGTGGAAAGCTCTCGAGGCGCTGCGCCGAGGTCACGGCCAGGGCCTTCAGGCGCCCGCCCGTCACCTGCGGCGCGGTGTTGGGGATCACGTCGATCATGAAGTCCACGCGGCCCCCCAGCAGGTCCACCATGGCCGGCGCGCCGCCCTTGTAGGGCACATGCACCGCATCCACACCGGCTTGCGCCTTGAAGAGCTCGCCCGTCAGGTGCGAGGTGGTGCCGTTGCCGGCCGAGGCAAAGCTCAGGCCGCCCGGCTTGCTCTTGAGCAAGGCCAGCAGCTCGGCGACGTTGTTGGCGGGCAAGCCCGGCCGCACCACCAGCATGGCCGGGATGCTGGAGAGGCGCGCCACCGGCTCGAAATCCTTGCGCGGATTGAAGCCGGGGTTTTTGTACAGCGCATGGTTGATGGCGTGCGTGCCATTGGTGCCGTACAGCAGGGTGTAGCCGTCGGCCGTGGCCCGCGCCACCGCTTGTGCGCCCACATTGCCGCCGGCCCCAGCCACGTTCTCGAACACGATGGGCTGGCCCAGTTCCTGCGCCACCCGGGTGAGCATGAGGCGGGCCTGGTTGTCGCCCCCGCCGCCTGCCACAAAGGGCACCACCACCTTGATGGCCTTGGTGGGATAGCTGCTGCCTTGTGCCCACAGGCCGGGATGGACCAGGCCCAGGGCGCTGAGCGCCAGGGTCTGGCGACGCGAAACTTTCATGGGGATCTCCTCGAACGCATGTCGATCAAATGGTCAAGAGCGTTCGATGGTTGTCGAATTCCGACCCACGTGCAATCAGGGATTGCCCACGCTGGCGGGCGTCAAGGCCTTCGGGCATCAGGCGGGGGCGTTGCCACCATCGCCCGGCGCGAGCAGCGGGTCTTGCGCCAACTGCTCGAGCATCAGCAAGAGCGTGCGCCGGGTGGTGCTGACCGCGCGCTCGCTCATGCCCTGCACGCTGATGCGGTTGACCTCTTCGGCCAGCGGAACGAGCGTCTGCTCCAGGCTGCGCCCCAAGGGCGTCAGAAAGACATGCATGTTCTTGCGGTTGCCGTCGAGCTGTCGGCGTTCGACCAGGCCCATGTCCTGCATGGCGCGCACGGCCGCCAGGGTGGTGGGCTCCATGACGCCCGCCAGGTGGCTCAGTTCGCGCTGGGTCAAACCGTCTTGCAGCCAGAGGATGCGCAAAAACGTCCAGTGCCCGAACGACACCCCATGCAAGGCCAGGCGCGCCTGCAGCGAGCGCATCTGCGCGCGCGAGACATCGCGGATCAGGTGGGCCAAGCGGTCGTTGGGCACGGCTTCGCGCCAATGGCGAAGCATTTCTGGCAGGGGATCGGTGCGTGGGTTCATGGTCGGGCCGATGGGGTCATCGCCCATGATATCGCGCCCACACAGCGGGTCATGGGGCGACGCTGTGGCCGGGTCAAGCCCCCACGTCGGGTGTGGGTCCTGAGGAAACCACGGTTGACAGCGGTCAAGTTGGGTCTAGAATGGAATGGTTAGGCAGCTAATCATTTGCCTGATCGATGGTTCAGGTCGGTCGCACAGTCCCGGGGGCTGCGACGGGCTGAATCCCCCCGTTCGGCCACACAGGATGGCCTGCTTGATTCACAGGAGACTTCACATGCGCCGTACCGTTTTGACCACCCTTGCCACGGGCCTGGCCCTGGCCGCCCTGGCCCCCATGACCGCCCTGGCCCAGGGCTATCCCACCAAGCCGGTGAAGTTCATCGTGCCCTACGCCCCCGGTGGCCTGCCCGATACCGTGGCGCGGGTGGTGGCGCAGCGCCTGACCGAGCGCCTGGGGCAGTCGGTGGTGGTCGACAACAAGCCGGGCGGCAACGGCGTGGTGGCCTACCAGGCCCTGATGCAGAGCTCGCCCCAGGACGGCCATGCCTTCATCGTCTCGGACGGCTCGATGCTGTCGATCACGCCGCTGCTCAACAAGTCGGTGCCCTACAAATACGGCACCGACATCTTGCCGGTGTCGCTGATTGCGCGCTCGCCGCTGTTCATCGTGGCCCACCCCAAGAACAAGGTGAACACCTTTGCCGAATTTGTGGCCCTGGCGCGCAGCAAGCCCGGTGAGTTCACCTATGGCTCCTCGGGCATTGGCAGCACGCACCACCTGACCATGGAAGCGCTCAAGGCCGCGCTCAAGATCGACGTGCGCCACGTGCCTTTCCGTGGTTCGGGCCAATCGACCCCGGCCCTGGTGGGCGGTCAGGTGGACTTCTCGGTCGCGGCGCTGCCCTCGATGCAAGGTTTTGCCAAGGCTGGACAGGTCAAGATCCTGGCCAGCAACGCGGCCACGCGCTCGGCCCAGGCCCCCGAGATTCCGGCGATTGCCGAGACCGTGCCCGGCTTTGACTTCTCGGTGCTGATTGGGGTGATGGCGGCGGCGAACACGCCCGCCCAGGCCATCTCGCGCATCGCGCAGGAAATTGCCGAGGTGGTCAAGCACCCCGAGGTGGTCAAGACCTTCCAGACCGCGGTCATCGATCCGCTGGGCGCCGATGCTGCGGCCTACGGCCAGGCGATTGCGCGTGAGAACGACGCCATGGCCCGTGCGGCCAAGGTGGCCGATCTCAAGCCGGAATGATGGCTGTTGCCCTGAGCGCCGCAGCGGCCATGGTCGCGGGCGGCGTGGTCAAGGGCACGCTGGGGGTGGGCCTGCCACTGCTGGTGGTGCCCTTGCTCAGCCTGTTTTTGCCAGCCTCGCAGGCCATGGGCCTGCTCGTGATGCCGGTGCTGGTCTCGAACATGGTGCAGGCCCGCCAAGGGGGGCTGTGGCGCCAGAGTTTGCGGCGCTTTGGCCCGCTCATGCTCGCCCAGGCCCTGGCCTCGCTGGTGGCCATTCATGTGAGCATCGGCTGGTCCAACAAGGCGCTGGACCTGGCCATGGGGCTGACGGTGTTGGTGGCCGTGCTCATCATGGTGCGTCAGCCTAAAGCCGAGATCGGGCCAGCCCAAGAACGCTGGCTCAGTCCGCTGGTGGGCGCCCTGGCCGGCGGCATGGCCGGCCTGTCGTCCTTGACCGGGCCGCTCCTGATCGCGTACTTGCTGGCCCTGCGCCTGCCGCGCGAGGTGTTTGTGGGCAGCATCAGCATCATCTACCTGCTGGGCGCCGTGCCCATGTACGGCGCGATGCTGGCCTGGGGCCGTTTTGGCTGGGCCGAGGTGGCCTGGTCGTGCCTGGCGCTGCTGCCCATGCACCTGGGCCTGGCCCTGGGCACGCGCGTGCGCCAGCGCATTGACGAGCGCCTGTTCCGGCGCCTGTTGCTGGGCTTGTTGATCGGCATTGGCCTGATGCTGATGCTGCGCTGAAACCCTTGGCTGCTCGACCGGATGGCCTCAGGGGTTGCAGTGGTCGCAACGGCTCGGGTCCACCCAGGCTGGAGAGGCCACGCGCCGCTCGACCTCGTGCTGACACGCTGGGCACGACCAGATGTGCGCACGCGCCAGTCGGCTGGGCCGACCGCAGGCGCGGCAGGGCAGGCCCGGGATGTGGCGCGCGATCCAGTACCCGGGGGCCTTGCAGGCCGGGCAGATCGAGCGCAATTTGCGGATCAGATCCCGCGCGGCCTCCAGGATGAGCTGCTGACGCGTGGGATTGGCAAAGGCGCGCAAGTCGTTTTCCACCACCACGATGCCTTGGGTTGATTGCGCCATGGCCTGGGCAAAGGCCTGGCGCAGCGCATCCCAATCGGCCACGCCCTTGGCCACGATGGGGCCGTCGTCGTGGTCTGTGCGCAGCACCAGGCGGTGGCGCGGAAAGCCAGCCCCCACCGCAAACACATCCAAGTCCTGCAGGCTTCGCAAGGCGCGTTGCTGGTTTTGCGCAGGGCCTTGTGCCAGGCCTTGTACCTCCAGCCCTTGCGCGCGGTCCACCCACAGCAGCAATTCGGTGTCCCAGGGCATCAGCCCACCCACCGGATCGGCGCCAAACGCGCCCTCGCTGGCCAGGCCGATATCGGCCCCGGTCAGCTGCATGCCCAGCTGGGCTTTGGTGCGCGCGGCGTCCAACTGGCTGCCGATGCGGGGCACGTCCCGCGTGAAGGTGCCCAGTTGGTCGGTGTCGTGGGCATCGGTGTGCACCAGCTCGCAGCCCAGGGCCTGCGCCAGCGCTTGGCGCAGCAAGGCCTCTTTGCCGTGTTGCGTGAGCAGGGCCACGCGACGGCCTTGGTACGGGTTCATGCGCCCCCCACCACCGTGCGCGCCAGGCCCACATAGGCCGGGATGCCCAGCAGGATGTTGAGCGGGAAGGTGACCCCCAGGCTCAGCCCAAAATACAGCGAAGGCTGCGCCTCGGGCAGGGCAAAGCGCAACACCGCGGGCACGGCAATGTAGGAGGCGCTGGCGGCCAGCACCATCAGCAGCGCGGTGTCGCCCACCGGCAAGCCCAGCAGCAGCGACAGGCCCAGCGCCAGCATGGCGTGCACGATGGGGGCCAGGATCGCATAGGCCAGCAGCAGCGGCGACTGGCCACGCACCTGTGGCAAGTTGCGCGCGGCCATCAGGCCCATGTCGAGCAGAAAGAACGCCAGCATGCCCTTGAAGAGATCGCCCGAGAACGGTTGCATCGCCGCCTTGCCGGATTCGCCCGTCAAGAGACCGACCACCATGGCGCCCAGCAACAGCAGTTGGGCGCCGTCGGTGAAGGACTCGTGCAGGATCTTGCCCAGCGATACCGTGGGTTTGCCCGGTGCCTCCAAGGTGGCCACTTCTCCTTGCACGGGCTTGGGCCCTGTTGCCTGTTGCTGGCGCAGGTGGTTGGCCAGCACCACCGCCATGATGATCGCGGGGGACTCCATCAGCGCCATCGCCGCCGCCATGTGGCCGCCATAGGGCACGCCTTGGTTCTCGAGGTATTGCACCGCGGTGACAAAGGTGACCGCGCTCACCGAGCCATAGGTGGCGGCCACCGCCGCCGCGTCAAAGCCCGAGACAAAACGGCGCAGCACCAGGTAGCCCAGGGCCGGCACGATCAAGGCCAGGGCAATGGCCGCGCCCAGGCTCAGGCCCACTTGGGCGCTCAGGCCCGATGCCGACAGCGCAAAACCGCCCTTGAGGCCCAGGGCCATGAGCAGGTACAGCGACAGAAAGCGCGAGATCGCGGGGGGGATTTCAAGATTGGATTTCACGGTGCCGGCGAGCACCCCAAAGACAAAGAAAAGAATCGCCGGATCCAGCAGGTTGTTCATGCATCACTCCTGGGATCGATGCTAAAAAAACCAAAGCCATTTGTAAAATCGATTCTTCAAGCCTTATACATCAGGAAAAACTGATGATTGATGGGGTGCTGACTGTTTGCGCTTGGCCTGCGCGCTGCGGCGCTTGTTACCATCAGGGCATGAAATTCATGGATCTTTGGCGCTTGATCCGCCTCGTCATGCCGCGACGTGCGCTGGCACTGTCGGCCCCGCTGGTCCTGTGCAGCGGTTGCGCGGTGATGGCCGTGGTGGACGTGGCCGCCACGGTGGCATCGACCGCCATCAAGGTGGGCGCCACGGTGGTGGAAACCACGGTGGACGTGACCGCTGCCGGTGTGCGCGCGGTCACGGGCAGTGGCGACAAGGCGAACAAAAAACCCTAGTCTGTCGCGGACCAATCCAGGCTGAGTTGTGCCGCTGGCGCCTGGGGCGCACGGCGTCGGCGCACCGCGCGCTCTTGGCCCTGCGCATCGCGTTGGCTGCCGGGCATGCCCCGGCGCGAGGCATGGCG
>JBEBDJ010000122.1:0-2639 GCA_041157045.1 Pseudomonadota bacterium
CGGCGTGCAAGGGCGGGGAAATGTCCCACAAAGAAGGCGAGGTGTTCGACATAGGCGCGCACGGTAGCACCGGCGCGCGGGCTGTGGTGTCGGTTTATTCCAACAGCCCGGGGATTTTTCAGAGGCCGTGCGCGCGGCGCACGCGCAGGCAGGCGGGGCTGCCGGCTTCAAACTCGCGGCAGGGCGAGGGGCGCCATTCGTAGATGCCGCAGCGCACCTGCTGGCCAATCTGCCCCCAGAGCGCGGCGCAGCGCGGCGGGCTGTGGTCGGTGCCGCGCAGGCGGGCCATGTCGTCGGTCACGCGCTCGCACAGGCCTTGCGGCACCGATCCGCCTTCGGCCTCGGTTTCGTACACCGAGAAGTCCACCCGAAAGTGCGCGCAGCAAGCGCCGCAGCGCGTGCAGTCGGGCGTGTCGTCCACCTCGGGCAGGCTCAAGCCACCCGGCCCAGGAGCAGGAACTCCATCAAGGCCTTTTGCACATGCATGCGGTTCTCGGCCTCGTCCCAGACCACCGATTGCGGCCCGTCGATGACCTCGGCGCTGACCTCCTCGCCACGGTGGGCAGGCAGGCAGTGCATGAACAGGGCATCGGGGCGCGCCTCGGCCATCATGGCCTCGTTGACGCACCAGTTGGCAAAGGCTTGGCGGCGCGCTTCGTTCTCGGCCTCGTAGCCCATGCTGGTCCAGACGTCGGTGGTCACCAGATCGGCCCCACGGCAAGCGTCCATGGGATTGTCAAAGACCCGGTAGGCATCGCGCCCGCGCAGACCGGCAATGGCAGGGTTGACCTCGTAGCCGCTGGGCGTGCTCAGGTGCACGCTAAAGCCGAGCATTTCGGCCGCCTGCAGCCAGGTGTTGGCCATGTTGTTGCCGTCGCCCACCCAGGCCACCACGCGGCCCTTGAGGCAGGCCAGCGGATCGGCCGGATCGCCCCGGTGCTCGATGTAGGTGAACAGGTCGGCCAGGATCTGGCAGGGGTGAAATTCGTTGGTCAGGCCGTTGATGACGGGCACGCGCGAGTGGCTGGCAAAGCGCTCGATCTTGTCCTGCCCAAAGGTGCGGATCATGACCAGATCAACCATGCGGCTGATCACGCGGGCGCTGTCCTCGATGGGTTCGGCGCGGCCGAGCTGGCTGTCGCCCGTGGTCAGGTGCACCACCGAGCCGCCCAGCTGGTACATGCCCGCCTCAAAACTCACGCGGGTGCGGGTCGAGGCCTTCTCGAAAATCATCGCCAGCGTGCGGTCGGCGAGCGGCTGGTACTTCTCGTAGGTCTTGAACTTGTGCTTGATCTGGGCCGCGCGCCGGAACAGGTGCGCGGTTTCGTCAGCGCTCAGGTCGGTGAACTGAAGGTAGTGGCGCAGCGGGGTGCTCATGCGGACTCCGTCAAGAAGGCATGCACCAGGGGCACCAGGCGGGCGACGATTTCGTCGGCCTCGGCCAAGGTCAGGATCAGCGGCGGCACCAGGCGGATCACGCTGTCGGCGGTCACGCTGATCAGCAGGCCCGCGTCGGCGCAGCGCTGGGTCAGCACGCCGCAGGGGCGCTCGAGCTCGATGCCCAGCATCAGGCCGTGACCGCGCACCTCGCGCACACCGGCGCGGCCGGCCAGGGCCTCTTCAAGGCGGGCCTTGAGGTGGGCACCCACGCGGGCGGCGTTCTCCAGCAGGCCGTCCTCTTCCATGATGCGGATGGTCTCGACCCCGGCGCGCATGGCCAGTGGGTTGCCGCCAAAGGTGGTGCCGTGGCTGCCTGGCTGGAAGATGTTGGCCGCCTTGGGGCCCGCGACCACCGCGCCAATCGGCACGCCCGAGCCCAGGCCCTTGGCCAGCGGCATCACGTCGGGCACGATGCCGGCCCACTGGTGGGCAAACCACTTGCCGGTGCGGCCCATGCCGCACTGGACCTCGTCGATCATCAGCAGCCAATTCTGCTCGTCGCACAGGGCGCGCACCTGGCGCAGGTAGTCCCAGCGCATGGGGTTGATGCCGCCTTCACCCTGGATGGTCTCGAAGAACACGGCCACCACATCGGGGTCCTGGGCCACGGCCTTGAGGGCCTCGATGTCGTTGAGCGGCACCCGCACAAAGCCCTCGACCAAGGGGCCAAAGCCCTGCTGGATGCGGGTGTTGCCGGTGGCGCTCAGGGTGGCGATGCTGCGGCCATGGAAGGCTTTTTCATAGACGACGATCTTGGGCCGCTCGATGCCGCGGTCGTGACCGAACTTGCGCGCGAGCTTGATGGCGGCCTCGTTGGCCTCCAGCCCCGTGCTGCAGAAAAACACGTTCTGCATGCCCGAGAGCTCGACCAGCTTGGCGGCCAGGCGCTCGGCATTGGGCACGTGGTAGTAGTTGCAGGTGTGGATCAGCTTGCTGATCTGGTCTTGCAGGGCGGGCACCAGCTGGGGGTGGTTGTGGCCCAGGGTGTTGACGGCAATGCCGGCGAGCGCATCGAGGTATTCGCGGCCATTGACGTCCCACACGCGGCAACCCTGGCCGTGGCTCAGCGCGATCGGCAGGCGGCCATAGGTGTTCATGGTGTGCGGTGAGGCGGCTTCAATGAAGGCGGACATGCGCGGACTCCTTTTGCAATGAAAACGGCCCAACGCAGGAGGGCCGTTGAGCAGACATTCTAGCGA
>JBEBDJ010000123.1:0-5514 GCA_041157045.1 Pseudomonadota bacterium
GGTGGGCCCAGTGCTGCCCCATGCCCCCCGCCGCCGCATGAGGAGACCGCCGGTGAACAAGACAGGTCTTGCTCCATGTGCCATGAGCACCCGCGATGCATGGCGCCCAGGACCAGACCGCAACCGTCCTCGGCATAATATCACCTAGTAGCTCATATTCTCTCTTTTTTATTTCCTTCAGATTCACATGAAAACAACATCCAACACCAGCGTCAACAAATTGCTTCTCACCTTGCCCAAGGTCACCCTGCACGAGCATCTGGATGGGGGGCTGCGCCCCGCCACCCTGCTGGCCCTGGCACGGGCGCAGGGGGTGGCCCTGCCCCACACAGACCCCGATGCGCTGGCGCAATGGCTGCTGGCCCAGGCCAACAGCGGCAGCCTGGCGCAATACCTGCGGGCCTTTGACTGGACGGTGCCGCTGATGGCCAGCGAGGCCGCCTGCGAGCAGGTGGCCTACGAAGCGGCCGAAGACGCCCGGGCCGAGGGTTGCGTGCTGGCCGAGTTCCGCATGGCGCCACAGTTGCTGGCGCCACACGGGCTGCCCGCCGACCGTGCGCTGGCGGCCATGCTGCGGGGCCTGCGCCAAAGCCCCTTGCGCAGCGGCCTGATCGTGTGCGGCATGCGGCACCACACGCCCGAACAGACCCTGGAGGCGGCGCGGCTGGCGGTTCGCCACCAAGCCGATGGGGTGGTCGGTTTTGACCTGGCCGGCCCCGAGCTGGGCCATCCGCTGGAGGTGCACCGACCGGCCATCCAGACCGCCCTGGCGGGCGGGCTGGGCCTGACCCTTCACGCGGGCGAAGCCGGCAATGGCCTGCAGGTGCTGCGCGCCGCCGCGCTGGGCGCGCGGCGCATCGGCCACGGTGTGCACATCATCGAGCGCCAGGAATGGACCGAACAGGCGCGCGATCTGGGCCTGCATTTCGAGGTCTGCCCCAGCAGCAATGTCCACACCGGCGCCGCCCCCAGCCTGGCCGAGCACCCGATCCGCGCCATGCTGGCCGCGGGGCTGTCGGTGTCGGTGGCCACCGACAACCGGCTGATGTCGGCCACCAGCCTGTGTCAGGAGCTGGGTGCCTTGCACGCGCACACCGGGCTGACCCTGGCGCAGTTGGCCGAGATGCAGTCGGCTGGGATCCGGGCTTCGTTCCTGCCCGCCGATTGGCGACGCGATGCCCTTGGCGCGCTGTCACAATGGCAGGCCACGCTGCCCTGAACCTTTGATCATGCGCCCCTTCCTGCAACGAATGGCCACCGGTCTGGCCCTGCTCCTGCTGACCAACTGGGCCCAAGCCCAGGCACCGGCCGCCCAGGGCCTGACCCTGCACCTGGCGCACATCAACGATCACCACTCGATGCTCGACGAGCGTCCGCGCACCGAGATGCGCCTGCTGGGCGAACCGGCGCAAGTGAGCCTGGGCGGCTTTGCCCGCGTGGCGCAGGCCATGCGCGAGTTGTCGCAGCAGCACCGCCCCTTGCTCAAGCTGCATGCGGGCGACGCCATGACCGGCAGCCTGTACTACACCCTCTTCAAAGGCAGCTCGGATGCGCAGCTCATGAACACGGTGTGCTTTGACGCCTTTGTGCCGGGCAATCACGAGTTTGACGACGGCGACGCGAATCTGCGTGACTTCCTGGACGAACTGGCGCGTGGCCCCTGCCAGACCGCGGTCATCAGTGCGAATGTGCAGGCCGCCCCCAACACGCCCTTGGCAGGCCGCCTCCAGCCCTGGGTGATCCGCGAGATCGAGGGCGTGCGGGTTGGCCTGATTGGCATCACGGTGGCCGGCAAAACCCGGGAGTCGTCTCGCCCGCTGCCCAGCACCCGTTTTGACGATGAGCGCGCCAGCGCCCAGCGCAGCATCGATGCACTCAAGGCCCAGGGGGTGCGCCACATCGTGCTGATCACCCACCACGGCCATGACCGGGACCTGGCCCTGGCCGCGCAGCTGAACGAGGTGGACGTCATCATTGGGGGCGACTCGCACACCTTGCTGGGCGACACCGCCCCACTTGGCCTGGCCAGCGCAGGCCCCTACCCCACCATCGTGCGCAACCGCGACGGCGATCCGGTCTGCATCGGTCAGGCCTGGGAGTACGCCAAGGCCATCGGCCACATGCAGGTGCGCTTTGACACGCAGGGTCGGGTCCGCGAATGCGGCGGGCAGGCCCAGTTGCTGATCGGGGCCGATGTGGCGCGGCGCCAGAGCGACGGGCGCTGGCAGGTGCTGGCGCCGGCCGCGCAGCAGGCGCTGGCGCAGGAACTGGCGCGCACGCAAGCGCCGGTGCGGGTGAGCGAGCCCGACGCCCAGGCACAGGCCACGCTGGCGGGTTTTACCGAACGGCTGGAGGCAATGAAGCGCCAGCCCGTGGGGCGCCTTCGCGAGGCCTTGTGCCTGGTGCGCGTGCCAGGCGAGCGCGTGCGTGGCGTGCCCATGGCGGGCTGCGAACAAGCGCACCAGCTGGCGCGCGGCAGCGATGCCGCCCAGCTGGTGGCGCAGGCCTTTTTGGAGGCGGCGCCGCGCGCCGACATCGCCATCCAGAACGCCGGAGGGGTCCGCACCGCCGTGCCCGCTGGCGAGCTGAGCATGCATGCCGCCATTGCCATGCTGCCCTTTGCCAATGTGCTGGTCGAGATCGAGCTGACGGGCAGCGAACTCAAGGCCGCGCTTGAGGACGCGGTGCTGCACCACCTGGACCGCAAGGGATCGGACGGTGCCCACCCCTACGCCGCGGGCCTGCGCTGGGACCTGGACCTGCGCCAGAGCGCCGGACAGCGCTTTTCCAATCTGCAGGTGCGCGATCGACAAAGCGGGCAGTGGCAAGCCCTGCGGCCCGAGCAGCGCTATGTGCTGGTCACCATCGATTTCCTGGCCAGCGGCCGCGACGGCTACGCCACCCTGGGCCGACTGTCCGAGGCCGGCCGCGCCCGCAACACCTACCTGCTCTACACCCAGGCCCTGATCGACCACCTCAAGCGCCACCCCGAGCTGGGTCGCCCCGCCCGCGCCGACTATGCGCACCAGCGGGTGATCGACGCGCAAGGGCAGGTGCTGGGGGAGTAAGGCGCGCTCTACGCGCTAACCCCAGTTGCCGCCGCGGCTGGCCTCGGGTCGAATCCCGGCATTGCCATCTTGCATGCCCACAGGAGACCCCCATGTCCCGCTTCTCGCTTGACCGCCGCCAGATGCTGCACGCCGGCGCAGCCACCACCCTGGGCCTGGCCTTGCCGCAGGCCCAGGCACAAGCCTTTCCCAGCCGGCCCATCAAGCTGATCTGCCCCTGGCCGGTGGCCGGCTCCACCGACATTGTCATGCGCGCCCTGGCCGACAGCGCCAGCCGCGTCCTGGGCCAGACCGTGCTCATCGAGAACCGGCCTGGCGCCAGCGGCATGCTCGGCCCCAACGAGCTGGTCAAGGCCGCGCCCGACGGCTACACGCTCTCGCAGCTGACGATTGGCGTGGCGCGACTGCCGCACATGCAGAAGATGAACTTTGATCCGCTCAAGGACTTCACCTACATCGCCTGCCTGACCGGTTACACCTTTGGCATCGTGGTGCGCGCCGACTCGCCCTTCAAAACCGTCAAGGACCTGGTCGACTATGCCCGGGCCAACCCAGGCAAGTTCAGCTACGGATCCACCGGCAATGGCACCACGCCGCACCTGGCCGTGGAAGAATTTGCCAGCAAGGCCGGCATCTCGCTCAACCACGTCCCGTTCAAAGGCAGCTCCGACGGCCTGCAGGCCTTGCTGGGCGGCCACATCAATGCGCACAGCGACGCCACCGGCTGGGCCCCGCAGGTCGACGCGGGCACGCTTCGCCTGCTGGCCACCTACGGCAGCAAACGCACCAAGCGCTGGCCGCAAGTGCCCACCCTCAATGAACTGGGCTACGACACGGTGTCGGATTCGCCGTTTGGCATTGGCGGCCCCAGGGGCATGGACCCGGCGGTGGTCAAGCGCCTGCAGGACGCTTTTGCCAAGACCCTTGAGGACCCGGCCGTGCTCTCGGTGCTCGACAAATACGACCAGGCCGTGATCTACATGGATTCGGCGCAGTACACGCGCTTTATCCGCGAGACCTTCGCCAAGGAAAAGGTCACCATCGAGCGCCTGGGCCTGGCCATGAAGGGCTGAACCCGCCCTCGCCGCACCCACCCGCACGCACGCACCCGCTGCAGGCCACCACCGGCCTGTGCCGGGTGCGTTGTCGTTTGCATGAACGCATCCTAGGGAAAACCACCAAAAAGTGATCTTTGGCGCTCATTACGATGTCTGGATGAACGCTTTGACGTCCTCCGACACCGATGCCGAACCCGCACCCCTGCTGCTGGCGCGGCAAATGGGCAAGCGCTACCCCGGGGTGCTGGCGCTCGATCGGGTGGACTTTGCGTTGCGCGCGGGCGAGGTGCACGCCCTGATGGGCGAGAACGGCGCGGGCAAGTCGACCCTGATGAAGATCCTGGCCGGGATTGTGCGGCGCGACGCCGGTCAGCTGTGGCTCGGTGGCCAGGCGGTGGACTTCCAAAGCGCAGCGCAGGCCCAGGCGCATGGGGTGGCCATCGTGCACCAGGAGCTGAACCTGATGCCGCACCTGACCGTGGCGCAAAACATCTGGCTGGGGCGTGAGCCGCGCCGCTGGGGACTGTGGATGGACGACGCGGCCCTGCTGGCGCGCACCCAGGCCCACTTGGCGGCGCTCCAGCTGCCCCTGGACCCGCTGACCCCGGTGCAGCGCCTGAGCATTGCGGCGCAGCAACTGGTCGAAATCGCCAAGGCCCTGACGCAAACTGCGCGCGTGCTGATCCTGGACGAGCCCACCGCCGCGCTCAACCCGCACGAGGTGCAGGCCTTGTTTGAGGTGGTGCGACGCTTGCGCGATCAAGGGGTGGGCGTGGTCTACATCTCGCACAAGATGGACGAGATCCAGCGCATTGCCGACCGCATCACCGTCATGCGCGATGGCCGCAGCATCGCCACCCTGCCCGCCAGCACCCCCTTGCCCAAGCTGGTGGCCCTGATGGTCGGGCGCGAGGTGGCCGAGACCGCGCCGCTGCCCAAGCCGACACAGCCCCCGCGTGAGTGCCTGCGGGTGCAAGGCCTGCGCCGGGGCCGCGCGGTGCAGGACGTGGGCTTTGCCCTGCACGCAGGCGAAATCCTGGGGTTTGCCGGCCTGATGGGCGCCGGCCGCACCGAGCTGGCCCGCCTGATCTTTGGGGCCGATCGGCGCGAGGCAGGTCAGATCTGGGTGCAGGGACGCCCTTGCCCCATGCGCAGCCCGCAGGACGCGGTGCACGCCGGCGTGGCCTACCTGCCCGAGGACCGCAAACAACACGGCCTGGCCATCGGCATGAGCGTGGAGGCCAACATCACCCTGGCCAGCCTGCGCACCTGCCTGCGGGGCGGCGTCTGGCTGGCGCCCGCCCGGTTGGCGCAGCGCGCGCGGGAGGGGGTGCACCGGTTGCGCATCAAAACGCCGAGCATCGAGCAGACCGTGCAATTGCTCTCAG
>JBEBDJ010000124.1:0-2938 GCA_041157045.1 Pseudomonadota bacterium
CCCCACCCGTGCCTGGGCAAACGCCTGCATCCAGGCGCGTGGCGGAAACACCAGGCGCGCGCCGCTGCCGTAAATCACCGTCTCGGCGCCGCTTTGGCTCAGGGCCTGCAAGGCCTGCGCCAGGGCATCGGGCTGGCCGTCGTCCGCCACCGCCTGCGGGGCCTGCCCCGGCAAGGCGCTGACCACCACGGTCTGCTCAAAGCGCTGCTGATCGACCAGGATCCAGTCGCGGTCGTAGGCACGGACGGTGGGCACACTGGCGCGGTCGGGTTGGAGTTTCATGCGGTGCGGCGGGAACGGGGGAGGGGGAGAAGGGGTCAGAAGACCGAAAACAGGGGTTTTCTGTGGTCAAATTATAGGTTTTCGCCCAAACAAGCGACCTGGAGGTCCTGTGAAACCCGTTCATAAATCGGCCAAGCTGGCCAATGTGCTCTACGACGTGCGTGGCCCGATCGTGGACGCGGCCAAGCAGATGGAAGACGAGGGCCAGAAAATCATCAAGCTGAACATTGGCAACCTGGCCCCGTTTGGTTTTGAAGCGCCCGAAGAAATCCAGCAGGACATGATCCGCAACCTGCCCAACTCGGCCGGTTACTCCGACAGCAAGGGCATTTTTGCGGCGCGCAAGGCGGTCATGCACTACAGCCAGCAGCAGGGGGTGGCCGGCGTGACGCTGGACGACATCTACCTGGGCAATGGCGCCAGCGACCTCATCACCATGGCCGTCAACGCGCTGATCGACAACGGCGACGAACTGCTGGTGCCGGCCCCCGACTACCCGCTGTGGACAGCGGTGGCCAGCCTCTCGGGCGGCAAGCCCGTGCATTATCTGTGCGACGAGGTCAATGGCTGGATGCCCAATCTGGACGACATCCGCGCCAAGATCACGCCGCGCACCAAGGGCCTGGTGGTGATCAACCCCAACAACCCCACCGGCGCGCTCTACAGCGACGAGCTCTTGCGCGGTCTGGTACAGATCGCCCGCGAGCATGGCCTGGTGCTGCTGGCCGACGAGGTCTACGACAAGGTGCTCTACGAGGGCGAGCGCCACACCGCGCTGGCCAGCCTCAGCACCGATGTGCTGACCCTGACCTTCAACAGCCTCTCCAAGGCCTACCGCGCCTGCGGCTATCGCGCTGGCTGGATGGTGGTGTCGGGCGACAAGGCCATGGCGCGCGACTACATCGAAGGCCTGAACATGCTGGCCAACATCAAGCTCGGCTCGAACGTGCCGGGCCAGTACGCGATCCAGACCGCGCTGGGGGGCTACCAGAGCATTGCCGACCTGGTCAAAGAAGGCGGTCGCCTGCGCCGCCAGCGCGACCTGGCCTACGAGCTGATCACGCAAATCCCAGGGGTGAGCTGCGTCAAGCCCAAGGCGGCGCTGTACATGTTCCCGCGCCTCGATCCCCAGATCTACCCGATCAGCGACGACCGCCAGTTCTTCATGGAAGTGCTCAAGGCCACGCGGGTGATGCTGGTGCAGGGCTCGGGCTTCAACTACCCCGATCACCAACACTTTCGCATCGTCTTCCTGCCCCATGAGGACGATTTGCGCGAGGCCATCTCGCGCCTGGCGCGTTTTCTTGAAACCGCACGCAAGCGCTTTGGCACCGAGGGCCTGCTGGCCCAGCCGTCCCCAAGCCGCGCAACCGTTTAACCGCAACCTTCACCGCATATGAAACCGATTCAAGTTGGCCTGCTGGGCATTGGCACCGTGGGCTCGGGCACCTTCAAGGTGCTGCAACGCAACCAGGAAGAAATCCGCCGCCGCGCTGGCCGGGGCATCGAGATCACCATGGTGGCCGACCTCGATGTGGCGCGTGCCCGCGAGGTGGTGGGCGAGGGCGTGACCGTGGTGGGCGATGCGCGCGAGGTCATTGCCAACCCCGACATCGACATCGTGATCGAGCTCATTGGCGGCTACGGCATTGCCCGCACGCTGGTGATGGAGGCGATTGCCGCCGGCAAGCACGTCGTCACCGCCAACAAGGCGCTCTTGGCCGTGCACGGCACCGAAATTTTTGCGGCCGCGCAGGCGCGCGGCGTGATGGTCGCGTTTGAGGCGGCGGTGGCCGGTGGCATCCCCATCATCAAGTCGCTGCGCGAGGGCCTGACCGCCAACCGCATCCAGTGGGTGGCCGGCATCATCAACGGCACCACCAACTTCATCCTGTCGGAGATGCGCGACAAGGGGCTGGACTTCGAGGTGGTGCTCAAGCAAGCGCAGCGCCTGGGCTATGCCGAGGCCGATCCGACCTTTGACATCGAGGGCATCGACGCCGCGCACAAGGCCACGCTGATGAGCGCCATCGCCTTTGGCGTGCCGGTTCAGTTTGACCGCGCCTATGTCGAGGGCATCACCGGCCTGGCCGCCGCCGACATCCGCTACGCCGAGCAACTGGGCTACCGCATCAAGCTGCTGGGCATTGCCAAGCGCACCGACAGCGGCATCGAGCTGCGCGTGCACCCCAGCCTGGTGCCCAGCAGCCGCCTGATCGCCAACGTCGAGGGCGCGATGAACGCGGTGATGGTGCAGGGCGACGCCGTCGGCACCACGCTGTACTACGGCAAGGGCGCGGGCAGCGAGCCGACCGCCAGCGCGGTGATCGCCGACCTGGTCGACATCACGCGGCTGCACACGGCCGATGCCGCCAACCGCGTGCCGCACCTGGCCTTCCAGCCCGACCAGATGAGCGACGAGCAGGTGCTGCCGATGAGCGAGGTGGTGACCAGCTACTACCTGCGGCTGCGGGTCTCCGACCAGGCCGGCGTGCTGGCCAAGGTGGCGAGCCTGCTGGCCAACGCCGGCATCAGCATCGACGCCATGCTGCAGCGCGAAGCCTCCGCCGTCGGCGGCGCCGGCTCCACCCAGACCGACCTGATCCTGCTGACGCACGGCGTGCGCGAAGGCACCATGAACGACGTGATCGCGCAG
>JBEBDJ010000125.1:0-3334 GCA_041157045.1 Pseudomonadota bacterium
CCCAGGTGCGCTCGCCACTGGCCACCGCCAGCAGCTGTTCGAACAAGGCCTGGCCGGCTTGCTCGATGCTCATCTGGCCATCGGCAATCTGGCCGGCATTGAAGTCCATCAGGTCGTGCCAACGCCGCGCCAGGTCGCTGCGCGTGG
Source organism: Pseudomonadota bacterium (assembly GCA_041157045.1). Lineage (GTDB taxonomy): Bacteria > Pseudomonadota > Gammaproteobacteria > Burkholderiales > Burkholderiaceae_C > Limnohabitans_A. The sequence goes on from JBEBDJ010000125.1 coordinate 148, forward strand.
CCACCTTGATGACCGGGCAGGCCTGCAGGCCATAGGGCGTGCCGCGGCCGGTGGTGAACACATGCAGGTTCATGCCCGCCGCCAGCTGCAGCGTGCCGCAGATGAAGTCACTCGCCGGCGTGGCGGCGAACACCAGGCCGCGCTGCTCGGGGGCGAGCTTCTCACCGGGTGCGAGCACGCTGGCGATGGCGCTGCTGCCGCTTTTGATGATCGAGCCCATGGCCTTCTCGGCAATATTGGACAGGCCACCGGCCTTGTTGCCAGGGGTGGTGTTGGCGCTGCGGTCGGCGCGGCCACGCGCCAGGTAGTGGTCGTACCAGGCCAGCTCGCGCACGATGGCCTCGGCCACCGCCGGGGTGGCAGCGCGGCGCGTGAGCTGCTCCACCGCATCGCGCACCTCGGTGTTTTCCGAGAACATCACGGTGCCGCCTGCGCGCACCACCAGATCGGCCATGTGCCCGACGGCGGGGTTGGCGGTCACGCCCGAAAACGCATCGCTGCCGCCGCACTGCACACCCACCACCAAGGCGCTGGCCGGCACGGTCTGGCGCCGGCGGGCATTCAGGCGCGCCAGGTGCGGGCGCGCGCTTTGCACGATGTGCTCGATCATCGACATAAAGCCCACATGCGCCGGGTCCTGCAGGCAGACCACGTCCAGGCCCGCCGGGGCGGCGTCGGCCGCTGCGATGGGCATGGCACCGGGCGGCAGCAAGCGCTCGGGCTGGAGCTTCTCGCAGCCCAGGCTGAGCACCATCACCTCGCCGCCAAAGTTGGGGTTCTGGCTGATGTGGCGCAGGGTGCGAATGGGGATCACCGCGTCGGGCGCGTCAATGGCCACGCCGCAGCCGTAGCTGTGCTCCAGGCCCACCACCCCGTCCACATGCGGGTATTGCGGCAAGAGCTCGCGCTCGATGCGCTCGACCGCCACCGCCAGCACACCGGCCACGCACTGCACGGTGGTGGTGATGGCCAGCAGGTTGCGCGTGCCCACCGAGCCGTCGGCGTTCACATAGCCTTCAAAGGTATGGCCGCTCAGGGGTGCCAGCGCCGGCGCCGGGTCGGTCGCCATGGGCAGGCCGGACAGGGCACGGGCCGGGGGGATGTCGAGCAGTCGCTCATGAACCCACGAACCGGCCGCAATGGCCTGGCGCGCCAGGCCCACGCACACCCGGTAGCGGCGCACCTCGTCGCCCGCGGCCAGATCGCACAGGGCCAGCTTGTGGCCTTGCGGCACCGCCTCGCGCAGCACCAGGCCGGCACCTGGTCCCTCGGTGAGCGCGGTGCCGGCCGGCAAGCCCCCATCGTTGGCCACGATGGCGACGTTGTCGTCGGGGTGCATGCGGATCAGCAAGGGGCGTTGCGGCGCGGACATGGGCAAGCGGGTGAGGCGCTCAAAAGCGTTAAAAAGCGGTCGGCCGCTGGCCGACACACAGGTTGTATGATGACTTGAATTGTCCTCTTCTTGTGCGATGACTGTCAAGCCAAGCACGCCACCTGCTGTTGTATGATATCCGGCGAGCGCCGTGCGCATGGGCCCAGCACCCACCCGGACATGGGCGCGCGCGCAGAATCGGCCACTTTGCCGGTGCCGCGAACACCCCCATGGCCTACACCCTCGTCTGGTTCAAGCGCGATTTGCGCGTGCACGACCACGCGCCCCTGCTCGAGGCAGCGCGGCGCGGGCCGGTGCTGTGCCTGTATGTGATCGAGCCGGGCCTGTGGCAGCAGCCCGATATGGCGGCCCAGCACCTGGGCTTTGTGCGCGAGTCGCTGCGCGACCTGGACCGGGCCTTGCGGTCGCTGGGCAGCCAGCTGATGCTCGCGCAAGGCGACATGGTGCAGGTGCTCGATCGTTTGCACGCCATGGCCCCGTTTGCAGCCCTGCATGCCCACGAGGAAACCGGCAACGGCTGGACCTACGCCCGTGACCGTGCGGTGGCGCGCTGGTGCCGCGCCCAGGGCGTGGCCTGGCGCGAATGGGCTGGCTTTGGCGTGGTACGCGGCTTGCGCCAGCGCGAGCGCTGGGCCGCCTCGTGGGAGGCCCACATGGCCCTGCCCTGCTGGCCCACCCCCACGCACCTGCAAGCCGTGGACCTGCCGACAAGCAGCGGTGTCTTGCCTTTTGAGGCCTTGCCCTGGCCGAGCGCGGCCGCCCTGGGCCTGGACCCGACCGATCCCCCTGCCCGCCAGCGCGGTGGCCGCCGACTGGCCGAGCAGCGCCTGGCCCGCTTTGCCAACGGTGGGGCCAGCGGCTACCGGCGCGGCATGTCCTCGCCCCTGACCGCGCCCAGCGCCTGCTCGCGTTTGTCGGCCGATCTGGCCTATGGCGGCCTGAGCCTGCGCGAGGTGGTGCAAACCACCCGCCGTGCCATGGGCGATGCGGCCGAAGGCAGCGCGCATCGCCAGGGGCTGCAGGCATTTCTGAGCCGGCTGTATTGGCACTGCCACTTCATCCAGAAACTCGAGAGCGAGCCGGCGCTGGAGAGCCACAACCTGCACCGGGGCTACGACGGCCTGCGCGAGGACGAGGTCAATCCCGAGCACCTGGCGGCACTGATGGCGGGCCGCACCGGCTGGCCCATGGTGGACGCCTGCGTGGCCATGCTGCGCGAGACCGGCTGGCTCAATTTCCGCATGCGCGCCATGTTGGTCTCGGTGGCCGCCTACCCGCTTTGGCTGCACTGGCGGCCGGTGGGCCTGTGGCTGGCGCGGCAGTTTCTGGACTACGAGCCGGGCATCCACTGGTCGCAGTTGCAAATGCAATCGGGCACCACCGGCATCAACACCACGCGCGTCTACAACCCCATCAAGCAGGCCATGGACCACGACCCGCAGGGCCGCTTTGTGCGCCGCTGGCTGCCCGCCTTGCGGCGCGTGCCCGACAGCTGGTTGTGGGAGCCCTGGCGCATGCCCGCCGACATGCAAGCGCGCCTGGGCCTGCAGCCGGAGGAGGACCTGCCCACACCGCCAGTGGACCTGGCGCAGGCGCTGCAAAGCGCCAAGGCACGCCTGCATGCGCGCCGGCGCGAACCCGCGGTGCGTGCGGCGCAGGGCGCGGTGGTGGAGCGCCATGCCTCGCGCCGGGGCATGCCCGGCAGCCAACGCGATGCGCAGGGCCAAGAGCGCGCGGTGCGCCGACGCCGTGCGCCCCAGGCGCCAGCGGCACAACTCAGCCTGGATTGGTCCG
>JBEBDJ010000126.1:0-5096 GCA_041157045.1 Pseudomonadota bacterium
CCGCCCACCGTGACGACATGGTCGCCCCAGGCCACACGGCTTTGCCGCGTGCGGTGCCGCAGGGGCTGGGCCAGGGCAATCGGGCTGTCGGTCATGGGCAGTGTCATGGCTGGACCTCGAAACGGGCAACAGAAAACTGGGTGTGCGGGGCCAGGTCAAAGGCCTTGCCCTGATGGGTCACGCGGATCGACTCGGGGCGCCCCACCACCACCGTCATGGGGCCGCGGCTGCTCACGCTCTGGCGCTGACCGGCGGCCAGCACCCCGCTGTGCAAGACCTGCGACTGGGCATCGCGCACCTCGATCCAGCTGCTCTCGCCCTGGGCCTCAAAAGCCAACTCATGGCTGCCAGGCCCGGTGACCGGCTTGCCGTTGACAGCGGCAGAAGCTGGCTGGGCAGGCGCCGTGGCACTGGTTTGGGTGTTGAGCGTGGCGACCTCGGTGACCATGACCGGCTCGGACGCGCTTGGCTGGGGCGGCATGGCCGGCACTTCGTTGCGTGCGTTGCGGTCATCGGACCAGGTGGCCCAATCGAGCGTGATCGGCGACTGCCAAAGCCATGCCAGCGCCAGCACCAGCAGAACCACGACGGCCAACACGGCCAGATGCCGGCCATCGCGCGCCGCCCCGCCGCCAAAAGCGCGCCGACGCACCTTGACCGCAGGCGCCCGGGTGCTGGGCTGCTTCCAGCGGGTGTCGGCCTGGGGCAGCATCGCCAGAACCGGCGCCGCATCGCGGTGAAGCTGGCGACACACGCTGGCGGCCAATGCCCGGACCACGGTGGCGCCGCCCGGAATCTGTGCCCAGTCATCGGCCTCCAAAGCCAGCAATTGGCGCTCGGGCACCTTCAGAATCCCTGCCAGCACCCCCAGGTCGAGGTCTGCCTGCAAGCGCCATTGACGCAGCAAGGAACCGGCGCTGCCGGGCTCGGTGGAAGGAATCTGCAGGGACTGCGCGGGCAAATCGTTCATCGGAGGGTCGCTCCAGGATGGGGCATGCGCACCAAGGGCACCTCGGGGCGCTGGGCCAGACGCGTTTGCACCTGGGTGCGGTCGCGGACATCACCGGCGAGCTGACCACAGGCAGCGTCGATGTCGTCGCCGCGGGTCTTGCGCACGGTGGTCACGATACCGGCCTGCAGCAGTTGCTGCGCAAAGGCCTGCACACGCGCCTGCGGCGAGCGCTTGAGGCCCGAGGCCGGGAAGGGGTTGAAAGGGATCAGGTTGAACTTGCAGCGCAGGCCGTTGCGACCATGCGCACGCACCAGCGCCACCAGGGCCTGGGCATGCTCGGGCTGGTCATTGACACCGTCGAGCATGCAGTATTCAAAGGTGATGAAGTCACGCGGGGCATGCGCCAGGTAAGCGGTGCAGGCCTGCATGAGTTCATCGAGCGGGTACTTGCGGTTGAGCGGCACCAGCACATCGCGCAGGGCGTCGTCGGGGGCGTGCAAGGACACGGCCAGGGCCACCGGACAGTCCTGCGCGAGGCGCTCGATCATGGGCACCACGCCCGAGGTCGAGACCGTCACACGACGGCGCGAGAGGCCATAGGCATGGTCGTCGAGCATGAGGCGCAAGGCCGGCACGAGGGCGCTGTAGTTTTGCAGCGGCTCGCCCATGCCCATCATCACCACATTGGAGATGACGCGCTCGTCGCCGCGGCCCAGGTGCTGGCGCAGAAAGTGCTCGGCATGCCAGAGCTGGGCCACGATCTCGGCGGTGCTCAGGTTGCGGCTAAAGCCTTGGTGCCCGGTCGAGCAGAAGCGGCAGGCCACGGCACAGCCGGCCTGCGAGGACACGCACAGCGTGCCGCGGTCGTCTTCGGGGATGAACACGGTCTCGATGGCATTGCCATCGCCCACATCAAACAGCCATTTGATGGTGCCGTCGGCCGAGTCGTGCCGGCTGAGCACCGGCAGATCGGCCACCACGGCGTGGCGCGCGAGCTTGTCGCGAAAGCTGCGCGCCAAATCCGACATCTGCGAGAAATCGCGCGCGCCGCGCTGGTGGATCCAGCGCAGCAATTGCACCGCGCGAAAGCGCTTCTCGCCCAGCCCTTCGCAGAAGGCGGCCAGCCCTTCGAGGTCAAAGTCCAGAAGGTTGGCCGTCATGGCAAGGCGAGCACCACCGAGCGTCGGCTCAGCGGCTGTAAACGTTCATGCCGGGGAAGAAGAAGGCCACTTCCACGGCTGCGGTTTCGGGGGCGTCAGAGCCGTGCACCGCGTTGGCGTCGATGCTGTCGGCAAAGTCGGCGCGGATGGTGCCGGCGTCGGCCTTCTTGGGGTCGGTGGCGCCCATCAGCTCACGGTTCTTGGCGATCGCGCCTTCGCCTTCGAGCACCTGGATCATGACCGGACCCGAGATCATGAAGTCCACCAGATCCTTGAAGAAAGGACGGGCCTTGTGCACAGCGTAGAAGGCCTCGGCATCGCCGCGCGAGAGGTGCACCATGCGGGCCGCAGCGATCTTCAGGCCGGCCGCTTCGAAGCGGGCGTAGATCTGGCCGATGACGTTCTTGGCCACGGCGTCGGGCTTGATGATGGAGAGGGTGCGTTCGATAGCCATGTTCGATCCTGTGAATGAATGATTTTTAAGCAAATTTGCCGTTTGGCAAAGCCCCTGATTCTAACCCGAGAAGAAGGCCTTGCCACGCACTGGCCGAGCAGGGTCGGCCAGGCAGGGAATTAGCGACCGCGTTTGCGGCCCCCACCACCGGCTTTGCGCTCGGCAGCGCGCTGGCGACCAAAGCTGTCGGCCCCGATATAGCCCTGCGTGGTGCGCATGGGATCGGGGGCGGACGGCGCACTGGGGCGGCGGCGGGTGCTGCGCGGCGACGGTGCGGGCAGCGCGCTGCGCGGGCCGGTGCCCGAGCGGTCGGCACGGCCTCGGCGGCGCTCGGGCGGCTCGCTGCTGCGCTGCACGCGCGGCGCGGGGGCGCCAGCGGCCTGCATCAGCGCGCGGATATCGCGCTCGCCCAGCTCCATCCACTCGCCACGGCGCAGGCCGTGGGGCAGCACCATGGCGCCGTAGCGGATGCGGATGAGGCGGCTGACCGCATGGCCCACCGCCTCCATCATGCGGCGCACCTCGCGGTTGCGGCCTTCGCGGATGGTCACGCGGTACCAGCAGTTGGCGCCTTCGCCCCCGCCGTTTTCCACGGTGCCAAACTGGGCCATGCCGTCCTCCAGTTGCACGCCATCGAGCAGGCGCTGGCGCTCCTCTTCGTTCAGGGCGCCGAGCACGCGCACGGCGTACTCGCGCTCCAGACCAAAGCGCGGGTGCATCAGCTGGTTGGCCAGCTCGCCCGAGCTGGTGATCAGCAGCAGGCCTTCGGTGTTCAGGTCCAGGCGGCCCACCGACTGCCATTTGCCATGCGCCAGGCGCGGCAGGCGGCGAAAGACCGTGGGACGGTTTTGCGGGTCGTCGTGGCTGACGATCTCGCCCGCCGGCTTGTGGTAGGCGATCACACGCGGCGGCGGCGGGTCGATGCGCACGCGCAGCAGCTTGCCGTTCATGCGGATCTGGTCGCCGTACTGAATGCGCTGGCCCACGTGCGCCGGCTCGTTGTTGACCGAAATGCGGCCCTCGAGGATGAGCTGCTCCATCTCGAGGCGCGAGCCCATGCCGGCCTGGGCCAGCACCTTGTGCAGCTTGGGCGAATCGGGCTGCGGCAGCAGCACCCGGCGACCGGGGTCCACCGGTTTGACGGGGGCGGTCTGCTCGGCGTCAAAACGCCCCGAGACCACATCGTCCAGGTTGATGGCCGCCAGGCCCTCGTCGCCAGGGGCGTTGGGGTCTTCGGTGGCGTGGAGGTCTTGGTCGTTCATGCGCGCGGGCTTTCGTCGAGGGGGTCGGGAGCGGGGCCCGAGGATGGGGCGGCGGGCAACGCCAAGGCGTCGTCCGGTGGGGCGGGGTCGGACACAGCGACCGCCGGGGATTCGTCGTCGGGGTCCAGGGGCAAAGCCGGTTGCAGCGGCGGCTCCTGCACCAGATCGGCCATGGCCGAGACCTGCTCGTCCATGGGGGCCAGCAGCGGCAGCTGATCGAGCGAGGCCAGGCCCAGGTCGTCCAGAAACTGGCGGGTGGTGGCGAACAAGGCCGGTCGACCCACGGTTTCGCGGTGGCCGATCACCTCGACCCAGCCGCGGTCTTCGAGCTGCTTGATGATTTGCGAGTTGATGGTCACGCCGCGGATGTCTTCCATGTCGCCGCGGGTGACCGGCTGGCGGTAGGCGATGATGGCCAGGGTCTCCATGACCGCGCGGGTGTAACGCGGCGGCTTTTCGGGGTGCAGGCGGTCGAGGAAGGGCCGCAAGGCCGGCCGGCTTTGGAAACGCCAGCCGCTGGCCACACACACCAGCTCCAGGCCGCGCTGCGCCCACTCCTGCTGCAGCTGATCGAGCAGCATGCGCAGCGAGTCGGGCGACAGGGCGTCGTCAAAGAGCACCCGCAACTCGCGCATCGGCAGCGGCTGCGTCGCGCAGAGCAAGGCGGTCTCGAGGATGTTCTTGGCCAGGGCCGGGTTCATGGGCGGGGTCCAGGTCGTCAGCGTTTGAGGTCAGGGTCGGGTCGGATGGGCCAGGCAGGCCGTCCGGAACAGGACCGCAGCACAGAGGGGCTCGACCGGCAGGGGTCGGCGGGCGCGGCGTCGGCCGGCCATAGGCCGCCGGTCAGTCGGTGTCCCCATTGTACCCAAGGCCCCAGGTCTGCACACCGGTGCGCATGTCCTCGGGCATGGGCGCGCGCCACGAGAGTGCCCGGCCGTCAACCGGGTGCTGCAGCGACAGGCGCCAGGCATGCAGGGCCTGGCGGGTCATCCAGGGCTCGCGCCGTCCGCCGTACAGGGTGTCGCCCACCAGCGGCAGGCCCAGGTGCGCCATGTGCACACGGATCTGGTGCGTGCGGCCGGTGTGCAGGCGGGCGTGCACCAGGCTGCCATGGGCATTGCTGGCCAGGCACTCAAACAGGGTGCTGGCGGTCTTGCCCGGGTGACGCGCCAGGTCCACCACCGCCATGCGCAGGCGATTGGCCGGATCGCGCCCGATGGGGGCGTCCACTTGGCGTTGCGGCTCGCCGCGCCAGGTGCCGGCCGTCA
>JBEBDJ010000127.1:0-3411 GCA_041157045.1 Pseudomonadota bacterium
GCACCTGCTGGGCCAGGCTGACCGGGATGGCAAAGCCAATGCCCAGGCTGCCGCCCGAGCGCGAGAAGATGGCGGTGTTGATGCCCACCAGGTGGCCGTTGGCATCGACCAAGGCCCCGCCAGAATTGCCCGGGTTGATGGCCGCATCGGTCTGGATGAAATTCTCGAAGGTGCTCAGGCCCAGTTGGTTGCGCCCGAGCGCGCTCACAATGCCCGCGGTCACGGTCTGGCCCACGCCAAAGGGGTTGCCGATGGCCAGCACCGCGTCGCCCACCCGCAAGCGCTCGGACTGGCCGAACACGATGACGGGCAGATTGGTCAGGTCGATCTTGAGCAGGGCCAGATCGGTTTCGGGGTCGGTCCCCAGCACCCGTGCCATGCTGCGCCGGCCGTCGCTGAGCACCACCTCGATCTCGTCGGCCTCGTCGATCACATGGTGGTTGGTGAGCACGTGGCCCTCGGCGCTCACGATGACGCCACTGCCGCTGCCCTCGGGCACATCCGGGCCTTGGCCTTGTGGGGCGGACCAGGGCAGGGGGCTGCGCCGGACCTGCTCGCGCTGGCGGGTGTTGAGGCTCACCACCGCCGGGCTGGCGGTTTGCGCGGCGGCGCTCAGGCTGCCCGGTGCGGGGGCGGCGCCGGGGGAGCTGGGGCCGCCGGCCTGCAGCACCGTCATCGGACCGCTGCGGCGCAGCACCTGGCCGGCCCAGTCGGGCTTGAGGGTGAGCAGCACAAACCACAGCGCCAACAGCACCGTGATGGATTGGGAAAACAGCAACCAGAATCGACGCATGCAGCCATTGTCGCGCAAGCGCCCTGTGCCGCGCCAGCGCAGGACTTGGGCGCGCGCATGCGCCACAATCGGGGCAGGGGCGACCTGCGCTCGCCCATCAGCCCACGCCCGCCCATGATCCCGATCACCGACCTGCAGCAACACCTCGATGCCCTGTTGCAACCCGAGCGCTTTCGCGACTATGGCCCCAACGGCCTGCAGGTGGAGGGGCGCCGACGGGTGCGCCACCTGGTCAGCGGGGTCACCGCCAGCCTGGCCCTGATCGAGGCGGCCATCGCGCAAAACGCCGACGCCATCCTGGTGCACCACGGCCTGTTCTGGCGCGGCCACGACGGCCGCCTGACGGGTTGGCTGCGCGAGCGGGTGCAGCGCCTCATGGTCCACGACGTGCACCTGCTGGCCTACCACCTGCCGCTGGATGCGCACCCCACACTGGGCAACAACGCGCAGCTGGGCGAGCGCCTGGGCTGGCGTGCCGAGGGCCTGTTTGGCGAGCAGGACCTGGGCGTGATCGGCCGTGCTGTCGATGGCCCCTGCGACCCGGCGACCACCATCGCGCGCATCGGCTCGGTCCTGGGCCGTGCCCCGACCGCCGTGGTGCCCGACCCGGCGCGCCCCTGGCAGCGCCTGGCCTGGTGCAGCGGGGGCGCGCAGGGCTATTTCGAAGCGGCCATCGCCGCCGGCGCCGATGTGTTCCTGACCGGCGAGATGTCCGAGCCGCAAGCCCATCTGGCCCGCGAATGCGGTGTGGCTTTTCTGGCTTGCGGCCACCATGCCACCGAGCGCTACGGCGCACCGGCGGTGGCCGCGCAGGCCGCGCAATCCCTGGGCCTCACCCATGCCTTCATCGACATCGACAACCCGGCCTGAGCCCAAGCCCCTGGCCGTGACCCTGGGCGACCCCTGCGGCATCGGCCCCGAGACCATTGCGCGGGCCTGGGCCGAGGCGCCCGAGGCCGTGCGGGGCGCCTTTGTGGCCGGCGATCTGGGCGTGATGCGCCGCGCCATGGCCTTGCTCCCGCCGGCGCATCAGCGCCCCCTGCAGGCCATCACCGTGCCCGCGCAAGCCCTGGCCCTGGGGCCCGAGGTCTTGCCCGTGCTGCAGGTGCTGCCCGAGCCCCTGCCCGAGCTGCCCTGGGGGCAGGTGGACGCGCGCGCAGGCCGCCTGGCCGGCCGCTGCGTGCAGTGGGCCGCGCGGGCGGCCTTGCGTGGCGAGGTGGCGGCGCTGGTGACGGCGCCCCTGCACAAGCAGGCCTTGCAGGCCGCCGGCGACCCCTTTGACCGCTACCCCGGCCACACCGAGCTCTTGCAGGACGAGGCGGCGCGCCACGCGGGCGTGCCCCTGGCGCAGATGCCGGTGCGCATGATGCTGGCCAGCGACGAGCTGCGCACCGTGCTGGTGAGCATCCATGTGGCGCTGCGCCAGGCGCTGGACGCCATCACCCACGACAACGTGCTGCAGACGCTGCGCATCACCCACCAGGCGCTCTCGCGCTCGCTGGGACGGGCGCCGCACATGGCGGTGGCGGGCGTCAACCCGCATGCGGGCGAGGGCGGGCAGTTTGGCCGCGAGGAAATCGAGGTGCTGGGCCCGGCGCTGGCGCAGGCGCGCGACGAGGGCCTGTGGGTCAGCGGTCCGATCGCCCCCGACACGGTGTTCATGCGCGCGCGCCAGGCCCCAGGCCACCCGGGCGAATTCGACGTGGTGGTGGCCATGTACCACGACCAGGGCCTGATCCCTGTCAAGTACCTGGGACTGGACCAGGGCGTGAACGTGACCCTGGGCCTGCCGCTGGTGCGCACCAGCCCCGACCACGGCACGGCCATGGACATTGCCGGGCGGGGGGTGGCCAGTGCCGCCAGCCTGGTCCACGCCCTGCAATGGGCCCGACGCCTGAGTGCGGACCGGTGCGATTGAGGTTTGTAAGCCGAATGGCGGTCAGGCTCCGTTACAATCCCGGGTTGACCCTGATTCTCAAGACTCGCAGAGGATTTCCATGAGTGATTCCGTCGACAGCAGCAAGCGGACGTGGCTGATGGCCACCGGCGCTGCAGGCGCCATTGGCGCCGGATTCGTCGCCACCCCCTTTGTCAGCACCTTCCAGCCCTCCGAAAAGGCCAAGGCTGCCGGTGCCGCCGTGGAGGTGGACATTTCCAGCCTCAAGCCGGGCGAGAAGATCACCGTGGAGTGGCGCGGCAAGCCCGTGTGGATCATGAAGCGCACCCCGGAGCAGCTCGAGACCCTCAAGAAGACCGAGTCGCAGCTGGCCGACCCCAATTCCGACCGCACCGCCTACCCGACCCCCGAGTACGCCAAGAATACCCACCGCTCGATCAAGCCCGATGTGCTGGTCGCCGTGGGCATTTGCTCGCACCTGGGCTGCTCGCCGTCGGACAAGTTCCAGACCGGCGCACAACCCTCGCTGCCCGACGATTGGCAGGGCGGTTTCCTGTGCCCTTGCCACGGCTCGACCTTCGACCTGGCCGGCCGCGTGTTCAAGAACAAGCCCGCCCCGGACAACCTCGAGGTGCCGCCGCACATGTACCTGTCCGACACCAAGCTGGTGATCGGCGAAGACAAGAAGGCGTGAGACCAACATGGCTCAATTCAAGGAAAT
>JBEBDJ010000128.1:0-13714 GCA_041157045.1 Pseudomonadota bacterium
TCACCACCCAGCTCTACACCGGCTGGACCGGCATGGCCCTGGCCAGCCTGGCCCTGCCCTGGGTCTGGCAGTGGCCAGCCGAGCCGCTGCAATGGACCTTGCTGGCCTTCACCGGCCTGGCTGGTGCCATTGGCCACTACTTGCTGATCCTGGCCTATGCCCGGGCCAGCGCCCCGATCCTGACCCCCTATATGTACGGCCAGATCGGCTTTGCGGTGCTGGGCGGCTGGGTGGTGTTTGGCCATGTGCCCGATGGCATGAGCCTGCTGGGCATGGTCCTGGTGGCCAGCAGCGGGGTCTTGGGCGTCTGGTGGACCTACCGCGACAGCCGATTGCCCGCCACCTGAACACACCCTGCCATGGCCCAATATTTCCAGCTCCATCCCGACAACCCACAGCCACGGCTGCTGCGTCAGGCGGTGCAATGCCTGCAGCAGGGCCAGGTGCTGGCCATCCCCACCGACTCAAGCTATGCCCTCGTGTGCCACCTGGACGACAAGGCCGCGGCCGATCGCCTGCGCCGCATCCGCCAGGTCGATGAGCGCCACCACCTGACCTTGCTTTGCCGCGACCTGGCCGAACTGGCGCAGTACGCCCGGGTGGACAACCAGCAGTACCGGATGTTGCGCCTGGGCACCCCCGGCCCCTTCACCTTCATCCTGGAGGCCACCCGCGAGGTGCCCCGGCGCCTGAGCCATCCACAGCGCAAAACCATTGGCCTGCGCGTGCCGGACCATGCGGTGGCGCAGGCCCTGTTGACCGAACACGCCGCGCCGCTGCTGGCCACCACGCTGATCCTGCCCGGCGCCGACGACCCGCTCAACGACCCGCAAGAGATCCGCCAAGCCCTGGAGCATGCGCTGGGCGCGGTGCTCGACGCCGGGGCCTGCAGCCTGGCGCCCACCACCGTGATCGACCTGAGCCAGGATGCGCCGCTTGTGCTGCGCCAGGGCCAGGGTGACCCTGCGCGCCTGGGCCTTTGACCGGGGCGAGGCCCGACGGTGCGACAATCGCAGCGATGATGGACATCGCCAACCTGATCCAGACCCTGCTCATTTACGCCCTGCCGGTGGTGCTGGCCATTACCCTGCACGAGGCCGCGCACGCGCTGGCCGCCCAGCGCCTGGGCGACCCCACGGCGGCCATGCTCGGCCGGGTCACCCTCAACCCCTTGCCGCACATCGATCCGCTGGGCACCTTGCTGCTGCCGGTGCTGCTGTACCTGGGCACCAGTGGCGCCTTCGTCTTTGGCTACGCCCGCCCCGTGCCGGTGCGCTTTGACCGGCTGCGCCACCCCAAGCGCGACATGGTCTGGGTGGCCCTGGCCGGCCCCATGGCCAATTTCCTGCAAGCCTTTTTGTGGGGCGTGATGTTTTACCTGCTGGTGGGCGCCGGGGTACAGGAGCGTTTCTTTTTGGAAATGTGCCGCGCCGGCATGCTCACCAATGTGGTGATGTTCGTTTTCAACCTGTTTCCCTTGCCCCCCCTCGACGGTGGGCGCATCCTGGTGGGCCTGCTGCCCTGGCGGCCCGCCGCCATGCTGGCGCGCGTCGAACCCTGGGGTTTTTTCATCGTGATGGGGCTGGTTCTGCTGGGCGTGGTCAGCACGCTGTGGATGCAGCCCCTGATGCGCCTGTCGTTTGAACTGTTGGGTGGGCTGCTGAGCCCCTTCAAGCTTTTGTTGACCTGAGCCACCTCCATGACCGCCTCTTCCCGCACCCGCGTCCTGACGGGCATCACCACCACCGGCACGCCCCACCTGGGCAATTACGTGGGCGCCATTCGCCCCACGGTGAATGCCAGCCGCGATGCGCGCACCGAGGGCTTTTACTTTCTGGCCGACTACCACGCGCTGATCAAGTGCGATGAGCCGGACCGCATCCAGCGCTCGACCCTGGAGATTGCCGCCAGTTGGATCGCGGCGGGCCTGGACCCCGAGCGCGTGACCTTCTACCGCCAGTCCGACATCCCCGAAATCCCCGAGCTGACCTGGCTGCTGACCTGCGTCACCGGCAAGGGCCTGCTCAACCGCGCCCATGCCTACAAGGCCATGCTCGACAAGAACGCACAGGCGGGCAACGACCCGGACAGCGACGTGAGCGCGGGCCTGTTCATGTACCCGGTGCTGATGGGCGCCGATATCCTGATGTTCAAGGCGCACCAGGTGCCCGTGGGGCGCGACCAGATCCAGCACATCGAGATGGCACGCGACATGGCCAGCAGCTTCAACCACCTGTACGGTGAGCATTTTGTGCTGCCCGAGGCGGTGATCGAGGCGCAGGTGGCCACCTTGCCCGGTCTTGATGGGCGCAAGATGAGCAAGAGCTACGACAACACCATCCCGCTCTTTGCCCCCGCCGCGCAGATGCGCCGTCAGATTGCCGCCATCGTCACCGACTCGCGCGCCCCGGGCGAGCCCAAGTCCACCGACGGCTCGGCCCTCTTCCAGATCTACCAGGCCTTTGCCAGCGCCGAAGAAACCGCGCAGCTGGCCCAGGCCTATGCCGATGGCATCGCCTGGGGGGACGCCAAGCAGGTGCTGTTCGAGCGGATTGACCGCGAGATCGCGCCCATGCGCGAGCGCTACAACGACCTGATCGCCCACCCCCAGGAGGTGGAGCGGCTGCTGCTGATCGGGGCCGAGAAAGCGCGCCAGTTGTCGGTGCCCTTCATGCGCGAGCTGCGCCATGCGGTGGGCCTGCGCCCACTGTCGAGCACCAGCGCCAGCGGCGCGGCGCCCAGCAGCGCCGCGAGCGACAAAACACTGGATCTGAGCTTCAAGCAATACCGCGAGGCCGACGGACGCTTTTATTTCAAGCTGGTCGACGCCAGCGGTCAGGTGTGGCTGCAAAGCCTGGGTTTTGACAACCCGCGCGATGCCGGACAAGGCATTCGCCGCCTGCAACAAGAAGGCTCGGCGGCCTTGCCAGACCTGCAAGCGCAGCTGCAATCGGCCGACCTGGCCGCGGTGGGCCAGGTGCTCGACGCCTGGCGGGAGCGCATCCAGTTGGCGGCAGCGCAACAGGCAAAATAACAAATTCGGTTTTATTTACCAAAAATATGATATTCTTGAATCGTCTCCCACCACCTTGAGTTCGCCATGACCGTTTATGTCATTGATGACCACCCCCTGATGCGCGATGCGCTGACCATGATGATCCACCGCGTCAAACCGGGGCTCAAGGTGGTTCACGTTCCCAAGATGAACGTGCTCGAGTCGATTGTTGAAAAGGGCGGTCCGCCCGAGCTGTTCTGCCTGGACCTGCAGCTGCCCGACACCCTGGGCCTGTCCGGCGTGCAGCTGATTCGCAGTCGCTGGCCCGACGCGCCCTTGGCGGTGGTGACCTGTCACACCGCCAATGAATACGAAGAGCGTTGCCTCGAAGCCGGCGCCGACGTGTTCATCGAAAAGGCCAGCAGCACCAACCAGATCATTGCGGCACTCAAGGAATTGCTGGTTTCGGACGAAGAAGAAAATGCCGCCGATGCCGCGCCCGCACCCGGCCCGACCAAGCTCTCCAAACGCCAGAAACAATTGATTCTGATGCTGGATCAGGGCCTGTCCAACCGTGAAATTGCCGACAAGCTCAATATCAGCGAACACACCGTGAAGGTGCATTTCTGGCGCCTGTTCCGTCGCCTGGGCGTCAACAGCCGCACCCAAGCGCTGCATTTTGCGCGCACCCACGGCTGGCTGGGCATTTGATCGCGGCGGGCCCCCAAAGGGGCCGCAAAGCACAAAAAAGGGACCGCATGCGGTCCCTTTTTGCTGGTGCGTGAAGCCTCAGGCGATCAGGAAGGCGTCGCGGTTCTGGCCTTCGATCCACTTGGGGGCCTTGCCACGGCCGGTCCAGGTCTTGCCGGTGGCCGGGTCACGGTACTTGGCCGCCACCTTGGCGCCACCGCTCTTGGCCGACTTGCCCGAGCGGCTCGGGAACACGTCGGCGGCGGTCAGACCAAACTCGGCCACGAGGGCACGGACCTTGGCCAGGGCGTCGGCGATTTCACGCTGACGGGCCTGGGCAATGGCATCGTCCAATGCGGCGCGTTGCTTGAGCAGATCTTGATACGACTGGGTCATGAATAACTCCTTGAATAAAAAGCCGGCAAATCAAATCACCAGACTGGGCGCGATTATATAAAGAAAATAAATCCCAAACTGATTTTAGGATGTTTCATTCTATAACAATCTTCAAAAAATATTTTACGTCGTGTGTGTTTTGTGGGCTTCTCTTGGCACAGCAAGTATTTTGTCGATCCGGCGCCCGTCTAAATCCACCACCTCGAATATCCAAGCCCCCAACTGGATTTTCTCGCCGGTGACTGGTAAATGTCCCATGGCATACAAGAGCAGGCCTGCCAAGGTGTTGTAACGCCCCCGGTCCTCGCCTGGCAAGGGCGGCAACTCAAGCCGTGCACGCAACTCTGGAATGGGCATCAGGCCATCGAGCAGCCAGCTGCCATCGCCCCGGGGCACCGCCCAGGCCTCGGCCTGGGTCTCGGGCTTGAGCTCCCCCGTGATGGCCTGCAACAGGTCCATGGGCGTGAGCAAGCCCTGCACATCGCCATATTCATCGACCACCAGCACCATCCGTGCGGCGCTCTCGCGCAACTGATCCAGCAGTTCCATGCCGCTCAGGGTTTCGGGCACAAACGGCACGGCGCGGGCCAGGCTCTCAAGGGTGGCGGTGGGAGAAGAGGCCAACAGCTCCGTCAGGCTGATCACCCCGGCCACATGCGAGAGGCCCTGGCGGCAAACGGGGTACCAGGCGTGCCGGCGCTCGACCGGCCAGCGTCCCACCTGGTCCAGGGCTTGCGCCACCGTCAGGCCCGCGTCGAGCCAGTTCATGTCGCTGCGCGGCGTCATCAGCGAGGTCAGCGGCCGGTCGTCCAGATGGAACACATTGCGCACCATCTGGTGCTCATTGGCCTCGATCAGGCCCGCGCTCACGCCCTCAGCCAAGCTGGCGGTGATTTCTTCCTGCGTGACCTCGGCCCCCCCATCGGAGCGGATGCGCAACAGGCGCAACACCCCCTGGGTGCTGAGCGTCAACAGCCGCACAAACGGCCCGGCTGCGCGCGCCAGGCCCATCATCGGCCGCGCGACCACCCGCGCCACCGGCTCGGGATACAGCTGGCCAATGCGCTTGGGCACCAATTCACCAAAGATGATGGTGACGAAGGTGATCACGGTGACCACGATGGCGGTGGCGCTCAAGCCAGCCGCTGGCGCCGCCAGGCCCAGGCCCATGAGCCATTGCGACAGCGGGGCACTGAAGGCCGCCTCGCCCACAATGCCATTGAGCACCCCGATCGAGGTGATGCCCACCTGCACCGTCGACAAAAAGCGGGTGGGCTCGGCCATCAGTGCCAGGGCCGCGGCCGCCCCCCGGTCACCGCTGTCCTGCAAGGCCGCCAGGCGTGGCTTGCGACTCGAGGCCAGCGCCATCTCGGACATCGCAAACAAGCCGTTGAGCAAGGTCAGGCCGATGATCAGAACAATTTCCATGCGCCTATTGTGCCCGCAGCGCCCGCATGCCCGACAATGGCGGGTTCCGGAGCAGGGCATGGCAACTTACTTCATTGGCGATCTCCAGGGCTGCGACGAACCGCTTGAGCGGCTGCTCCAGGCCTGCGATTTTTCGCCCAGCCGGGACCAGCTGGTGCTGCTGGGTGACCTGATCAACCGGGGCCCCGATTCGCTGCAGGTGCTGCGCCGCCTCCAGTCCTTGGACGGCGCGGCCCAGGCGGTGCTGGGCAACCATGATTTGCATGCGCTGGCGGTCTGGCGCGGCCATGCCCCGCAGCGGCGCCTTGACACCCTCACCCCCTTGCTCGACGCCCCCGACGCGCCGGCGCTGATGCAGTGGCTGCGCGGCCAATCGCTGGCCCTGTTTCACGACGGCCTGCTGGCCGTCCATGCGGGGGTGCTGCCCGCCTGGGACGTGCAAGACTGCCTGGCCCTGGCCCACGAGGTTCAAGCGGTGCTGCAAAGCGACGAACTCGACCGACTGCTGGCCGGCATGTACGGCAACACGCCCGACCGCTGGGATCCAGCCCTGCAGGATTTGCCGCGCTGGCGGGTGATCATCAACGCCTTCACCCGATTGCGCTTTTGCAGCGCCGATGGGCAGATGGAGTTTGAGACCAAGGAGTCGGCCGAGCACGCGCCGACCGGCTTTGCCCCATGGTTTGCGCTGCCCACGCGGCGCACCCAGGGCGTGCCGCTGGCCTTTGGCCACTGGTCCACCCTGACCCAGCCCGCGCGCGACGATGTGTTCGCCCTGGACAGTGGCTGTGTGTGGGGCGGCTGCCTGAGCGCGCTGCGCTGGGTGCCCGGCCATGCGCCCGAACGCCTCTCGGTGCCCTGCCCGCAAGCGCAACGCCCGGGGCCCGCGTCGCAGGTCCACACGTCTCGGGTATAAAGCAGCTTGTGAGCACGCGTCTGAACATCGATCCCCGCACCGTTCCGGTGGCCGAGGTGCATCACCACCTGCCGCCTGTACCGCTGTCGCACCTGCACCCCAACGCCCTGCGCGAGCGCTTTGCGCACGCGCTGTCCTGGGTGCCCGAGATCCGGCGCGAGCCCGCCTTCAGCGACCGCCCGCCCGCCCCTGCCGCGGTGCTGGTGGGCCTGATCACCCACGACGACGACCCGGCGCGCATGAGTGTGCTGCTGACCCAGCGCACCGCCCACCTCTCGACCCACTCTGGACAAGTGGCCTTCCCCGGTGGCCGCATCGATCCCGAGGATGCCAGCCCCGAGGCGGCGGCACTGCGCGAGGCGCAAGAAGAAGTGGGCCTGGACCCGCGCCACGTGCAGGTGATCGGTCGGATGCCCATCTACACCACCGGCTCGGGTTTTCTGATCACCCCCGTGGTCGCCCTGATCGAGCCTGGCGCCGCCCTCACGCCCAACCCCCACGAGGTGGCCGATGTGTTCGAGGTACCGCTTGGGTTTTTGATGAACCCGGCGCACCACCGCCTGCACCGCTGGCAAAACCAAGAGGTCGCGCGCGAGTGGCTGTCGATGCCCTTTGACGACCTGGTGCCTGGGCCCGATGGCCAGACCGAGCGGCGCGAGCGCTACATCTGGGGCGCCACCGCCTCGATGCTGCGCAACCTTTACCGTTACCTGATGCTGCCCCTGCCCAGCAGCGGGCCCGCCCCATCATGAGCCTGATTGCCATCTTGCTGGCCTTGCTGATCGAGCAGGTCCGCCCACTTTCCCCGCACAACCTGGTGCACCAGCAAATTCAACGCTGGACGCAGTGGATCGCCCAACATTTCGACGCAGGTCAACCCCACCAGGCCTGGGCCACCTGGGGCATTGGCGTGCTCGGTCCAGCCCTGCTGGCGCTGTTGGTGCATTGGTTCCTGGCGACCACCCTGGGATGGGTGGTCGCCTTGGTCTGGCATGTGGCCATGCTGTACCTGACGCTGGGGTTTCGCCAGTTCAGCCATCACTTCACCGACATCCGCGACGCCTTGGAAAAAGGCCAGGAAGAGCGGGCGCGCGAACTGCTGGCCGAGTGGCAACAGGTCTCGGTGGGCGACATCCCGCGCACCGAACTGCTGCGCCACGTGATCGAGTTCTCGGTGCTCGCCGCGCATCGCCATGTGTTTGGCGTGTTCTTCTGGTACGCGGTGCTGTCGGTGATCGGTCTGGGCCCGACCGGGGCGGTGGTGTATCGCCTGACCGCCCACATGCCGCGCCAGTGGCGTGCCGACCCTGGCCATGGCAGCAGCCCCGCCTTGGTCGAGGTCGCGCGCCGCGCCTGGGTGGCCATGGACTGGTTGCCCGCCCGTGCCACCGCCCTGGGCTTTGCGGTGGTGGGCAGTTTTGAAGACGCCATGGACGGCTGGCGCCACCATGCACAGAAATTTCCGCAGGACAACGATGGCGTGATCCTGGCCGCCACCTCCGGCGCGATCAATGTGCAGCTGGGAGGCGCGGCCCTGGGGGCGCAAGAGCAGAGCGACGACACCGCGGGCACCGACAGCACGCCTGGGCGCCCGGCCGTGCTGGGTCATCTGGCCCAGGTGGTGGGCCTGGTCTGGCGCTCGGTCATCATGTGGATGCTGCTGCTGGCCCTGATGACCATGGCCAATTTGCTGGGCTAAGCCGCCCGGCAACACGCACGCGCGCTCAATGCCGGCGCGGCGCGCTCAGCTCGTCAAACAACTGTTCGTACAGCCGATAGCGGTGGGCGCTGATGCCATCAGGACGCGGTGCCTCATCATCGCCTTGGACCTGTGCGCGCACCGCGCAGCCCGGTTCGTGTCGATGGCTGCAGTTGTGGAAACGGCAAGCGCCCAAATGCTGACGCATGTCGGGCATCAGCCCAGCCAGGTCCATGGGTGCAAGGTGGTGCAAGCCAAATTCCTGAAAGCCTGGCGAATCGATCAAGGCCCCGCCCAAGTCGGCCGGCAGGTCGTACCAGCGCGTGTGTGTGGTGGTGTGGCGCCCCGAGTTGAGCGCCTGAGAGATCTCGGCGGTGCTGGCCTGCGCCTGTGGCACCAGCCGGTTGATGAGCGAACTTTTGCCGCTGCCCGAGGGCCCCAGCACCAGCGTCACCTTGCCGCGCAGCAAGGCCCGCAAGGCCGCATCATCTTCGGGGGGGCAGTTGGGCTTGAGCTGCAGCGGCAGCACCGATTCGCCCATGGCACGGTAGGGCGCCAGGCGCGCCCAGGCCTGGTCAAACGCAGGCTGGACATCGCGTTTGTTGAGCACGATGTGGGCCGGGATCTGCACCGCGCGCGCGGCCACCAGGGCCCTTGTCAGCTGCATGGGCGAGAACTCGGGCTCGGCCGCCAGCCACACCAGCACCTGGTCCAGATTGGCCGCAAAGGACTTGGTGCGGATTTCATCCTGCCGGTACAGCAGGTTGCGCCGTGGCAGCACCGCTTCGATGATGGCCTCATCGCCCGTGGCCTGCCAGCGCACCCGATCCCCCACCACGGCGTCGTTCTTTTTGCCGCGCACATGGCCCATCAGCGCCTGCCCATCGGCGGTCTGCAAAACCAGGTGCCGGCCGTGGCTGGCCACCACCAACGCCACCTCGCTGGCCACGGCGTCGCCTGCGCTGACCTGGCGTGCCTGTCGGCGAGCGGCCTTCAAACGCGGCTCCTGCGGGCCTGGCCTGGCATGGCATGCCGCCTCATGCGGGGCTGCCCTGCAGCCGCTGCAAACGCTCGGATGCGGGCGGGTGCGAGAAGTAGAAACGCACATACAGCGGATCGGGCGTCAGCGTCGAGGCGTTGTCGCGATAGAGCTTGAGCAGGGCACGCCGCAAGGCCGCGCCGTCGGTCTGCGCACGCGCATAGGCATCGGCCTCAAATTCGTGCTGGCGCGAGCGCGCGTTCGACCAGGGCGCCAGGAAAAAACCGAACACCGGCGTCACCAGCAGAAACAGCAGCAAGGCCAGCGCCTCGTTGTGCCCGGTCATCGAGGGCACCACCCCCAAGCCGGTGTAGAACCAGGTCTGCTGCGCCAGCCAGCCCAGCAGGGCCAGGCCCAGCAAGCTGGTGCCCCAGCTCGTGAGCAAACGCCACAGCAAATGCCGGTGGTGAAAGTGGCCCAGCTCGTGCGCCAGCACCGCCTGCATCTCATCGGCATCGAGCTGCGCGAGCAAGGTGTCAAAGAACACCACCCGCTTGCTGCGGCCCAGGCCCGTGAAGAACGCATTCGAGTGGGTCGAGCGCTTGCTGCCGTCCATCACAAAAAAGCCTTGCGCCTCAAAGCCCGCCCGCGCCATGAGCGCGCGCGAGCGCTCGGCCAGAGCGGCATCCTGCAAGGGCTCAAAGCGGTTGAAGAGGGGCATGATCCAGCGCGGCGCGACCACCATCAGCGCCGCCTGCCAGAGCACCAGCGCGCCCCAGGCCCACAGCCACCACAGCGCGCCGGCCGCCTGCATCAGCCACAGCACGAGCGCCACCAGGGGCAGGCCCAACACCAGCCCCAGCAGCGCGCCCTTGAACAGATCGCTCCACCAAAGCCGCTGCGTCATCTGGTTAAAGCCCCAGCGGGCCTCGATCCGAAAGGTCTGCCACCACGACAGGGGCAGGCCGGGCAAGGCCCCCAGGGCCACAAAGGCCAGCACCAACACCACCTGCTGCCACAGGCCCTGCCCCATCCAGGCCAGCAAGCCTTGGTTCAAGGCCATCAGCCCCCCCAGCAGGGTCCAGGCCAGCAGCACCGCCGCATCCAGCAGCACCTCAAGCGGCACCAGCCGTGCCTTGGCCAGGGTGTAATCGGCCGCCTTCTGGTGCGCCGCCAGATCAATGGCATCGGCATAGGCGCTGGGCACCTGGTCGCGGTGCCGTGCCACATGCCGCATCTGCCGGCCGTTGAGCCAAAGCCGAACACCGACCTGGGCCAACAAGGCCAGGACCACGCACCACATCCATCCCGCAGCAAGGTTCATGGGGGGATTGTAGGCATGCGCCGAACCCCTGGCGGGATCGGCGACAATGCAGGGATGTCGCAAGCCCCTGCTCCCACACCCCCCGTCCTTCCCAAATCCGACCTCAACCTGGTCTGGATCGACTGCGAGATGTCGGGCCTTGATCCCGAGAAAGAGCGCTTGCTGGAAGTGGCCATCGTCATCACCGACCCGCAGCTGACGGTGCGCATCGAAGGTCCGGTGCTGGTCGTCCACCAAAGCGACGCCCTGTTGGCCAGCATGGACGCCTGGAACAAGGGCACGCACGGCAAGAGTGGCCTGATCGACAAGGTCAAGGCCTCCACCCTCACCGAAGCGCAAGCCGAAGAGCAGCTGATCGAGTTTCTGCGCCCCTACGTCTCGAAGGGCGCCTCGCCCATGTGCGGCAACACCATCGGGCAGGACCGTCGTTTTCTGAACAAGTACATGCCCCGCCTGGAGGGATGGTTCCACTACCGCAACCTCGACGTCTCCACGCTCAAGGAACTGGCGCGTCGCTGGAAGCCGGGCGTGTACGAATCGTTTCGCAAACACCAGCGCCACACGGCCCTGGCCGATGTGCACGAATCGATTGACGAGCTGCTGCATTACCGGGCGCATTTCCTGTTGCCCTGACGTCCACGCGCCACACATCCGGAAAAACCCCAACACGTTTTGTGGCCTTGTGTCATAATTCGGGTTGGCCGGTGACTTGCACCGGTCCTTTGTGCATCTCCCCTCATCCCCTGGCCTGCAGAAATAGGCCACTCCCCTGATGCCACCGCGCTTGCGGTGCGCCCCTTGTGAGCACGATTGAAGGTTGATGTCCCTCAACCCCGAAGTGCACGCAACCCGACGGTTGCGCCATGCGGCGCCTTTGCCGCTCGAGAACCCTATGAACGATCTGCTTCTGCAGGCGACGACGCCGTCCGCGTCCGTGGCCGACACCCCTTCCATGCCCAATGGCTTTGTCACCCTGGGTCTGGCCGATGAACTCGTCCAGGCCGTGACCGATCTGGGCTATACCCAGCCAACCGAGGTCCAGCTGCAAGCCATTCCGCTGGCCTTGCCAAGCGACGACGAGTCGCACCACGGTTACAACGACCTGATGGTCTCCAGCCAAACGGGCAGCGGCAAGACCGCCGCCTTTTTGCTGCCGGTGATCCACACCCTGCTGCGCCAGCAGCAGGCCCAACAAGAGGCCGAGCGCCTGGCCCATGAGGCCGCCTGTGCCGAAGCCGCTGCCCGTGGCGAAGCCCCGCCGAAAAAGCCCAAGCGCGTCAACCCGACCCTGCCGCGCAACTTCCGTCCGGCCGAGCCGGGTGCGCTGATTCTCTGCCCCACCCGTGAGCTGGCGCAGCAGGTCTCGCACGATGCCATCGAACTGGTGCGCCATTGCAAAGGCGTGCGCGTGGCCCACGTGGTTGGCGGCATGCCCTATGCCGTGCAGATCGCCCGCCTGCAAAACGCCAACCTGGTGGTGGCCACCCCTGGCCGCCTGCTGGATCTGGAGCGTTCGGGCCAGCTGCGCCTGAAAGACGTGCAGTTCCTGGTGGTTGACGAAGCCGACCGCATGCTGGATCTGGGCTTTGCCGATGACCTGGCCGCCATCAACGAGCTGACGGCAACGCGTCGCCAGACCATGATGTTCTCGGCCACCTTTGCCCCGCGCATCCAGCAACTGGCCATGCGCGTGATGCACGACGGTGGCAGCGGCGTGCACCGCCTGCAAATCGACAACCCGCAGCAACGCCACGTCAACATCACGCAAAAGCTGTTCTGGGCCGACAACCCCCAACACAAGCGCGCGCTGCTGGACCATTGGTTGCGCGACGCCTCGATCGAGCAAGCCATTGTGTTTGCCAGCACCCAAATCGAATGCGACGCCCTGGCAGGTGAACTGCAGCAAGCAGGTTTCTCGGCGGTGGCCCTTCACGGCGCCCTCAGCCAAGGCCTGCGCAACCGCCGCCTGACCGCCCTGCGCAACGGCATGGTGCAGATCCTGGTCGCCACCGATGTCGCCGCCCGCGGCATCGACGTGCCCGCGATCACGCACGTGTTCAACTTTGGCCTGCCGATGAAGGCCGAGGACTACACCCACCGCATTGGCCGCACCGGCCGTGCCGGGCGTGACGGTCTGGCCGTCACCCTGGCCGAGTTCCGCGATCGTCGCCGCATTGCCGACATCGAGCACTACACCCAGCAGCGTTTCCAGCCCGAGGTGATCCCGGGCCTGGAACCGCGCACCCGTCCCGAAGCCCCGCCCACCAAGCGCAAGGGTCCGGCCGGTCGTGGCGCACCGCGTCATGGGGCTGGCGGCCATGGCCGTGACCGTGGTAACTTCGGCGATCGCGGCAACTTCGGTGATCGCGGCAACTTCGGTGACCGTGGCAACTTTGGTGACCGCGGCAACTTTGGTGACCGTGGCAACTTCGGCGACCGTGGCAACTTCGGCGATCGTGGCAACTTCGGCGATCGTGGCAACTTCGGTGACCGTGGCAACTTCGGTGACCGCAACAAGGGCTTTGCCGACCGTGGTCAGCGTGATGCCCGCGGGCCGCGCGCCGAGACGGTGGGTGCGCCGCGTGGCGAGCGTCCGGGCCCGCGTGGTCCTCGCATCGTGGGCGCCGGTGGTCCGCGTGGCGGCCATGGTGGCCCGCGCGGTGGTCGTCGTTAAGACCTCCACTTCCAGCAAAAGCCGGCGCAAGCCGGCTTTTTTTCGCCTTTCGATCTTTGCGCAGCCGATTGCCCCAGCCCATGGCCTCGCCGCATCGCCCGGCTTTTCGTGTCCTGCAGACATGGGCCTCGATCCATCGTCCTGCGACCTGCGTAGGTTTCAAAGTCTGGGCGCGCTCGACCCTCCGGGGCAGAGGGTCAGGCGCCTGGTCATGCGCTGATTTCCCATGGCATGGCCCCCACCACGCCTGCCCAAAGGCCCATGGCCCTTGATCTCTGTCGGGTGCGACCTCGACGCAGCCAGCAGTGCCAAGCCAACTGGCAAATATCCTGCGCGGAACGCGCGCACTTGCGCACAACAGGGAATGCCGGATCTGCGCTTGGCCTGTTCATTGTCGTGCTTGCTCATCGATGGCAGCCCCCACATCAGCTTGCTTGCCTGTGAATGGCGCCACGCTTGGCATTTCCCACGCATGGCTGAATCTGTGCATGCCGACAGCGCGGCCTTCGGCACGCACACAGAGCCCATGCCTTGGCCGCATGGCAAAACCCGTGTGCGGAGTGCGCAAGGGAGGGGAATTGTGAGGTGCAAAGACAAAAGCCCCGGCTCTTTC
>JBEBDJ010000129.1:0-31799 GCA_041157045.1 Pseudomonadota bacterium
GCGCATGACGCAATCCCTGATGCAGGTCGACGGTCTGGTCAAACGCTACGGCGACCAGACGGTGGTCGATGACCTGTCTTTTCACATCGAGCCCGGCGAGTGCCTGGGCGTGATCGGCCCCAACGGCGCTGGCAAGACGACCACCTTGCGCATGGGCCTGGGCCTGTCGGTGCCCGATGCGGGCCAGGTGCGCTACTTTGGCGACCTGGTCATGCCGCAGGACGCGCTGGCCATCAAGGCGCAGCTGGGGGTGGTGGCGCAAATGGACACCCTCGACCCCGACTTCACCGCGGCCGAAAACCTGCTGGTCTTTGGCCGCTACTTTGGTCTGCCCGACCGGGTGATCCGCGAGCGCATCCCCGCCCTGCTGGACTTTGCCGCGCTGGGCCACAAGGCGCAGGCCAAACCTGGCGAGCTCTCGGGTGGCATGAAGCGGCGCCTGAGCCTGGCGCGCGCGCTGATCAACCAACCGCGCTTGCTGCTGCTCGATGAGCCCACCACCGGCCTGGACCCGCAGGCGCGCCACCTGATGTGGGAGCGCCTGCAGCAGCTGCTGCAACAGGGCAAATCGATTTTGCTGACCACCCACTTCATGGACGAGGCCGAGCGCCTGTGCTCGCGTTTGCTGGTGCTCGACCACGGGCGCAAGCTGGCCGAGGGCCGCCCGCGCGACCTGATCGCGCAGCACCTGGAGCCCGAGGTGGTCGAGGTCTATGGGCAAGGCGCGCTGGCGCTGGCCCAGTCGGCCGACTTGCGCGCCCTGGCCGCGCGCACCGAGGTCAGCGGCGAGACGGTGTTCTTCTACACCGACCGCGCCAGCGCCCTCTTGCAAGCCCTGGGCGCCTGGCCGCAGCTGCGCACCCTGCACCGACCGGCCAACCTGGAGGACCTGTTCCTCAAGCTGACCGGCCGCCAGATCCGGGAGGGCGCGTAAATGAGCCAGATATCGCCTTCGCTGTGGTCGGCGCCGCGCCTGTCGATGCGCTGGTGGCCGGTGTTCCGGCGCAATTTCCTGGTCTGGCGCAAGCTGGCCATCCCCAGCCTGATCGGCAACATTGCCGAGCCCCTGATGTGGCTGGTGGCCTTTGGCTATGGCCTGGGGGCGCTGGTGGGGCCGCTGCAGGTGCAGGGGCAGACCGTGCCCTACATCCTGTTCCTGGCCAGCGGCAGCATCTGCATGAGCGCGATGAACGCGGCGAGCTTTGAGGCCCTGTACTCGGCCTTCTCGCGCATGCATGTGCAAAAGACCTGGGACGGCATCATGAACGCGCCGGTGCGCCTGGACGATGTGCTGCTGGGCGAGATGCTGTGGGCGGCGTTCAAGTCGCTCTTCACGGTGACGGCCATCCTGGGCGTGATGCTGGCCCTGGGCATCAGCCGCGACCCCATGCTGGTGCTGGCCTGGCCGGTGCTGGCCCTGGTGGGCGTGACCTTCAGCTGCGTGGCGCTGATCTTCAACGCCCTGGCCAAGGGCTATGACTTCTTCACCTACTACTTCACCCTCATGCTCACGCCGATGATGTTCGTCTCGGGCATCTTCTTCCCGCGCGATCAGTTGCCGGCGCTGGTGCGGCCGGTGGCCGATCTGCTGCCGCTGTCGGTGGCGGTGGACGTGGTGCGGCCCTTGTTCATGGGCCAATGGCCGCAAGGGGCGGGCCTGCGCATCGGCTGGTTGCTGCTGCTGGCCGGCGGCGCCTTCTGGGTGGCGCTGGCGCTCACGCGGCGGCGCTTTCGGGGCTGAGGCGGCGGGCCGTTACCATATCGCCTGATTTTTTTAGCACGACAAGAGAGAGCAGCACATGATCCAGACAGTGGGCATTATTGGCGCGGGCACCATGGGCAATGGCATCGCGCAGGCGGTGGCGGCAGCGGGGCTGCGCGCCATCATGGTGGATATTTCCGAGGCGGCGGTGCAAAAAGGCCTGGCCACGGTGGGCAAGAGCCTGGACCGGCTGGTCGCCAAGGACAAGCTGAGCGAGGCCGACAAGGCCGCCACGCTGGCACGCATCCAGGTCAGCACCCGCTACGAGGACCTGGCCGGCGCGCAGCTCGTGATCGAGGCCGCCACCGAGAACGAGGCGCTCAAGATCAAGATCCTGCAGCAGCTCGATGGCCTGCTCGACCCCTCGGTCATCATTGCCTCCAACACCTCTTCCATCTCGATCACCCAGCTGGCCGCGGTGACGCAGCGGGCCGAGCGTTTCATCGGCATGCATTTTTTCAACCCGGTGCCGATGATGGCGCTGGTGGAAATCATCCGTGGCCTGCAAACCAGCGACGAGACGCATGACCAGGTGCAGGCCCTGGCCCGCGCGCTGGGCAAGACCCCCATCACCGTGAAGAACGCGCCGGGCTTTGTGGTCAACCGCATCCTGGTGCCGATGATCAACGAGGCCTTCTTTGTGCTGGCCGAGGGCCTGGCCACGCCCGACGACATCGACGCGGGCATGAAGCTCGGCTGCAACCACCCGATTGGCCCGCTGGCGCTGGCCGACATGATCGGCCTGGACGTTTGCCTGGCGGTGATGGAGGTCTACCTGGCGCAGTTTGGCGACAGCAAGTACCGCCCCTGCCCGCTGCTCAAGGAATACGTGGCCGCTGGTCGTTTGGGCCGCAAGAGCGGTCGCGGCGTCTACGTTTACTGAGGTCCCTGGTCCGGCGTTTGGCCGGGCCGCAGCGCTTGCACCTCTTGGTGCAGCGCTTGCACCTGCTGCTGCAGCCGGTGGATTTCGCGCAGCAGATCGCGCTCGATCTGCCGCTCCTCGGCCTGCACCTCGCGCTGCAGCAGCAACGCCGACAGCGAGGCGGTGACCAGCGAGAGCACCGCCAGCCCCAGCAGCACCACCCCCACCGAAAACAGCTTGGAGCCCAGCGTCGAGGGCACATGGTCGCCATAGCCCACGGTGGCGGCGGTGGTGAAGGCCAGCCACAGGCCGTCGGTCAGGGTCTCGATGCGCGGATCGATCAGCCAAAAGCCCACCCCGCCCAGGCCCAGAATGGCCACGGCCAGCAGCAGCGAATAGGCCATGCCTTGGTAGAGCACTCGGGCGCGACGGGTGTTGCGTGTCATGTGCGCATTATCGCGGCGCCACGCGCTGCGCTTGTCTTGACCCGGCTCAAGGCGTCGCCAGATCCATTGGTGCAAGATTGGCATCAGGCCGGCACGTCAAGATCGGCCTTGCGCCGCCGGCGCCCTCGAGGAGACCCGTCATGAGAGTGGCCTTGCTGTCCGACCTACACGCCAATTGGCAGGCCTTGCAGGCCTGCCTGGCCCATGCGCGCGCGCAGGGGGTGGACCAGTGGGCGGTGCTGGGCGATCTGGTGGGCTATGGGGGCGACCCGGTGCGGGTGCTCGATGCGGTGATGGATCTGCAGGCGCAAGGCGCCTGGGTGCTGCGCGGCAACCACGACGAGATGGCGCTGGCCCCCCCGGCCGACGACGGCAGCAGCGGCGCCAGCAGCGCGCCCTGGACGCATGCGCAGTTGCAGGACGCGCACCGCGCGTTTTTGCAGGGCCTGCCCCTGACCCATCGGCACGACCACCTCTTGCTGGTGCACGCGAGCGCGCAAGACCCGGCGCGCTGGCGCTATGTGGACAGTGCGCGCGCGGCGCAGGCCTGCCTGGACGCCGCACCCGAGGGCTGCCGCCAGGTGATGGTGGGCCATGTGCACGAGCAGACCCTGTACTACCAGGGCGCAGGCGCGGGCCTGATGCCCTTTTCGCCGCGCCCCGGTGCGGCGGTGCCCCTGCCTCGGCATCGCCCATGGGTGGCGACGGTGGGCTCGGTGGGCCAGCCCCGCGACCGCGACCCGCGCGCCATGTACGCGCTGTACGACCTGGCGCGCGGCCAGCTGGTCTTTCATCGCGTGGCCTACGACCACGCCCAGGCAGCCGCGTCGATCCGGCGCGCGGGCCTGCCCGATCTGTTTGCCAGCCGACTGGAGCAAGGACGTTGAAGCTGTTGGACCCCGGCGCCATCATCGATGGCTTTGAAATTCTGGCGTGCATGCACGCGGGCGGCATGGCGCACATTTACCGCGTGGGCCACGCCCCGGCGGCCGATGGCACGCGCCGCCAGAGCGAGTTCCCGCTGGCCATGAAGATCCCGCGCATGACGGCCGGGGACGGCGCCGAGACCATTGTGAGCTTTGAGGTGGAGCACCAGATCCTGCCTGCGCTGCAGGGCCCGCATGTGCCGCGCTTTGTGGCCGCAGGCGACATGGACCGCACGCCCTATCTGGTGATGGAGTACATCGAGGGGCGCACGCTCGACCATTGGCTCGACCGCGAGGCGACCCCGGCCCCGCTGGACGCCCAGACCATCGCGCAGCTGGGCGCGGCGGTGGCGCGTGCGGCGCACAGCCTGCACCGCCAGAACGTGTGCCACCTGGACCTCAAGCCCGCCAATGTGCTGATCCGCCCCGATGGGCGCGCGGTGCTGCTGGACTTTGGGCTGTCGTGCCACGCGCACTTTCCAGACCTGCTGGCCGAGCAGATGCGCAAGGCCGTGGGCTCGCCCATCTGGATCGCGCCCGAGCAGGTGGTGGGGGTGCGCGGCGATCCGCGCAGCGATGTGTTTGCCATTGGGGTGATGCTGTACCAGCTGGCCACGGGCGAGGCGCCCTTTGGCGAACCGGCCACGGCGGGCGGTCTGCGCCAACGCCTGTGGATGGACCCGGTGCCCCCGCGCGCACGCCGCCCCGACCTGCCCGAGTGGCTGCAGGAGGTGATCCTGCGCTGCCTGGCCCCGGAGGCGAGCGCGCGCTATGCCTCGGCCGCGCTGCTGGCCTTTGACCTGACGCACCCCGACCAGATCCGGTTGACGGCGCGAGGCCGCCAGCTGCAGGGCACCGGCTTTTGGACCCACTTCAAGCGCTGGGTGCGGGCGGCCGGCAAGTCCTACCAGCCCTCGCCCCTGCCCGAGCAGCAGATCGCGCAGGTGCCCATCGTCATGGTGGCCCTGCCGCACCAGGACGTGAGCGACGCCACGCTGTATTCGCTGCGCGAGGCGGTGGGCCGCTCGCTGGGCATCCGGCCGGGCGCGCGCCTGGCCTGTGTGACGGTGATCTCACCCAGCGAGACCAGCAGCACCGACAGCGCGCGCAGCGAGTCCACGCTGCACCGCCAGCACCTCACGCGCATGCAGCATTGGGCGCAGGGCCTGGACCTGGACGACCACCAGGCCTCGTTCCATGTGCTGGAGGCGCGCGATGTGGCCGAGGCGCTGCTGCAGTATGCCGAGGGCAATGCGGTCAACATGGTCATCATGGGCGCGGCCACGCATGGCCTGCAGATGCAGCGCTTTGTGGCCACCGTGCCGATCAAGGTGGCCATGCACGCGCCCTGTACCGTGATCCTGGTCAAGCAGGCGCTGCCCTTCGAGGCCTTGATGTCGGCGGGGCTGGACGCGGCCTGAGCGGCGGCGCCAGGCCATGCCGCACAATCGGGCCATGCACGACAGTGGGGCGGCGGCCCATCCTTATGACGCACTGACCCCCGACACCGTGATGCAGGCCCTGACCGAGCAGGGCCTGTGGCCCGATGGCCGCCTGCTGGCGCTGGGCTCTTTCGAGAACCGCGTGTACCGGGTGCACCTGGACGAGCCGCTGCAAGGCCACGCCGCGCTGGTGCTCAAGTTTTACCGGCCCCAGCGCTGGCGCCAGGCGCAGATCCTGGAGGAGCATGCCTTTGCGCTGGAGCTGGCGCAGGCCGAGGTGCCGGTGGTTGCGCCGCTGTGCATCAACGGCCAGACCCTGCACGCGCATGCCGGATTTTTCTGGAGCGCCAGCCCGGTGCGCGGCGGCCGCGCGCCCGAGTTGGAGGACGGCGACACGCTGGAGTGGATCGGCCGCTTTCTGGCGCGCCTGCACCTGGTGGGCCAGACGCGGCCCTTTGCCGAGCGCCCTGCGCTGGGCCTGGAGAGCCATCTGCGCGAGCCCGCCCGCTGGCTGGCCGAGCACGACAGCCTGCCGCTGCAGGTGCAGCGCGCCTGGCACACGGCGGTGGAGGAGGCCGCCGCCTGCGTGCAGGCCAGCGGCCTGGACGCACAGCCGGCCGCGCACCTGCGCCTGCACGGCGACTGCCACCCCGGCAACATCCTGTGGACGCCGACCGATCTGCCCGGCGGCGGCCCGCATTTTGTGGACCTGGACGACGCCCGCATGGGCCCGGCGGTGCAAGACCTGTGGATGCTGCTGGCCAGCGAGCCGGCCGAGCGGCGCTGGCAGCTGGCGGCGCTGCTGGACGGCTATGAGCAGATGCGCCCCTTTGACCGGGCCGAGCTGGCCTGGATCGAGCCGCTGCGCACCCTGCGCCTGGTGCACTACAGCGCCTGGCTGGCGCGGCGCTGGTCGGACCCGTCCTTCCCGATCCACTTCCCGTGGTTTGGCAGCGTGGCCTATTGGGAGGAGCAGGTGCAGATGCTGCACGCGCAAATCGAGGCCATGTCCAACGGCGGATCGCCCGCGGATTAACGCGCCAGCGTGCGCACCTTCAGGGCCATGGCCGCGCCGCGCAGGGCCGGTTGCTCGGCGGTGATGAGCCAGGTGGGGATGCGGCGCAGGTAGTCGGCAAAGCGCCCCTTGGCCTCAAAGCGCGCGCGAAAGGGCGAGCGCTGCAACCACTCGGGCCAGCGCCCCAGCATGCCCCCGCCCAGGTAGATGCCGCCGCGCGCGCCCAGGGTCAGGGCCAGGTTGCCGGCCACGCTGCCCAGCAGGGCGCACAGCATGTCCAGCGCCTGCGCGCAATGCGCATCGCGCCCGTTCAAGGCGCGCTCGGCAATCTCGGCTGCGCCCAGGTCCTGTGCGGGCAGGGCGTCGAGCGCGCGCAGCGCCGCATGCAGGTTCTCCAGGCCCATGCCCGAAATCACCCGCTCGGCCGACACATGTGGGTGCTGCTGCCACAGCCACTGCAGCACCGCGGCCTCGCGCGGGCTGCCTGGGGCCATCGACACATGGCCGCCCTCGCCGGCCACTGGCACCCACTCGCCGCTGGCCGAGCGCACCAGCGACGACACGCCCAAGCCGGTGCCCGGCCCCAGCAGGCCGCAAGGGGCGCCGGCCACGGCGGTGGACGCAGGCCCGATCGGCAGGCACTCGTGGGGCGCCAGCGCGGGCACCGCCATGGCCATGGCCTCCCAGTCGTTGAGCATGTGCAAGCGCGCCAGGCCCAGGGCCTGCTGCGTGGCCTGGACCGAGAAGGCCCAGTGGTTGTTGGTCATGCGCAGCCAGTCGCCGTCGATGGGGTTGGCAATGGCCATGCAGGCCTGCCCGATCTGCCCTGGCGCCAGGCCCGCTTGCTGCAGATAGGCGCTGGCGGCATCGGCCAGGTCGCGGTGGGCGCTGGTGGGCAGCACGCGCAGGTCTTGCAGCGGGCGGTCTGGCCAGGCCAGGGCAAAGCGGGCATTGGTGCCGCCGATATCGCCCACCAGCACAGGGGCATCAGGAGAGACGGGGGTCATGGACAGGACTTTCGGGGTCTGAGGGGGCCAGCGGCAGGCGCAGGCGCACCTGCAGGCCGTGGGGATCGAGCGTGCTCAGCTGCACCTGGCCCGCGTGGCGTTCGATGATCTCGCGCACGATGGCCAGGCCCAGGCCACAGCCGTGGCCCTGGTCGGTCGCGCGCACAAAGCGCTCGGTCACGCGCGGCAGATCGGCCGGTGCGATGCCAGGGCCGTTGTCCTCGATGTCGAGCAGCGCCTGGTCCGCCTCGGTGCGCAGGCGCAGCGTGACCTGGGCGCCGCTGCCGGCGTAGTGCAAGGCGTTGTCGAGCACATTGCCGATGGCCTCGCGGATCAGCAAGGCATTGCCCAGCACCCACACCGGGGGCCGGGCGGCCTCGGGCGCGTCGTCGGCGTCGTCCAGGCCCAGGTCGATGCCCAGGCGCAGCGCGCGCGGCACCAGCTCGGCGGTGAGCTCGCGCGCCAGCCGCGCCAGGTCAAAGCGCTGGCGGTCGGGGGCGGTGGCCGATTCGGGTTCGGCCCGCGCCAGCGTGAGCAATTGGTTGACCAGGTGGGCGCTGCGCGTGGCGCTCTCGTGCACCCGCTGCAGGCGCGCGCGCAAGGCCTCGTCCTCGGTGCTTTGCAGCGCGATCTCGGTCTGGCTTTTCAGACCCGCCAGCGGCGTGCGCAGCTGGTGCGCGGCGTCGCCAATAAAGCGCTTTTGCGCCTGCACATTGCGCTGCACCGCGGCCAGCAAGGTGTTGAGCGCATGCGCCAGCGACCACAGCTCGCGCGGGGCGGCGTTGAGCTGCAGCGGCGCCAGGTCGGTGGGCGCGCGCCCCTCGACCTGCAGGCGCAGGCGGTGCAGCGGGGCCAGCCCGGCGCGGATGCCCGCCCACACCAGCAGGGTCAGCAGCAGCATCAGCCCCGACATGGGCAGCAGCATGTCGGTCAGGATGCGGCCGGCCAGCTCCTCGCGGTTGGCGCTGCTCTTGGCCACCTGCACCAGCATGAACTGCGGGTTCTGCTCGTCCTCGCCAAAGGCCAGGCGCAGGGCCACGATGCGCACCGGCCGCGTCGCCTCGGGCGCGCTTTGTGCGGTGCTGGCGGTGGGCCGCTGCATGCGCGCCTGGCCGTCGTAGAACTGCGGCAGGTTGAGCGGCAGGTTCAGGTGGTCGTCGGGCAGCGGCAGCGACTGGTTGCCCAGCACGAACTGGCCGGGCGGCGCGCTCACGGTGTAGAGCAGGCGGTCGTTGGGGTCGGCCTCCAGAATGTCTTGCGCGGCCCGCGGAAAGTCGACCAGCAAGCCGTTGCCGATCGGTTTGAGCTGGCGTGCCAATGCGCGGCTGGCTTGCAGCAGGCTGGCGTCGTTGGCCTGGTCGACATAGCCGGCGGCCAGGCGGTAGCTGGCCACGCCGCCCACCAGCCACACCACCAGCTGCGGCAGCAGCAGCCACAGCAGCAGCTGGCGCGCCAGCGACACGCCCGCCGGTGGCGCCGAGCGCAGGCGGCCCGGTGCCGCGTCCGCCTTATCCATGCGCCTCGCCCTGCAGCAGGTAGCCAATGCCGCGCACGGTGCGGATGGCCACGCCCGAGCCCTCCAGCTTGCGCCGCAGGCGGTGCATGTACACCTCGATGGCGTTGCCAGCGCCCACTTCGGCGCTGTCGCTGCCGCTCCAGGCCTGGTGGATCTGCTCCTTGCTGACCACCTTGCCCTGGTGCTGCACCAGCAGGGCCAGCAGGGTCCACTCGCGGCCCGACAGCTCGATGGGCTCGCCGCCCACGCTGGCGCTGCGCGCCGCCTCGTCCAGCAGCAGGCGGCCCACGCGCTGCGCCGTGCCCAGGCGCTGGCTGCGCCGCAGCAAGGCCTGCAGGCGCGCCAGCAGCTCGGGCAGGTCAAAGGGCTTGGTCACATAGTCGTCGGCGCCCGCCTGCAGCCCCGCCACGCGGTCCTCCAGCGAGTCGCGCGCTGTCAGCAGCAGCACCGGCAGCGCCGGCTGCGTCTGGCGCACCTGCTTGAGCACGCTCAGCCCATCGACCAGGGGCAGGCCCAGGTCCAGCACCGCCACATCGTGCGGTTCGCGGCCCAGCAGGTATTCGGCCACCGCGCCGTTGGGGGCATGGGTGACCTCGTAACCGGCCTGACGCAGCTGGGTGCTCAGCGCGTCGGCCAGCAGGCCATCGTCTTCGGCCAGCAAGAGCTTCATACGCATGAATGAAAAATGAACGGTTCAGGGCCGATTGTGCCGGAGCCCAGGGGGCCAGGCCATCCGGCGGTGCCCTAGGGTTTAACCTAATATTCATTTATTAACGCGGCATTAATATTCGCCCGTCTGGCCCGACCCGGTCAGTCCCAACCCAACCGGCTGATTCAGCCAACACCCCAGGAGACCGTCTTGAAGACTTCGATCATTCGCAACGCAGTGCTCGCCATGGTGGCGGGCGTGGCCCTCTCGGCGCACGCCGGTGAGGTGGAGGTGCTGCACTGGTGGACCAGTGGTGGCGAGGCCAAGGCCGCCGCGGCCCTGAAGGCCACGCTGCAGGGCAAGGGCCACACCTGGAAGGACTTTGCCGTGGCCGGTGGTGGCGGTGACAACGCCATGACAGTGCTCAAGTCGCGCGTGGTCTCGGGCAACGCCCCGGCCGCCGCCCAGATCAAGGGCCCCTCGCTGCAAGAGTGGGCCGCCGAAGGCGTGCTCGCCAACATCGACGATGTGGCCAAGGCCGAGAAGTGGGA
This sequence comes from Pseudomonadota bacterium, assembly GCA_041157045.1. Taxonomy (GTDB): domain Bacteria; phylum Pseudomonadota; class Gammaproteobacteria; order Burkholderiales; family Burkholderiaceae_C; genus Limnohabitans_A. The sequence goes on from JBEBDJ010000129.1 coordinate 10,177, forward strand.
CAGCCTGCTGCCCCCGGTGGTCGCCAACGTGATGAAGTACAAGGGCAACTACATTGCCGCGCCGGTCAACGTGCACCGCGTGAACTGGCTGTGGGTCAGCAACGACGCCTTCAAGAAGGCCGGCGCCAAGGTGCCGACCAACTGGGACGAGTTCTTTGTCGCCGCCGAGGCGCTGAAGAAGGCCGGCCTGATCCCCGTGGCGCACGGTGGCCAGAACTGGCAGGACTTCACCACCTTTGAAAGCGTGGCCCTGGGCGTGGGCGGTGCCGACTTCTACAAGAAGGCCCTGGTGCAGCTCGACAGCGCCACCCTGGGCGGTGCGACCATGACCAAGGTGCTCGAGACCTTCAAGAAGGTCAAGTCCTACACCGACAAGAACGCCCCGGGCCGTGACTGGAACCTGGCGACCGCCATGGTCATCAAGGGCGAGGCCGGCATGCAGCTGATGGGCGACTGGGCCAAGGGCGAGTTCGTGGCCGCGGGCAAGGCCCCGGGCAAAGACTTTGGCTGTGTGGCCGCCCCCGGCACCGCCAAGTCCTTCACCTTCAACGTGGACTCGTTTGCCATGTTCAAGCTCAAGAACGAGGCCAATGTGAAGGCGCAAAAGGACCTGGCCGCGGCCATCATGTCCACCGAGTTCCAGGAAGTCTTCAACCTGAACAAGGGCTCGATCCCGGTTCGCCTGAACATGAACCTGGCCAAGTTTGACGACTGCGCCAAGCTCTCGAGCAAGGACTTTGTCGACACCGCCAAGAGCGGCGCGCTGGTGCCCTCGGTGGCCCACGGCATGGCCATCCCCTCGGCCGCTGCGGGGGCCATCCAGGACGCGGTGAGCCAGTTCTGGAACGACGACAAGATGTCGGCCAAGGACGCGCAAGCGCGCATCGTGGCAGCGGCCAAGACCAAGTAAGCCCTGCCTGCCCAAGCCGGACCTTTGCCAGCAGGCCAGGTCCGGCTTTTTTCTCACGGAACCGAACGCATGACCCGCACCGCCTCCCGCACCGACTGGCTGCCCCGCCTGGTGGTGGCGCCCAGCTTCATCGTCTCGCTGCTGTTCATCTATGGCCTCATGGCCTGGAACGGTTACCTCTCGCTGTCGGCCTCGCGCATCCTGCCCAACTACGAGTTTGTCGGCGTGGCGCAATACCTGGCGCTGTGGGAGAGCGACCGCTTTCGGGTGGCGATGACGAACATGGGCATTTTTGGCGTGCTCTTTGTGGGCGGCGCCATGCTGCTGGGGGTGTTGCTGGCCATCCTGCTGGACCAGAAGGTGCGCGCCGAGGGCGTGCTGCGCACGATTTACCTGTACCCGATGGCGATCTCGATGATCGTCACCGGCACCGCCTGGAAGTGGATGCTCAACCCCGGTCTGGGGCTGGAGCACCTGATGCACCAATGGGGCTTCACCGCGTTTCATTTTGACTGGCTGGTGCGACAAGACACCGCCATTTACTGCATCGTCATCGCGGGGGTGTGGCAAAGCGCGGGCTTTGTCATGGCCCTGTTTCTGGCGGGGCTGCGCGGCATCGACGACGCCATCATCAAGGCCGCGCAGGTCGACGGCGCAAGCCTGCCGCGCATTTACTGGCGCATCATCCTGCCGAGCCTGCGCCCGGTGTTCTTCAGCACCCTGATGGTGGTGGCCCACCTGGCGATCAAGAGCTTTGACCTGGTGATGGCGCTGACCGCGGGCGGCCCGGGCTATGCCACCGACCTGCCCGCCACCTTCATGTACGCCACCGCCTTCACGCGCGGCCAGATCGGCCAGGGCGCGGCCAGCGCCACCGTGATGCTGGCCACCGTGGCGGCCATTGTGGTGCCCTACCTCTATTCCGAACTCAGGAGCCGTCGATGAAGCTGCGCCTTGAACGCGTGCTGTTGTGGAGCGTGCTGGGTCTGCTGGCCCTGTGGTTTCTGGCCCCGCTGTATGTGATGCTGGTGACCTCGCTCAAGGATGCCGAGCAGGTGCGCAGCGGCCACCTGCTGAGCCTGCCCACCGACCCGACCTTCTCGTCCTGGTCGCGCGCCTGGAGCAGTGCCTGCACCGGTGTGGACTGCAATGGCCTGCAACCCTTTTTCTGGAACTCGGTGCGCATGGTGGTGCCGGCGGTGCTGGTCTCGACCCTGATCGGTGCGGTCAACGGCTATGTGCTCTCGAAATGGCGGTTTCGCGGCAGCGACACCTTGTTCGCCTTCATGCTGTTTGGCGTGTTCATGCCCATGCAGGTGGTGCTGCTGCCCATGAGCCAGGTGCTGGGCTGGCTGGGCCTGGCCAGCTCGGTCTGGGGCTTGATGCTGGTGCACATCGTGGCCGGCATCCCCAGCACCACGCTGTTCTTTCGCAACTACTACGTGGGCCTGCCCGACGAGCTGATCCGCGCCGCGCAACTCGATGGCGCGAGCTTCTGGCAGATCTTCCGGCGCATCGTGCTGCCCCTGTCCACGCCCATCATGGTGGTCACGCTGATCTGGCAGTTCACCAACATCTGGAACGATTTTCTGTACGGGGTGGTGTTTTCGGGGGCCGACAGCAAGCCGATCACGGTGGGCCTGAACAACCTCGCCAACACCTCCAGCTCGGTCAAGGAATACAACGTCGACATGGCCGCGGCCTTGATCGCCGCCTTGCCCACCCTGCTGGTGTATGTGCTGGCGGGCAAGTATTTTGTGCGCGGCCTGACGGCTGGCGCGGTCAAAGGCTAGGCCCGGTGCGCTCGGCTTGCCGCCGCTCTGATGGGGCGGATGCGCGGGCCGGCCCGCACCACAGGACCCCAGCATCACGCGCGGACCACGGTCTGCGCCTAGAACAAGGACATTTTCATGGGCGCTTTATCCATCCAGGGCATTCACAAGACCTTCAATGCCAACACGCACATCCTCAAGGGCATTGACCTGTCGATCGAGCCGGGCGAGTTCCTGATCCTGGTGGGCCCTTCGGGCTGCGGCAAGTCCACCTTGCTGAACATGATCGCCGGTCTGGACCAGCCCAGCAGCGGCCGCATCTTCATTGGCGAGCGCGACGTGACCGACCTGCCCAGCAAGGACCGCGACATTGCCATGGTGTTCCAGAGCTACGCGCTGTATCCGAACATGACGGTGGCGCAGAACATTGCCTTTGGCCTCGAGATCCGCAAGGTGCCGCGCGCCGAGCGCGAGGCCGCGGTGCAGCGCGTCTCGGCCATGTTGCAGATCGGCCACCTGCTCGACCGCAAGCCCGGCCAGCTCTCGGGCGGGCAGCGCCAGCGCGTGGCCATGGGGCGGGCGCTGGCGCGCGACCCCAAGCTGTTTCTGTTTGACGAGCCGCTGTCCAATCTGGACGCCAAGCTGCGCGTGGAGATGCGCGCCGAGATCAAGCAGCTGCACCAGCGCACCCGCACCACCACCGTCTACGTCACGCACGACCAGGTCGAGGCCATGACGCTGGGCGACCGCATCGCGGTCATGAAGGACGGCCTGGTGCAGCAGTTTGGCAGCCCGGACGACATCTACCTGCGGCCGGCCAACCGCTTTGTGGCCGAGTTCATCGGCTCGCCGGCCATGAACATGCTGGCCGCGCGCTGGCAGGGCAGCGCTTTGCAGGCCGGCGCGCAGGCGCTGGCGCTCGATGCCGCGCAGCAGTCGGCGTGCGCGGCGCGCGCGCAAGCGGGGCACGGGGCCATGACCTACGGCCTGCGCCCCGAGAGCCTGACCCTGGCCGACACCGGCCTGCCCGGCACGGTGGACATGGTCGAGCCCACCGGCCCCGAGACCTATGTGCGGGTGCAGACGGCCATCGGGACCATGACCGCGCGCCTGCCGGGTGTGCAGCATGTGCGCGTGGGCGAGGCGGTGCACCTGCGCTGGGCCGAGGGCACGGCGCATGTGTTTGACGAGACCAGCGGGGAGCGTGTCGCATGAGGTGGGCCTTGGTGGGCGCGAGCCGCATCGCGCGTGAATGGATGATCGATGCCCTGCGCGCGCAGGGCCACGAGGTGCTGGGCGTGTTCTCGCGCGATGCGGCGCGGGCCGCGCAGCTGGCCCACGAGTGGCAGTTGCCGCAGCACACCGATCGCCTGGAGGCCTTGCGCGACTGGGGCGTGGAGGCGGTCTACATCTCGTCGACCAACGAGCAGCACGAGGCGCAAACCCTGTTTGCCGCCGCGCAGGGCTGGCATGTGCTGTGCGAAAAGCCGCTGGCCACATCGCTGGCGGCGGCGCAGCGCATGGTGCAGGCCTGCGAGGCGGCCGGCGTGGTGCTGGGCACCAACCACCACCTGCGCCACCATGCGGCGCATCGCCACACCCGCGCGCTGCTGCGCCAGGGCGCCATCGGGCGGGTGCTGTCGGCGCGCGTGCAGCACGCCATTTACCTGCGGCCCATGCTGCAGGGCTGGCGGGTGGACAGCGCCGCGGCGGGCGGCGGGGTGGTGCTCGACATTGCCGTGCACAACGCCGATCTGCTGGCTTTTTTGCTGGATGAGACGCCGCACGAGGTGATGGCCATGTGCGCCAGCTCGGGCATGGGGCGCGGGGTCGAGGACCAGGCCTTGTCGGTCTGGCGCTTCCCGTCGGGCGTGATCGCCAGCACGCACCAGGCCTTCAACACCCCGCACGCACCCACCGGCCTTGAGCTGCTGGGCGAGCAGGGGGCGCTGGTGGGGCAGGGGGTGCTGAGCCAGCGGGCGCAAGGCCAGCTGTGGCTGCAGACCGAGGCCGGCCAGGTGCTGCAGCCGCTCGAGACGGTCAATCTTTACGAGCGTGGGCTGCAGGCCTTTGCCGACGCGGTGGCCGGGCGACCCAACGAGCTGGCCGACGGCCGCGCCGGCCTGCGCTCGCTGGCGGTGGCGCTGGCCATCTTGCGCAGCGCCGAGACCGGCCGCAGCGAGCCGGTCGTCTGCTGAAGCGGCCTCAGGTCAGCAGCGCGTTGACGCGCTTGACATAGGCGGCCGGATCTTCGGGCAAGCCCCCCTCGGCCAGCAGCGCCTGGTCAAACAGGATGTGCGCCAGGTCGTGAAAGTGCACCGAGCCGTCCAGCTTTTTCACCAGCGCATGGTCGGGGTTGACCTCGAGCACCGGCTTGACCTCGGGGGCCTTCTGGCCGGCGGCCTTGAGCATGCGGGCCAGCTGCAGGCTGATGCCGCTGTCGTCCTTGACCACCAGGCAGGCCGGTGAGTCCACCAGGCGGCTGGTCACGCGCACGTCCTCGGCCTTGTCCTTGAGCGCCTCCTTGAGCTTGGCCAGCACGGGCTTGAAGGTCTCGGCGGCCTCTTCGGCGGCCTTCTTCTCGGCCTCGTCCTGCAGGTCGCCCAGGTCCACCGCGCCCTTGGCCACCGATTGCAGCGGCGTGCCGTCGAATTCGGGCAGGAAGGACAGCGCCCACTCGTCGACACGGTCGGTCATCAGCAGCACCTCCAGCCCCTTCTTGCGGAAAAGCTCGAGCTGTGGGCTGTGCTGGGCGGCGGCCAGGCTGTCGGCGGTGATGTAGTAGATGGCCTTCTGGCCTTCTTTCATGCGCGCCTTGTAGTCGGCCAGGCTCACCGTGGGCGCGTCGCTCTGCGTCGAGGCAAAGCGCAGCAACTTGGCCAGGCGTTCGCGGTGCGCAAAGTCCTCGCCCAGGCCTTCCTTGAGCACCGCGCCAAACTCGGCATAAAAGCGCGTGTACAGGCCGCGCTTGGCCAGTTCCTCGTCGCTCGGCACATCGGTCACGCCCTCTTGCGCCGGCGGGTTCTGGTCGTGCTTGGCCAGGTCCTCGAGCATCGACAGAACGCGGCGGGTGTTGCCTTCGCGGATGGCCTTCACATCGCGGCTTTCCTGCAGCAACTCGCGGCTCACATTCAGCGGCAGGTCGGCCGAATCGACCACGCCCTTGACCCAGCGCAGGTAGGTGGGCATGAGGGCTTCGGCCTCGTCCATGATGAACACGCGCTTGACATAGAGCTTGATGCCGGCCTTCTTGTCGCGGTTCCACAAGTCCATCGGCGCCTTGGCTGGGATGTAGAGCAGCTGGGTGTATTCGGTGCTGCCCTCGACGCGGTTGTGGCTCCAGCTCAGGGCGTCCTCGGTGTCGCGGCTGATCTGCTTGTAAAAGCCCTGGTACTGCTCGTCGGTGATGTCTTTTTTCGGGCGCGTCCAGAGGGCGCTGGCCTGGTTGATGGTGTCCCACTCGCCGGTTTTGACCATGCGGCCGGGCTGGTGGCCCTCCTCGGGCTTGTCCGGGTTGATGGGCTCGCCGTCCTGCCAGGTCTCCTGCTCCATGCGGATGGGCAGGCTGATGTGGTCGGAGTATTTGCTGACGATGTCCTTGATCTTCCAGGCGTTGGCAAACTCCAGCGCGTCCTCGCGCAGGTGCAGGATCACGCTGGTGCCCCGCTCGGCACGGGTGATGGCCTCGACCTCGAAGTCGCCGCTGCCGCCGCTGATCCAGCGCACGCCTTCCTCGGGCTTGAGCCCGGCGCGGCGCGACTCGACCGTGATCTTGTCGGCCACGATAAAGCCCGAGTAAAAGCCCACGCCAAACTGGCCGATGAGCTGCGCGTCCTGCTTCTGGTCGCCCGAGAGGCGGCTCATGAACTCGCGCGTGCCGCTCTTGGCAATCGTGCCCAGGTGGTCGATGGCCTCTTGCGCGCTCATGCCGATGCCGTTGTCGGTGATCGACAGGGTGCGGGCCTCGCGGTCGTAGGCCAGGCGCACCTGCAGCTCGGGCGCGTCCTCGTAGAGGGCGCTGTCCTGCAAGGCCTCAAAGCGCAGCTTGTCGCAGGCGTCGGAGGCGTTCGAGATCAGCTCGCGCAGAAAAATCTCGCGGTTGGAGTACAGCGAGTGGGTGACCAGGTGCAGCAGCTGGGCCACCTCGGCCTGAAAGGCATGGGTCTGTTTGCTCATGTGTGGCGTTCCCTTGAAAAAACAAAAGCGCCCCCAGAGATGGGGGCGCGGTGCGGGATTTCAAGCCCTGGGCGGGATCAGCGCGGCTGGGCGCCGATTTCCTTGTTCCAGCGCTCGAGCAGGCGGCGCCGCTCGGCGGCCTTGCCGTACTTCTCGAAGTCGTACTTGATCAGGCGCACATTGTCGATCGGCGGGATGCGCGGATCGGCCTTGAAGGTGCGGTTGGCCGGCACCTGCAGGCTGCCGGCTTTGGCGCCAACGGCCTGACCCGCCGGGCTCATGAGCCAGTCGTAGTACTTGCGCGCGTTGTCGGCGTTGCGGGCGCCCTTGACCAGGGCGATGCCGCCGATTTCGTAGCTGGTGCCCTCGCACGGGGCGACGGTGGCCACCGGGTACTTGTTCTGGCGCCAGCCTTCAAAGCCGAAGATGAAGCTGATGCCCACCGCCACCTCGCCCTTGGCCACATTGGGCGCCTGCGCGGTGCCGCTGCGGGTGTACTGGGTGACGTTCTGGTGCAGTGCCTTCATGTAGCGGAAGGCCTCGTCCTCGCCCATCATCTGCACCAGGCCGGCCAGGATGGTGTAGGCCGTGCCGCTGGAGGCCGGGTGCGAGATCTCGACCTCGCCCTTGTAGATGGGCTTGACCATGTCGGCCCAGCACTTGGGCTCGGGCAGCTTCTTTTTCTTGAGCAGTTCGGTGTTCCAGCCAAAGCCGATGGCGCTGGTGTAGAAGCCGCCCACCAGGTTGCCGCTCATGGCGTACTGGCGCACCGACCAGGCGTGCAGGTCGTTGATGTAGGCCGGGCGGTAAGGCGCCAGCAGGCCCAGCTCGGCGGCCTGCAGGAAGGGGTCACCGGTGCCGCCCCACCAGATGTCGGTCTTGGGGTTGGCCGATTCGGCACGCAGCTGGGCCAGGGCCTCGCCGGTGGCCTTGCGGGTTTGCTGGACCGTGATGCCGGTGGCCTGGGTGAATTCCTTGGCCGCCAGCTCGCACCAGCTTTGGTCGGTGCTGCAAATGGCGTTGACGGTGTTTTGCGCCCAGGCCGCGCTCACGGCCAGGGTACAGGCGCTGGCGGCGGCCAGGCGGCGAAGCAGTCGGTTCATGCCCACTCCAGAAAAAATGATGTGAGATTTTGGCACTTTTTGGGCGCCAGTTTTCAAAAGCGTTCGCCCGGTGCCAGGTAGCGCCACTGGCCCACGGGCAGCTGGCCCAGCAGCACCCGGCCCATGCGGATGCGCTTGAGGCCGGTGACCTTCAGGCCCACCTGCTCGCACATGCGCCGGATCTGGCGCTTCTTGCCCTCGCGCAGCACAAAGCGCAGCTGCTCGGGGTTTTGCCAGTCCACCAGGGCCGGCTTGAGCGCCTGCCCGTCCAGGCTCAGGCCGTGGCGCAGGCGCGCCAGCTGCGCGGGCGGGAACACCGCCTGCACGTTCTCGTGCACATCGCCCTGCGGGCCCTGCCAGCTCACCCGCACCAGGTATTCCTTGTCGATGGGCGAGTCCTCGCCAATGAGGGTGCGCGCCACGCGCCCGTCCTGCGTCAGCACCAGCAGGCCGGTCGAGTCGATGTCGAGCCGCCCGGCCGGGGCCAGGCCGCGCAGCTGGGAGGGCGCAAAGCGCAAGCGGCTGGGGTCGCCGCGCCAGTGCCGATCGGCCTGGACGAGGGTCACCGCCGGGGCGTGGCCGTCCTCGGCCTGGCCGCTCACATAGCCCACCGGCTTGTGCAGCAGGATGGTCACCTGCTGCTGCTGGTGCTGCTGGGCGGCGCGCTCGATGGTGATGCGGTCGCTTTCCTCGACGGGCTGGCCGAGCGCCGCTGGCTGGCCGTTCACATGCACCCAGCCCCGGGCGATCCAGTCGTCGGCCTCGCGGCGGGAGCACAGGCCCAGTTCGGCCATTCGTTTGTTCAGGCGCATCGCCATGCAGAGCTTTCGTGTGAGGCGTTCAAAGATGGAATTGTCGCAGTGCCGGCAGGTCCAGCACCCGCAGGCCCCCGTACTCGATGCGGATCAGCCCCTGCGCCTCCAGCTCGCGCAAGGCCTCGTTGACGCGCTGGCGTGACAGACCGACCAGATAGGCCAGCTCTTGCTGGGTGATGCGCAGCATCTCGCCCACGCCCGAAAACAGCACCGGGTTGAAGAGCATGGCCAGGTGGCGCGCCACCCGCACCTCGGGGTTGTTGATGCGATCCGTCTCGCGCGCTGCAATGAACTGGCCCAGGCGCTCGTTGAGCTGGTGCATGATGAAGCGGTTAAAGCCCAGCGAGTGGTCGATCAGCCAGTGAAAGGTGTCGATGGGCAGCCCGGCCACCACGCTCGGGCGCAGGGCCTGGATGTTGTAGCGGTAGGCCTCGCGCTTGAGCACCGTGCCCTCGCCAAACCAGCCGCCAGGGGGCACGCCGGTGAAGGTCATGGTCTGGCCCTGCTCGTTGTCGCTGCTCATTTTGAGCAGGCCCGAGACCACGCCAAACCAGAACGTGACCGGGCGCCCGATGCGGCACACATAGTCGCCGGTCTGCGGATCGCTCACCACCAGCTGCGGCACCACCTGGCGGCGCTCGCCCTCGGTGAGCACGCCCAACCATGGGATTTGCGTCAGCTCATCGGGCAGGGGTGCGCGGCGGCGCTGGTAAACGGCGTTGGTGCTCAGCGAAGGGCTCATGCGTGTCAGCCAAGGGTCAGTTGTGTTAGGGGTTTGCCCTGAATTGTCGTTGAAACGACAACCGAACGTCAAACCCGGCCCTAGCATTCAGTCATCACACGGCATCTGGCCGTTGTTCAGCCCTTTGTTGTTGGCCCCGTTTTGGAGATCGAAACCGTCATGGACACGACTTTCCCGAGCTTGCTGCTCGACCACGCCAAGCGCCGCCCGCAAGCGCCGGCCATGCGCGAGAAGGAATACGGCATTTGGCAGACCATGAGCTGGGCGGCCTTGGCCGATCTGGTGGCGCATGTGGCCTGCGGCCTGCACCAAGCGGGCCTGCGCCGTGGCGAGCACATGGTGGTCGTGGGCGCCAACCGCCCGCGCCTGTATGCCACCATGCTGGCCGCGCAATCGCTGGGCGCCATCCCGGTACCGCTGTACCAGGACGCGGTGGCCGCCGAGTGCGTCTTCCCGATCAACAACGCCGAGGTGCGCTTTGCGGTGGTCGAGGACCAGGAGCAGGTCGACAAGATGCTCGAGGTCCGCGAGCAATGCCCGCAGCTCATGCACGTCTTCTACGATGACCCGCGTGGTCTGCGCAATTACACCGACGACGGCCTCGGCTCGCTGGACGAGCTGATTGCGGGCGGCGCGGTCTTTGCCGGCCAGCACCCGCAGTTCTTCCACACCGAGGCCGAGCAGGCCCGCCCCGACGATGTGGCGGCCATGTTCTTCACCTCGGGCACCACCGGCAATCCCAAGGGCGTGGTGCACACCCACCGCTCGCTGATCGACCGCGCCCAGGCTGGCGCCGAGTTCGATCGCCTGACCGAAAAAGAGGACGTGCTGGCCTACCTGCCGCCGGCCTGGATCGGCCAGAACATCTTCAGCTACGCGCAGTGGCTGGTGTGCGGCTATGTGGTCAACTGCCCCGAGTCGGGCGCCACGGTGACGATCGACCTCAAGGAAATCGGCCCCACCTATTACTTTGCCCCGCCGCGGGTGTTCGAGGGCATGCTCACCAGCGTGATGATCCGCATGGAAGACGCCAGCGCCCTCAAGCGCAAGGTCTTTCACGCCTTCATGGACCTGGCGCGCCGCGTGGGCCCGGCCCTGATGGACGGCTCGCAGGTCTCGCTGACCGATCGCCTGCTCTACGGTCTGGGCAATCTGATGGTGTACGGCCCGCTGCGCAACACGCTGGGTTTCTCGCGCGTGCGGGTGGCCTACACCGCCGGTGAGGCCATCGGCCCCGACCTGTTCACCTTCTACCGCTCGATTGGCATCAACCTCAAGCAGCTGTATGGCTCGACCGAGACCGCGGTGTTTGTGTGCCTGCAGCCCGACAACCAGGCGCGCGCCGACACCGTGGGCGTGCCCTGCAAGGGCGTCGAGATCAAGGTTGACGAGAACGGCGAGATCCTGGTGCGCTCCTCGGGCCTGCTCAAGGAGTACTACAAGAACCCCAAGGCCACGGCCGAGGTGCTGACCGACGACGGCTGGTACCGCACCAGCGATGCGGGCTTCATCGACAGCCACGGTCACCTGAAGATCATCGACCGCGTCAAAGACGTGGGGCGCATTGCCGGCGGTGAGTTCGCCGGCGCCATGTTCGCGCCCAAGTACGTCGAGAACAAGCTCAAGTTCTTCCCGCAGATCAAGGAAGTCGTGGCCTATGGCGACGGCCGCGAGAAGGTCTGCGTGATGGTCAACATCGACTTCGAGGCGGTGGGCAACTGGGCCGAGCGGCGCAACCTGCCCTATGCCGGCTACACCGACCTGGCCGGCAAGCCCGAGGTTTACGAGCTGATCCGCGACTGCGTCGAGAAGGTCAACGCCGACCTGGCCGAAGACAAGCTGCTGGCGGGCAGCCAGATCAGCCGCTTTTTGGTGCTGCACAAAGAGCTCGACGCCGACGACGGCGAACTCACCCGCACCAACAAGGTCCGTCGCGGCTTCATCGCCGAGAAGTACCAGCCGCTCATCGACGCCCTGTACGGCGGCTTGAGCGAGCAGTTCATCGAGACGGTGGTCAAGTTTGAGGATGGCCGCAGCGGCCGCGTGAGCGCGACGCTCAAGATCTTCGACGCCAAGACCTTCGCTCCCGTCAAGGCCGCCGCATGAGCAAGCGACACATCCACCCTTCATCGACCCGCGTGGGGATCCAATGAGCAAAGTGATTGGCGACGTCATCCTGGACGTCAAGAACATCAGCCTGCGCTTTGGCGGCGTCAAGGCGCTGACCGATATTTCCTTCAATGTGCGCGAGCATGAGATCCGCGCCATCATCGGCCCCAACGGTGCTGGCAAGAGCTCGATGCTCAACTGCATCAACGGGGTCTACACCCCGTCCGAGGGCTCGATCACCTTCCGTGGCCAGACCTTTGACCACATGAACAGCCGTCAGGTGGCCGAGATGGGCATCGCCCGCACCTTCCAGAACCTGGCCTTGTTCAAGGGCATGAGCGTGATCGACAACATCATGTCGGGGCGCAACCTCAAGATCAAGAGCAACCTGTTCCTGCAGGCCCTGCGCATCGGCCCGGCCGAGCGCGAGGAGATGGCGCACCGCGAGAAGGTCGAGCACATCATCGACTTCCTGGAAATCCAGGCCTTCCGCAAGACACCGGTGGGCCAGCTGCCCTACGGCCTGCAAAAGCGCGTGGACCTGGGGCGTGCGCTGGCCATGGAGCCGCAGGTGCTGCTGCTCGATGAACCGATGGCCGGCATGAACCTGGAAGAAAAGCAGGACATGAGCCGCTTCATCCTGGACGTGAACGACGAGTTCGGCACGACCATTGTCCTGATCGAACACGACATGGGCGTGGTGATGGACATCTCCGACCGCGTCGTGGTGCTCGACTACGGCAAGAAGATCGGCGACGGCACGCCCGACGAGGTGCGCAACAACGACGATGTGATCCGTGCCTATCTGGGCACCTCGCACTGAGCCCGAAGGAGTCAGACCATGGGATTTTTTCTTGAGACCCTCATCGGCGGCCTGATGGCCGGGATGCTCTATTCGCTGGTGGCGCTGGGCTTTGTGCTCATCTTCAAGGCCTCGGGCGTGTTCAACTTTGCGCAGGGCGCGATGGTGCTCTTTGCCGCGCTGGCCATGGCCCGTTTTGCCGAGTGGATCCCCCAGATCACCGGCATCGAGAACGCGTTGTTTGCCAACGCGCTGGCCTTTGTGCTGGCGGCCGGGGTGATGTTCATCGTGGCCTGGCTGGTCGAGTACCTGGTGCTGCGTCACCTGGTGAACCAGGAGGGCGCCACCTTGCTGATGGCCACCCTGGGCATCACCTACTTCCTGGACGGCGTGGGCCAGTCGATCTTTGGCAGCGACATCTACAAGATCGACGTGGGCATGCCCAAGGAGCCGCTCTTCATCCTGGGCAATTTCTTCGAAGGCGGTGTGCTGGTGAGCCAGGAAGACCTGGTGGCGGCGGTGATCGCGGCGGTGCTGGTGGCGGCCCTGTCGGTGTTCTTCCAGAAAACCAGCACCGGGCGCGCCCTGCGCGCGGTGGCCGACGATCACCAGGCGGCGCAGTCGATCGGGATTCCGCTCAACCGCATCTGGGTCATCGTCTGGTGCGTGGCCGGCGTGGTGGCCCTGGTGGCCGGCATGATCTGGGGCTCCAAACTGGGCGTGCAGTTCTCGCTCTCCACGGTGGCCCTGCGCGCGCTGCCGGTGGTGATCCTGGGCGGCCTGACCTCGGTGCCGGGCGCCATCATCGGCGGCCTGATCATCGGGGTGGGTGAAAAACTCTCCGAGGTGTTCCTGGGTCCCTATGTGGGCGGTGGCATCGAAATCTGGTTTGCCTATGTGCTGGCCCTGGTGTTCCTGCTGTTCCGTCCGCAAGGCCTGTTCGGCGAGAAGATCATTGACCGCGTCTGAACGGCGCAGCGCCAGCGAAGCGATGTCACATCCACCCGCGGTGCGCAACGTTCCAACATAAAGAGATCTCACCATGTTTTACAGAGAAAACGGTCAGTTCAAGACCTCCTACAAATCGGATCAGCAGATCTTCCCGATCACGCAGGACCGCGTGGGCGTGCTGCTGCTGGTGGCCTTTGCCTTCATTGGCGTGCCGCTGATGGCCGATGAGTACATGTTCCGCGCCATCCTGATCCCCTTTGTGATCCTGGCCCTGGCCGCCCTGGGGGTGAACATCCTGGTCGGTTACTGCGGCCAGATCTCGCTGGGCTCGGGTGCCTTCATGGCGGTGGGGGCGTACGCGGCCTACAACTTCTTTGTGCGGGTCGAAGGCCTGCCGCTCATCGTCTGCCTGCTCATGGGCGGGGTCTTTGCCACCCTGGTGGGCATTGTGTTCGGCATCCCCAGCTTGCGCGTCAAGGGCCTGTACCTGGCCGTGGCCACGCTGGCGGCGCAGTTTTTCTGCGACTGGGCCTTCCTGCGCATCAAGTGGTTCACCAACGACTCGGCCTCGGGCACGGCCTCGGTGTCCGACCTGACGGTGCTGGGCATTGGCATCAACACCCCGACCGAAAAATACCTCTTCTGCCTGGCCTTTCTGGTGGTCTTTGGCGTGCTGGCCAAGAACCTGGTGCGCAGCGCCATCGGCCGCGAGTGGATGGCCATCCGCGACATGGACGTGGCGGCCGCGGTGATCGGCATCCGCCCGATGTACGCCAAGCTCAGCGCCTTTGCGGTCAGCTCCTTCATCGTCGGTGTGGCCGGCGCGCTGTGGGCCTTTGTGCACCTGGGTTCGTGGGAGCCGGCGGCCTTCTCGGTGGACCGCTCCTTCCAGCTGCTGTTCATGGTGATTCTGGGCGGCATGGGCTCGATCATGGGCAGTTTCTTCGGCGCCGCCTTCATCGTCGTGCTGCCGATCTTGATCAACCAGGTGCTGCCCTTCCTGGGCGGCCTGGTGGGCGTGGAGGTCAGCACCGCTGCCCTCACGCACGCCGAGCAGATCATCTTTGGCGCCCTGATCGTGTGGTTCCTGATCGTCGAGCCGCATGGCCTGGCCAAGCTGTGGTCGGTGGGCAAGCAAAAGCTGCGCCTCTGGCCGTTCCCGCACTGAGCAAACAACACCTTTTTCCCTGCTTCAACCTTCTACAGGAGACAACCATGAAGCTTCGTCAACTCGTCCTGGCCACTGTGGTGGCTGCCAGCGGCCTGAGCGCCGCGCTGATCCCGGCCGCCGCTTCGGCGCAGGCCAAGGAACAGTTCTTCCCGGTGCTGCCCTACCGCACCGGCGCCTATGCCCCCAACGGCGTGCCATGGGCCAACGGCTACGCCGATTACCTCAAGCTCGTGAACCTGCGCGACAAGGGGATCAACGGCGTGAAGATCAGCTTTGAAGAGTGCGACACCGCCTACGCCACCGACCGCGGTGTCGAGTGCTACGAGCGCCTCAAGGGCAAGGCCCAGGGCTCGGTGTTCCAGCCGCTGTCGACCGGCATCACCTTCGCGCTGACCGAGAAGGCCCCTGGCGACAAGAACCCGCTGATCACCGGCGGCTACGGCCGCTCGGAGTCGAGCGACGGCCAGGTCTTCAAGTGGAACTTCCCGCTGATGGGCACCTACTGGTCGGGCGCCGACATCATCATGCAGTTCATCACCAAGAAAGAGGGCGGCAACATCAAGGGCAAGAAGATCGCCCTGGTCTACCACGACAGCCCCTATGGCAAGGAGCCGATCCCCCTGCTGCAAGAGCGCGCCAAGATGCAAGGCTTTGACCTGAGCCTGCTGCCGGTGACGGCCCCGGGCGTCGAGCAAAAGGCCACCTGGCTGCAGATTCGCCAGCAGCGCCCCGACTACGTGCTGCTGTGGGGCTGGGGCGTGATGAACTCCGCCGCGCTCAAGGAAGCCGTGGCCACGGGTTACCCGCGCGAGAAGATGTACGGCGTCTGGTGGTCGGCTGCCGAGCCGGACGTCAAGGACGTGGGCGAAGCCGCCAAGGGCTACAACGGCCTGGTGGCCACCGGCCCGGGTGGCAAGGTGATCGAGGACATCAAGAAGGTCGTGCACGGCGCCAAGCAGGGCACCGGCCCGATGGACGAAGTGGGCACCACGCTCTACAACCGTGGCCTGGTCAGCGCCGCGCTGGCGGTCGAGGGTGTGCGCCGTGCGCAAGAGCGTTTTGGCAAGGGCAAGGTCATGAACGGTGACCAGATCCGTTGGGGCCTGGAGAACCTGGCCCTCGATCAGAAGGCCCTCGACAAGCTGGGCCTGGGCACGATCATGAAGCCGCTGTCGACCAGCTGCCTCGACCACGAAGGCTCGCGCCAGGCGCGCATGCACACCTGGGACGGCAAGAAGTGGAACTACAGCTCGGACTGGATCGAGGCCGATGAGTCCATCATCAAGCCGCTGGTCAAGCAGTACGCCGACAAGTACGCCGCCGAGAAGAAGCTGCAGCGCCGCACCCCGCAGGACTGCCAGTCCTGATCGCGTCCCCGGTGTGACGGGCCTTCGGGCCCGGCCGCCGGGGCGGTGGCTGCCCCCGCAGCCACCAGATGCAAGCGACTGTGCGCGGGCGCTTGCATCTGGTCATCCACGACAAGGTCTCATATGGACAGCAAACCGATTGTTCTCAACGTCAACGGCATCGAGGTCATCTACAACCACGTGATCCTGGTGCTCAAGGGCGTGTCCCTGCAAGTGCCCGAAGGCGGCATCGTGGCCATTCTGGGCGGCAACGGCGCCGGCAAGACCACCACCTTGCGCGCCATCTCCAACCTGCTCAAAGGGGAGCGTGGCGAGGTCACCAAGGGCTCGATCGAGCTGCGTGGTGAGCGCATCGAGAACCTCTCGACCGCCGACCTGGTGCAGCGCGGCGTGCTGCAGGTGATGGAAGGCCGGCATTGCTTTGCCCACCTGACCATCGAGGAGAACCTGCTGACGGGCAGCTACACCCGCAAGAGCAAGGCCGAGATTGCCGCCAACCTCGAGAAGGTCTACACCTACTTCCCGCGCCTGAAAACGCGCCGCACCTCGCAGGCGGCATACACCTCGGGGGGCGAGCAGCAGATGTGCGCGATTGGGCGTGCGCTCATGGCCAACCCGAACATGGTGTTGCTCGATGAGCCCTCGATGGGCCTGGCACCGCAGATCGTGGAAGAGGTGTTCGAGATCGTCAAGGACCTCAACCACAAGGAAGGCGTGACCTTCTTGCTGGCCGAGCAGAACACCAACATGGCCCTCAAGTACGCCGACTACGGCTACATCATGGAATCGGGCCGCGTCGTGATGGACGGCGAAGCCGAATACCTGCGCACCAACGAAGACGTCAAGGAGTTCTACCTGGGCGTGGGCGGTGGCGAACGCAAGAGTTTCAAGGATGTGAAGAGCTACAAGCGCCGCAAGCGCTGGTTGGCTTGAGACCACCCCCGAAGCGGCTGCGCCGCTTCCCCCTCAAGGGGGCCGTTCCTGTGGTCCGGCAAAGCCGGGCCACGGAACGCCAACCCCCACCAGTTGGATGTTCTCGATGAGGCCGGGTCAACGATCGCCCACCGGTGATGTCCGACGTACTTGATGGAAACTTTTGCTTTTGATGCCATGAGCCTGCACCTCGACGCCCTCGAAACCCGTTCCCCGCTCGACCGCGAGGCCGCGCTCATGGCCGCGTTGCCGGTCCAGATCGCGCATGCGCAGCAGCACAGCGCTGCCATGGCCGAGATCTTGCAAGGGGTCGATGCGTCCCGCATCAACAGCCGTGCCGCGCTGGCCGCTCTGCCGGTCACGCGCAAATCCGAGCTGTTGGCGCGCCAGCAGGCCCAGCGGGCACAAGACCCGTTTGGCGGCTTTTCGACCATTGGCTGGAAGGGCCTGGTGCGCCACAGCGGCGCGCGCCGCGTCTACCAGTCCCCCGGCCCCATTTACGAACCCGAGGGCGCCAGCGCCGATTACTGGCGCGCCGCCCGCGCCCTGGCCGCCGCCGGTTTTGAAGCCGGCGAGCTGGTGCACAACTGCTTTTCCTACCACCTGACCCCGGGCGCCTGGATCATGGAAAGCGGCGCCCATGCGCTGGGCTGCACCGTCATCCCCGGCGGCGTGGGCAACACCGAGCAGCAGCTGGCGGCGATTGCCGACCTGCGCCCCACGGCCTATGTGGGCACGCCCAGTTTTCTGAAGATCCTGCTGGAGAAGGCCGCCGAGGCCGGCCAGCGCCTGTCGATCCACAAGGCCATGGTCTCGGGCGAGGCCTGCCCGCCCTCGCTGCGCGACTGGTTTGCGGCGCAAGGCGTGGCGGCCTACCAGTGCTATGCCACCGCCGATGTGGGCCTGATCGCCTACGAGACCAGCGCGCGCGAAGGCCTGGTGGTGGACGAGGGGGTCATCCTCGAGATCGTGCGTCCTGGTACCGGCGAGCCGGTCCCCGAGGGCGAGGTGGGCGAGGTGGTGATCACCGTGCTCAACCCCGATTACCCACTCATCCGTTTTGGCACCGGTGACCTCTCGGCGGTGTTGCCCGGCCCGTGTCCCACCGGCCGCACCAACCAGCGCATCAAGGGCTGGATGGGCCGCGCAGACCAGACCACCAAGGTGCGCGGCATGTTTGTCCACCCGGGCCAGGTGGCCGAGGTGCTGCGCCGCGTTCCCGGCACCGCGCGTGCGCGCCTGGTGGTCAGCGGCGAGATGGCCAACGACCAGATGACGCTGCGCGTTGAGTGCGCGCAGCCCTCGGACGCGCTGCGCACGCAACTGGCCGAGGCCTTGCGCGATGTGACCAAGCTGCGTGGCGAGATCGAATGGGCCACCCCGGCCAGCCTGCCCAACGATGGCAAGGTGATCGAGGACGCGCGCAGCTACCAGTAAGCCGCGCCGGGCCTCCGGCGGCTTACAACTCTTCACAACTCATGGGCTTGCCAGGGCTTGATCCTGCGCAAGCTACTGGAATTCCTTGATGGTCAAAGGAGATCGGCGCTGCCTACAATTTCTTTTTTCCAATGAGGAGCGTACCCCCATGAAACAATGGTTTGCACTGGCCGGTCTGGCCGCCCTGACCGTCACCGCCCACGCCCAGAACTACCCTGGGTCCAAGCCCGTCACCCTGGTGGTGCCGTTTACCGCCGGTGGTCCCACCGACCGTGTGGCGCGTGACCTGGCCGAGGCCATGCGCAAATACCTGCCGGGCAGCAACTTTGTGGTGGAAAACGCGGCAGGTGCCGGCGGCACCATTGGCGCCAACAAGGTCGCCCGCGCCGCCCCCGATGGCCACACCCTGCTGGTGTTCCACATCGGCATGGCCGCCACGCCTGCGCTGTACCGCAAGATCCCCTACAAGGCGCTCGATGACTTCGAGTACCTGGGCATGATCAACGACGTGCCCATGACCCTGATTGGCAAACCCCAGTTGCCGGCCAACACCTACCGCGACTTCGAGAACTACATCCGCGCCAATGCGGGCAAACTCAACATCGCGCATGCGGGTCTGGGCTCGGCCTCGCACATTTGCGGCCTGCTGTGGCAATCGACCATCAAGTCCAAGGAAGCCATGACCACCGTGCCGTTTGGCGGGACCGCGCCGGCCATGACCGCGCTGATGGGCGGTCAGGTGGATGTGATGTGCGACCAGACCACCAACACCACGGCCCAGATCGAAGGCGGGCGTGTCAAGGCCTTTGCCGTGACCACCGCCAAGCCGCTGTCGAGCCACCCGGTGCTCAAGCACTACCCGTCGCTGCAAGAGATGGGCCTCAAGGGTTTTGACCTGACCATCTGGCACGGCCTGTACGCGCCCAAGGGCACGCCGCCGGCCATTGCCAAGACCCTGAACGAGACCCTGCGCAAGGCCCTCAAGGACCCCGAGTTCATCAAGCGCCAGGAAGGCCTGGGCGCGGTGGTCGTGACCGACAAGCGCCTTGACCCGGTGGAGCACAAGAAGTTTGTGGCCGCCGAAATCACCAAGATCAAGGCCGCGGTGGACGCCGCTGGCATCTACGCCGACTGAGCGGTCGGCTTGGCCTGACCGGCCCTGCGCTCCGAGAGGGGCGCAGGGTTTTTTTATTGCACGCCCAGTTTGCGCAGGCCCTGGCGCTGCGCCTCGGCCAGCACCATGGCCAGATCGGCGTAGCGCGACTGGCCATCGGCGCGGATATGCACCTCGGGCTGCGGCTCGCGGCGGGCCGCTTGTGCCAAGGTTTGGGCCAGCGCCTCGCGATCGGCCTGCAACTGGCCATTGACGCGCACCTGGCCGTTGGCGGCAATGCCCACCTGCAGCACGGGCGGGGGCTGCGGGGGCGGTGCGGCGGCCACGGGCAGGTCCATGTGGACCGCGTGCAGTTGCACCGGGATGGTGATGATGAGCATGATCAGCAGCACCAGCATCACGTCGATGAGCGGCGTGGTGTTGATGTCGAGCATCACCTCGGGCTCGCTGCTGCGGTTGGGTGGAGGGGTCATGGCCATGTCGTGCACCTGCGCCGCTCAGGGAGCACTTGGGTCGGTCACGAAATCGACCTGCCGGATGCCGGCGCGCATGGCCGCCTGCATCACGCGCTGGACATCTGAAAAGCGCGTGTCGGCATCGCCGCGCAAATGCAGCTTGGGCTGCGGCGTTTGCTGCGCCATGGCCTTGAGGCGCTCGTTGAGCGCGGCCTCGCTCATGGGGCTGTCGAACAAAAACATGGCGCCTTGCCGATCCACCGACACGATCACCGGCGCGATCGGGTCTTGCGCCGTGCTGGCCTGCTCTTTGGGCAAGGTCAGCGGCACGCTGGTGGTCACGACCGGGATCGTGATCAGGAAGATGATGAGCAACACCAGCATCACGTCGACCAGCGGCGTGGTGTTGATGGTGCCGATCACCTCGTCCTCGTCCGAGGCGGGTCCAAAGGACATGGCCATGCGCGGGTCCTCAGGCCTTGCGGTCTTGCTGCGACAGCAGGGCGGCGTGCAGGTCGGCGGCAAAGTCCTGCACCGTCTCCATCACCGTCTTGTTGCGCCGCACCAGGGCGTTGTAGCCCAGCACCGCGGGCACCGCCACGGCCAGGCCAATGGCGGTCATGATCAGCGACTCGCCCACCGGGCCCGCCACCTTGTCAATGCTGGCCTGGCCCGACACGCCGATGCGCACCAGCGCGTTGTAAATCCCCCAGACGGTGCCAAACAGGCCCACGAAGGGGGCGGTTGAGCCCACCGTGGCCAGCACCGCCAGGCCGCCCTGCAGGCGGCCCTGCACGGCGTTGACCGCGCGCTGCAGGCCCATGGTCAGCCAGGTGTGGATGTCCACCGACTGCAGCAGGCCGGGGTGGCGCTGGGTGCTCTCGAGCCCGCGCTCGGCAATCATGCGAAAGGGGCTGCTCGGGTCCAGCGCCTGCGCGCCCTCGGCCACGCTGGCCGCTTGCCAGAAACCGCTGCTCTGGCGCGCCTGGCGCAGCACACGGCTTTGCTCCAGCCATTTGCTGATCATCACGCCCCAACTGGCCAGGCTCATCACCACCAGAATCAGCAAGGTGATCTTGGCAATCCAGTCGCCCTGGGCCCACAGCGCGGCCAGGCCGTAGGGGTTGGCCTCGGGGGACTGGGCCTGGGCGGCGCTGGCCAGGCCCAGGGACAGGGCCACGGTCAGGGGGCGGGCCAGCCGCCCAGCGGCGCGCAAGGCTTGGGCAGCAATCGGGGCGTTCAGAGGCTTCATGCGTGAGAGGTCCAAGGCTTAGAGTTTCCAGACATAGCGGATCGTGACCCACTGCTCCACCGGCTGGCCCTGTTGGGTGGCCGCGATGAACTGGCAGCGGGCAATGGCCAAGCGGGCGGCTTCGTCCAGGCGGCGAAAGCCAGAGCTTTTCTCCACCTCGGATTTGAGCACACGGCCGTCCACCCCCACCAGAAAGCGCAACGTGACCGTGCCTTCTTCTTCGAGTTGTTCGGAGGCGGCGGGGTAGCGGGGTTTTTCGCAGCGGTCCATGACCACGCTGGCGGCGGTGCTGGGCGGGGCAGGGCGCGCCGGCGCAGGGGGCGCTGGCGGCGCCGCTGGGGCGGCGGGCGTGGGGGCCGCCGCGGCCGGCACGGCGGTCACCGCTTGCGGGGCGGCGGGGGCGGCCACCGCCGGGGCCGGCACGCTGGGCAGCACCGGGGCCGGCGTTGGGGCCGGCGTTGGGGCGGGGGTTGGCGTGGGCGCCGGCGCGGGCGCGGGCGCGGGTGTTGGCGTC
>JBEBDJ010000130.1:0-5549 GCA_041157045.1 Pseudomonadota bacterium
AAGGCCTGCAGGTGCATGCGCTGCGCGTGGACGGTGGCGCTTGCGCCAACAACCTGCTCATGCAGATGCAGGCCGACCTGATGGGACTGCCGGTGCTGCGGCCCCAGACGATCGAGACCACGGCCCTGGGCGCGGCCCTGCTGGCGGGTTTGCAGCAGGGCGTGTTTGCAACACCGCAGGAGCTGCGCGAGCGTCAGGTGATCGAGCGGGTGTTCGAGCCGCAGTGCAGCCGCGACCAGGCCCAAGCCCGCTTGGCGCAATGGGAACACGCGGTGCGCCGCAGCCGCGCCGACTGAGGCCGGCGGCCTGGGCCGCTCATTGGCTCATGCGCGAGGTGTAGCGGCAGCAGGCCGGGTCGAACCAGGTGTGCGAGAACTCGGCCAGCTGGTTGCCGGTGGTCCAGGACAGGCGCTCGATAAAGCCCGCGCACGCGCCCGCCGATGGCGCAAACGGGGCGGTTGCCCAGTCGGGCACCGGGGCCGCCGACAGGCGGTCCTCCACGCGAGCGATCCACAGGTCAAAGCGCTCCTGGTAGAAGCGGTACATCGAGTCGCCCAGGTCCTCGGCCTGCAGCTGCGCCGCGAGTGCGCCGGCCAACCAGATCTCCTCCAGGGCCACCGGCACCTGGCTCAGAAAGCGCAGGCGCCGCACGCGCCAGACGGTATCGGGCGACTTGGCCGACAGCACGGGCACATGCGCGGGCCGCGCCAGACGGCGCACGTCCAGGATGTGGGCGGTGGGCAGGCCCGGGCCGTCGCGCAACTCCAGCCGGAACAGCTCGTAAATCTGGCGCGCCTTGTCGCTTTGGCGCACATAGGTGCCCGAGCCCTGGATGCGTTCGAGCACGCCTTGCGCTTCCAGCAGGGCCAAAGCCTTGCGCAAGGTGCCGACCGCCACCGACAGGCGCTTGGACAGCTCGGCCTCGGTGGGCAATCGCTCGTCCTGTCGCCAGTGCCCGGCCTTGATCTGGCGCGCCAGCAATTCGGCGATCTGCAAATAGACCGGCAGGGGTTTGGCGGGCAGGGCATGCGGCATCTGCTCAGTATGGCAAAAAGGAGAGCGATCCGTAAAAACCCGAATGTTGACCCGCCTCAATTCATATACGATTCATTCACTCTATTTGAAAGACACGCATGAGCATTGTCCCCATTCGCGGCGCCGACATCGACGGCGCCGAGGTTTCCTGGTTCGCCCCCCTCTGTTCCGACGACTTCCAATACCTGGGGGTGCCCGATGGCCGCTTGCGCAGCAGCTACGAGAACACCTCGCGCATCGCCCGGCGCGCCGACGAGCTGGGCTTTCGCAACATCCTCTGCCCCTCGTCCTACCAGGTCGGGCAGGACACGCTGAGCTTTGTCGCGGCCATGGCGCCGCAAATCCGGCACATGAACATGCTGGCGGCCATTCGCTGTGGCGAGTTGCACCCGGCCATGCTGGCGCGCACCGTGGCCACGCTCGACCACATGCTCGAGGGCCGCCTGACGCTCAACGTGATCTCGTCGGACTTTCCGGGCGAGCAGGCCGACAGCGCTTTTCGCTACCGCCGCAGCTGGGAGGTGGTGGAAATCCTGAAGCAGGCCTGGACGCAGGAGCACATCGACTACGAGGGCCAGATCTACCAGCTGCGCAAGCTGCCCACCGACCCGGTGCGGCCCTACCAGACCAACGGCGGCCCCCTGCTCTACTTTGGCGGCTACAGCCCCGACGCGCTGGCCCTGTGCGGCGCGCACTGCGACACCTACCTGATGTGGCCCGAGCCCAAGGACATGCTGGCCCAGCGCATGCGCGCGGTGCACGCCGAGGCCGAGCGGCACGGCCGCGTGCTCGACTATGGCCTGCGGGTGCACATGATCGTGCGCGACACCGAGGCCGAGGCCCGCGAGTACGCGCGGGAGCTGGTCTCGCGGCTCGACGACGAGAAGGGGCGCGAGATCCGTGCCCGCGCGCTGGACGCGGTCAGCCTGGGCGTGGCCTTGCAAAGCGCCAACCGCGACCGCGCCGACGACGACGGCTATGTCGAGCCGCATCTGTGGACCGGCGTGGGCCGCGCGCGCAGCGGCTGCGGCGCCGCGCTGGTGGGCAGCGTCGACCAGGTGCTCAGCGAAATCCACGACTACATGAAGATGGGCATGCGGGCCTTTATCTTCTCGGGCTATCCGCATCTGCAAGAATGCGAGATCTTTGGCACCAAGGTGCTGCCGCAGCTCAAGACCGTCTCGCTGCCGCACGCCTATGGCCGCATCCCCGCCAGCACCCCGGCCACCCCCCTGGGCGTGGGCGAGCGCCGCTAACCCCTCACACCTTGATCACCCATGAACCGCATCACCCTGCCCAATGGCCGCCAGCTCAGCCAGATCGCCTACGGCGCCTGGCGCCTCTCTGAAGCGGGCGACACCGGTGTGTCCGCCAACCTGGCGCGCATCGACGCCTGCCTCGAACACGGCATCACCACCTTTGACCATGCCGACATCTACGGCGACTACCGCTGCGAGCAATTGTTTGGCGACGCCGTGCGCGCCCGTCCGGCGCTGCGCCAGCAGATCGAGATCGTCACCAAGACCGACATCATGCTGCTGTCGCAGCAGTGGCCCGGCACCCGCGTCAAGCACTACGACACCAGCGCCGCGCATGTGCGCGCCAGCGTGGAGCGCTCGCTGCAGCGCCTGGGCGTGGAGGTCATCGACCTGCTGCTCATTCACCGCCCCGATCCGCTGTGCGACGCCACCGAGCTGGGCGCCTGCCTGGACGCGCTGATCGACAGCGGCAAGCTGCGCGGGGTCGGCGTCTCGAACTACATGCCCTGGGATGTGGACCTGCTGCAGTCGCGCATGAGCCACCGCCTGCAGACCAACCAGATCGAGCTGAGCCTGATGCACACCGCGCCCCTGACCAATGGCCAGATGGCGCACGCGCAGCAGCACCGCATGCCGCCCATGGCCTGGTCGCCGCTGGGCGGGGGCCGCCTGTTCAGCCAGGCCCAGCAAGCGGGCAGTGCCGCCGCGCGCCTGGCCCCGCGCCTGGCCGAGCTGGCCCAGGCCTGCGGGCAAGACGCCAGTGCCGTGGCCCTGGCCTGGCTGCTTCACCACCCGGCGCAGGTGCTGCCGGTGCTGGGCAGCAACCAACCCGAGCGCATCCGCGCCATGGCCGCCGCCACGCGTGTGCCCATGGATCGCCAGACCTGGTTTGAACTCTACGAGCTGGCCAACGGCCACGCCGTGCCCTGAAAGCCCCTCCCATGCGCCAACTGCCCGACGCCCCGCCCCCGCTGGGCGCCCAAGCCCTGCCCGACCCCGCCGATTACCGCAAGGCCCTGTCCTGCTTTGCCACCGGCGTGACGGTGATCACCTCGCGCTGGCAGGATCGCGATTGGGGCATGACCTGCAACTCCTTTGCCTCGGTCTCGCTCACGCCGCCGCTGGTGCTCTGGAGCATCCGCAAGGCCGCGCACAGCCTCGACGCGTTTGTGCGTGCCGAGGGCTATGCGGTGAGCGTGCTCAGTGCCCCGCAACAGGCGCTGGCTCGCCAGTTTGCCAGCGGCGAGATGGCCGATCGCTTTGCCAACGTGCCGGTGCAGCGCCGCCCCAGCGAGCGCCTGGTGCTGGAGGGTGCGCTGGCCTGGTTTGACTGCCGTCTGCAGCAGGTGGTGGACGCGGGCGATCACCACATTCTGTTGGGCCAGGTGCAGGACTTTTCCTGGCAGGAAGGCCCAGCGCTGAGCTTCTGGCGCAGCCGCTTTGGCGCATTGGCCGAAGAAGTGCCCGCCTGAGCCGACGCCCCATTCGGCCCCAGGCCGCCAGTGCGCCGGGCCTGCGGTTTTCCCGCTCCCCGGCCAGGCCAGGCCTGCGGCATACTGCACCGATGCACAAAGCGGACGCCCCAGGCGCCGCCCCCATAAGGAGAACCCATGAAGAAGCGCTTTTTGTTGCAGGCGGGCCTGCTGGCCCTGACCGCCTCGCTGTCCTGGCACGCCCAGGCCCAGCAAGGCACCATCAAGATGATTGTGGGCTATCCGCCCGGCGCCACCTCCGACACGCTGGCGCGGGTGGTGGCCGATGCCATGTCGCGCCGACTGAACCAGCCGGTGGTGGTGGAAAACCGCACCGGCGCGGGTGGCATGCTGGGCAACCAGGCCGTCAAGGCCGCAGCGCCCGATGGTGCCACCCTGCTGATGACGCCGGTGGCCACCATGTCGATCTTCCCGCACAGCTATGCGGGCCAGCTCAAGTACGATCCCTTCAAGGACTTTGCCCCGGTGGCGCACCTGAGCAATTTCCAGGTGGGTCTGGGCGTGGGCAGCAAGGTGCCGGCCAACACCCTCAAGGACTATGTGGCCTGGGTCAAGGCCAACCCCAAGGACAACGCGTTTTACGGCTCGGCGGCCGCTGGCAGCATCCCGCACTTTTTTGGCGTGATGTTTGCCAAGAGCGCAGGCATCAACCTGCAGCACGTGCCTTATCGCGGCACCGCCGCGAGCATGCAGGCCATGGTGGCCGGCGACATCCCGGCGCTGTCGACCGTGGCCGCCGACATCCAGACCCTGGTCGATGGCGGCAAGGCGCGCCTGCTGGCCGTGGCCGGTGAAAAGCGCAGCCCGCAATTCCCCAATGTGCCGACCTTCCGCGAGCAGGGCTACGACCTGGTGGCCACGCCCTGGTACGGCCTCTTCACCACCGCGGGCACCCCGCCAGCCGTGGTGCAGCGCCTGGCGCGCGCGGCCATGGAGGTGGTGCAGGACCCGGCCTTGAACAAGCGCATTGCCGAGATGGGCCTGGAGCCCACCGGCTATGGGCCCGAAAAGCTTGCCGAGATCATGAAGGCCGATTTCGAGCGCTGGGGCCCGCCCATCCGCGAATCGGGCTTCAAGCCCGAATAAACGGCGGCCTGCATGCCGCCCTGGCGGGGTCGGCGTTGCGGCAAGCCGCGCTGACCGTGATCGCTCACAAGGCCTTGACGACCACATCCACCGCCATGTCCAGCAAGCCGGAGGCCAGCCGCTGCAGGCGTGCCTGGCGCTCGATGCTGGCGCTGTGGGCCTCGATGCGTGCGGCCAGTTGCTGCTTGTGCAGCAGCAAATCGACCTCGGCTCGGCTGACCTGACCCAGGTGCAGCAGCACCAAGGCGTGCTGCACCTGCTCGGCGCATTGGGTCACAAAGGGATCGCCGTCGCGCAAGGCCTCCTTGAGGCGGGCAGCAAATTCAGCCTTGAGCTGGGCCAAGGCCTTGTCCTGGAGGGAGTCGAGCACCTGGTCGATGTTCATGGAGAGCCTTTGGATGCAGATGGGTCATCGCGCGCGGCATTGACTGCCCTCGCGCACGCACTCACCACGAATGGCGCGCTCGTAAGCCAGCGAGGTGCCCTCGCGCAGCAGCTGGGCCTCGGGCTCGCGCAGCCAGCGCGAGCGCTCACGCAAATACGTCAGATCGGCCACCAGCACCTGGCGCAGCAGCCCCAGGTTGGCGCGCCGCAAGGGGTCGTCCAGGCTGTTGGCAAACTCGATGGCCTCGCGAAAGCGCAGATCCAGCGCGCTGGCCGCCTGGTCCAGCCGATC
>JBEBDJ010000131.1:0-2955 GCA_041157045.1 Pseudomonadota bacterium
ACTACACCCCCAAGGGTCGCAGCATCCAGGCCACCGGCATCGTGCCCGATGTGCTGCTCGACGAGACCGAGAACGGCAACCTGTTTGCCGGCCTGCGCACCCGCGAAGCGGATCTGCAAAAGCACCTGACCAACGGGCGCGAAGAGGATGCGGCCGAAGCCGAGCGCACCCGTGCCCGTGAAGAAGCCGCCAAGAAACTCGAGGAAGAGCTGCGCAAGGACCCGAACGCGCGCCGACTGCCCGAGTTTGGCTCCGAGAAGGACTTCCAGCTGCAACAGGCCCTGCGACAGCTCAAGGGGGAACCGGTCAAGGCCAGCACCGAACTGGCGGCGCGCAAGACCGACAAGGCCGAGAAGAAAACGCCTTGAGGCCCATGGCGGCATGAACGACGACCAGCTGCTGCGCTACTCGCGCCACATCCTGCTCGACGAGCTGGGCATTGACGGTCAGGAACGCCTGCTGGCCTCGCATGCCCTGGTGGTGGGTGCTGGCGGGCTGGGCTCGCCGGTGGCCCTGTACCTGGGCAGCGCCGGCGTCGGCCACCTGACCATTGCCGACCACGACCATGTGGACGCCACCAATCTGCAGCGCCAGATCGCGCACAACCTGCAGCGCCTGGGCCAGCCCAAGGCCGAGTCGGCGCGGCAAGCGATTGCCGAGCTCAACCCCGATGTGCGCGTCACCGCCCTGAACGAGCGCCTGAGCGCCGAGCGCCTGCTGGCCCTGGTCGCCCAGGCCGATGTGGTGCTCGACTGCAGCGACAACTTTGAAACCCGGCAAGCGGTCAACGCCGCCTGCGTGGCGCAGCGCAAACCGCTGGTCTCGGGCGCGGCGATCCGCTTTGACGGCCAGGTCTCGGTGTATGACACGCGCCAGCCCGATGCGCCCTGCTATGCCTGCGTCTTCCCGCCAAGCCAAGCCCCCGAGGAGGTGCGCTGCGCCACCATGGGCGTGCTCGCCCCCCTGGTGGGCATCATCGGCTCGGTGCAGGCCGCCGAGGCCATCAAGCTGCTCTCTGGCATGGGCAGCCGCTTGAGCGGCCGCCTGCTGATGCTCGACGGGCGCGACATGGCCTGGACCGATATCCGCCTGCCACGCGACCCCCACTGCCCGGTTTGCGCCGGGCGCTGATTCTGCGGACCCCTGATGGCCATGAACACTTCCGCCCGCCCCAACATCATCTTCATCGTGGCCGACGACCTGGGCTTTGCCGATCTGGGCTGCTACGGGGGTCGAGACGCCGAATTTGGCCCTGTCTCGCCGGTGCTCGACCAGTTGGCGGCCAACGGCCTGAAGTTCACCCAGGGCTACAGCAATTCGCCGGTGTGCTCGCCCACGCGCTTTGCGCTGATGACCGCGCGCTGGCAATACCGCCTGCGCGGCGCAGCAGAGGAGCCGATCAACAGCCGCAGCAAGGGCAGCACCACGCTGGGCCTGCCGCCCGAGCACCCCAGCCTGCCCTCCTTGCTGCGCGAGGTGGGTTACCGCACCGCGCTGATCGGCAAATGGCATTTGGGCTACCCGCCCTCGTTCAGCCCGATCCGGTCAGGCTACGACGAATTTTTTGGCCCCATGGCCGGCGGCGTGGACTACTTCACCCACGCCTCCTCCACCGGCGCGCACGATCTGTACGAGGGCGAGGCCGAACAGCCCACCGACGGCTACCTGACGGATCTGCTGTCGCAGCGGGCGGTGGACCTGGTGCGGCGCATGGCCCCGGGCGTGGCCGAGGGACACCCCTTCTTCTTGAGCCTGCACTACACCGCGCCGCACTGGCCCTGGGAGACTCGCGAAGACCGCGCCCTGGCCGAAGAGGTCAAGCAGAACCTGTTTCACCTGCACGGCGGCAACATCCACACCTACCGCCGCATGATCCACCACATGGATGAGGGCATTGGCTGGCTGGTGCAGGCGCTGCGCGAGACCGGTCAGCTGGACAACACCTTGATCGTGTTCACCAGCGACAACGGCGGCGAGCGCTTTTCGGACAACTGGCCGCTCGTGGGCGGCAAGATGGACCTGACCGAAGGCGGTATCCGGGTGCCCTGGATCGCGCATTGGCCGGCGGCGATTGCGCCGGGGGGTGTGAGCACCCAGCACTGCCTGAGCATGGACTGGTCGGCCACCATGCTGGCCCTTGGGGGGGCCCAGGCCCATCCGGACTATCCGCTCGACGGCGTGGACCTGCGGCCGGTGCTGCGCGACCCACAGGCGGTGTTTGAGCGCCCGCTGTTCTGGCGCATGAACCACCGTGGCCAGCGCGCCTGCCGCATCGGCCAATGGAAATACCTGCGGGTGGACGGCCACGACTACCTGTTTGACCTGAGCGCCGATGAACGCGAGCGCGCCAACCTGGCCGCGCGCCAGCCCGAACGCCTGGCGGCCCTGCGCCAGGCCTGGGAGGACTGGCATGCCAGCATGCCCCCCATCCCCGAAGACGCCACGGTGAGCCTGGGCTACAGCGTGCGCGACATGCCCCAACGCTGAGCGCCCCCGCCCACCCCAGCGCCATGCCCCACGCCCACCGAACCTGGCGCCACTGGCTGCCCTTCCTGAATTGGCCCCGGCCAACGGGGGCGCTCTTGCGGCAGGATGTGCTCGCCGGGATCACGGTGGCCTTGCTGCTGGTGCCCCAGTCGGTGGCCTATGCCCAGCTGGCCGGGATGCCGCTGGTGACCGGGCTCTATGCCGCCATCCTGCCTGCGGCGCTGGGCGCGCTGCTGGGCGGCTCCACCCGCCTGTCGGTCGGCCCGACCGCCCTCACCTGCCTGCTGGTGAGCGCCTCGCTGACCGGCCTGGCCGAACCGGGTAGCCCGCAATGGGTGCAAGGGGCGATCTGGCTGGCCCTGCTCTCGGGCCTCATGCAGGCCTTGCTGGGGCTCGGTGGTTTTGGCTGGCTGCTCAACCTGATCAGCTCGCCGGTCATGACCGGCTTTACCCAGGCGGCGGCGCTGC
>JBEBDJ010000132.1:0-11507 GCA_041157045.1 Pseudomonadota bacterium
AGGGGTGGCGCGGGTTGGCAAACAGGGTCTCGGTGTCGGCCAACTCCACCAGGCGGCCCAGGTACATCACGCCCACCTGGTCGCTCACATGGCGCACCACCGCCAGGTTGTGCGAGATGAACAGATAGGTCAGGCCGCGCTCGCGCTGCAAGTCCTTCATGATGTTGAGCACCTGCGCCTGCACGCTCACGTCCAGCGCCGAGGTTGGCTCGTCGCACACCAGGAACTCGGGCGCGGTGGCCAGGGCGCGTGCAATCGAGATGCGCTGGCGCTGCCCACCCGAGAACTGGTGCGGGTACTTGCCCAGGTCTTGTGCCGACAGGCCCACCGAGCGCAAGAGCTCTGACACCCGCTCGCGACGGGCTGCGCGGTCGGGGATCAGGCCGTGCTCCAGCAGGGGCTCGCCCACAATGGCTTCCACGGTCCAGCGCGGGTTGAGGCTGGCGTAAGGGTCCTGGAAAATCATCTGGATGCGCTGGCGCAGCTTCAGGCCCTCGGGGCCGGCATAGGTGGCGTGCGCGTCCATGCCGTCAAACCGCACCGAGCCGCGGCTGGGTGGGTACAGGCCCACCAGCAAGCGGGCGACGGTGCTTTTGCCGCAGCCGGACTCGCCCACCAGGGCCAGGGTCTTGCCCCGCTCAATCTCGAAGCTCACGCCGTCCACGGCCTTGAGCAGCTGGCGCGGCTGGCGCGCCAGGGTGCGCTGCAGCCAGGGCGCCGACACATCAAAACTGCGGGCCAGGTCCTGCACCTGCACCAGTGGGGTCGATGCGGTGCTCATGCGCTCACCCCCTGGGCGGCATGCAGCCAGCAGGCGGCGCGGGTCTGGCCAGCGCGCATCAGCTCGGGGCGTTCTTCGCGGCAGCGCGCCACGGCTTGCGGGCAGCGCGGGTTGAAAGCGCAGCCGGTGGGGATGGCGTTCAGGCGCGGCATGCTGCCGTCGATTTGCGCCAGGCGTTCACGCTGGGTGTCCATATCGGGAATCGAGGCCATCAGGCCTTGGGTATAGGGGTGGGCCGGGCGCTGGATGACCTCGTGCACCGGGCCGATCTCGGCCAGGCGGCCGGCGTACATGACGGCCACGCGGTCGCAGGTCTCGGCGATCACGCCCATGTCGTGGGTGATCAGCATCACCGCCGCGCCACGGTCCTTGCAGACGCGGCGCAGCAGGCCAATGATCTGCGCCTGGATCGAGACATCAAGCGCTGTGGTGGGCTCGTCGGCCACGATCAGCTGCGGTTCGGCCGCCAGGGCCAGGGCGATCACCACGCGCTGGCGCATGCCGCCCGAGAACTGGTGCGGGTAGTGGTCGATCCGCTGTGCCGCCGCCGGAATGCCGGTGTCCTGCAGCAGCTCGATGGCGCGCTCGCGCGCCTGCGCCGGCGTCATGGGCAGGTGCGCCAGAATCGTCTCGGTCAGCTGGCGCCCCACGGTGTAGAGCGGGTTGAGCGAGGTGAGCGGGTCCTGGAAGATGGCGCCAATGCGCTTGCCACGGATGTGGCGCATCTGGTCGGCATTGAGCTGGTCGATGCGCTCGCCCTGCAGCAGGATCTGGCCGCTGGCAATGCGGCCCGGGGGCTCAAGCAGGCCAATGATGGCCGCACCGGTCAGCGATTTGCCAGCGCCGGATTCACCGACCACGCCCAGGATCTCGCCTGGGGCAATGTCAAAGGAAATGTCGTCAAGGGCGCGCAGGGTCCCGCGCCGGTTGGGAAACTCGACGACGAGGTTGCGCACTTGCAGCAAGGCGGTCATGCAGGGGGCCTTTCAGCGAAGACGCGGGTTGAGGGCGTCGCGCAGCCAGTCACCCAAGAGGTTGACCGACAGCGCAATCACCACCAGCATCAGCCCGGGGAAGATGGTGATCCACCATTCGCCCGAGAAGAGGTAGTCGTTGCCGACACGGATCAGGGTGCCCAGCGAGGGCGAGGTGGGCGGCACGCCCACGCCCAGAAAGCTGAGGGTGGCCTCGGTGATGATGGCGGTGGCCACCTGGATGGTGGCCAGCACCAGCACCGGCCCGAGCACATTGGGCAGCACATGGCGCAGCATGATGCGGTGCGCGGCCACGCCGGTCACGCGCGCCGCTTGCACATACTCTTTTTGCCGCTCGACCAGGGTCGAGCCGCGCACGGTGCGCGCGTACTGCACCCAGCCCGTCAGGGTGATCGAGATGATCAGCACGCCAAAGGCCAGCGATTCGTGCGCGTTCGGAAACAGCGCGCGGCCCACGCCAGCAATCAGCAGCGCCACCAGAATCGCCGGGAACGAGAGCATCACATCGCAAAGCCGCATGAGCAGGCTGTCAACCCAGCCGCCCCGAAAACCCGCCAGCAAGCCCAGGCTCACCCCCACCAGCACCGACAGCGCCACCGAGGCCACGCCCACCACCAGCGAGATGCGGGCGCCATAGATCAGGGCCGAGAGGATGTCGCGGCCTTGGTCGTCGGTGCCCAGCACAAAGGCCCACTGCCCGCCCTCCATCCACACCGGCGGCAGCCGGGCGTTGGAGAGTTCGAGTGTGGCCAGATCGAAGGGATTGGTGGGCGCGACCCAGCCGGCAAAGACCGAGCAGAAGACGCAAATGAAGGCAATCAGCGCCGCCCACATCGCCGTGGGCGAGGAGCGGAAGCTGTGGCCAATGTCGCTGTCAAGCCAGCGCTTCAGGGGTGCGAGCATGGTGCGGGCGGTTTACTTCAGGGAGATGGACTTGAACGGCATGTAGTTGTCGCCGCGCTGCACCAGGGTGACCTTGCGGTTGATGCCCCAGGCCAGGGCCTGCTGGTGGATCGGCAGGTGACCGATGTCCTCGGCATGCAGGACAAAGGCCTCACGCATCATGGCGTCGCGCTTCTTCTGGTCGGTCTCGCCCTGCACCTTCTGGATCAGCTCGTCAACCTTGGGGTTGCAATAGCTGCCCAGGTTGAACTGGCCCGATCCCTTGTCGTCCACGCAGCGCATCAGGGCGTTGAGCGCGTTGTGGCCGTCGTAGGTGCTGGGGGTCCAGCCGAGCAGGTAGAAGCTGGTGTCGCGGCGCAGGATCTTGGGGAAGTAGGTGAGCTTGCTCTCGGCCGCCAGGTTGATTTTCACGCCCACCTTGGCCAGGCCAGCGGCCACCGCCTGGCAGATCTCGCCGTCGTTGACATAGCGGTCGTTGGGGCAGTTCATGGTCACCTCAAAGCCGTTGGGGTAACCGGCATCGGCCAGCAGCTTCTTGGCGGCATCGAGGTTGTAGGGCAGGCGCTTGTTGATGTCGTCCGAGAAGCCGTTGATGCCCGGGCCGATCATCAGGGCCGTGGGGTTGGAGGCGCCCCGCATCACGGTGCGCTGAATGCCCTGGATGTCGATGGCCTGGTAGAAGGCCTGGCGCACGCGCTTGTCCTTGAAGGGGTTCTTGCCCTTGACGTTCGAGAACAGCAGCTCGTCGCGCTTTTGGTCCATGCCCAGGAAGATGGTGCGCAGCTCGGGCGCGGTCAGGGCCTGGGTGTTGGGGCTGGCGTTCACGCGCGGCACGTCCTGCACCGGCACCGGCTCCATGATGTCGACCTCGCCCGAGAGCAGCGCGGCCACACGGGTGGCGTCGTTGCCAATGGGGGTGAACACCACCTCGGTCACATTGCCCTCGACCTTGCCCCAGTAGTTGGGGTTGATCTTGAAGGTGGTCTTCACATTGGGCTGGCGCTCGACCAGCATGAAGGGGCCGGTGCCGTTGGAGCGGAAGGACGCGGCGTTTTCGAGGCCCTTGCGGCGGTCCACCGGGCGCTGGGCCTGGTTCTCCTCGCACCACTTCTTGCTCATGATGTAGACGGTCGAGAGCACGTTGGGCAGGATGGGAAAGGGCGACTTGGTTTCGATGTCAACGGTGAAGTTATCGACCTTGCGCACTTCCTTGATGTCGTTGGTGTTGCTGCGCATGTCGGAGCCCTCGCCACCGGCGCGCTGCAGCGAGAACACCACATCGTCGGCGGTGAAGGGCGTGCCGTCGTGGAAGCGCACATTGCGGCGCAGCTCAAAGCGCCAGACATTGGGCGAGGTCTGGCGCCAGGCGGTGGCCAGGCCCGGCTCGAACTTCAGGTCGCGGCTGACGCCAACCAGGGCCTCGTAGATGTTGTTGGTCAGGCTCAGCTGAAGCGACTCGTTGAGCGAGTGCGGGTCCATCGAGCTGGCGTCGCCCTGATTGGCGATGCGCACTGTCTTGGCCGACACATGGGCCATGCCCAGGGTCGCCAGCAGCAGGCCGGTCAGCAAACGGGTTTTGAAGTTCATCGCATTCTCCTTGAGGTCAATGGGCGCAGGCCCGGGGTCAGGCCGCTGACAGCGGCAAGGCCTGCTCGATCAGGCTGGCGTGCAAGGCCGCGCCCAGGGGCAGGATGTCATCGTTGAAGTCGTAACGGCTGTTGTGCAGGGGGTGCGGGCCCGGTCCATGCGGCAGGCCCTGCCCGATGCGGATGTAGGCGCCGGGGCGCACCTGCAGCATGAACGAGAAGTCCTCGCCGCCCATGCTGGGGGTCATGTCGCGCCAGACCTTGTCCGGTCCGACCAGGGTGGTGGCCACATCGGCGGCAAAGTGCGCTTCGGGCACGGTGTTGACGGTGGCCGGGTATACGCGCTCGTAGTGCACCTCGGCGCTGGCGCCAAAGCCTTGCGCCACGCCCTGGCACAAGAGGCGCAGGCGGTCTTCGATCTGGTCTTGCACGCTGGCGCTGT
This sequence comes from Pseudomonadota bacterium, assembly GCA_041157045.1. GTDB lineage: Bacteria > Pseudomonadota > Gammaproteobacteria > Burkholderiales > Burkholderiaceae_C > Limnohabitans_A. The sequence continues at coordinate 4,708 of JBEBDJ010000132.1, forward strand.
AGGTGCGCACGGTGCCGATCAGGCGCACCTCGCCAGGGATCACGCTCATGGCGCCGGGGTGGCCGCCCTGCATTGAGCACAGGCTCACCACCGCCTGGTCCATGGCCGAGAGATTGCGCGCCACGATGCTTTGCACCGCCGTGATCAGGTGCCCGGCCACCAGCACCGGATCGACCGCCTGGTGCGGACGGGCGCCATGGCCGCCCTTGCCGCGCACCACGATCTCGATGCGGTCCACCGCGGCCTGCATGGGGCCCGGGGTGATGCCGATCACCCCCAGCGGGGTTTCGGGCGAGTTGTGCTGGGCAAACACCTTCTCGCAGTCAAAGCGCTCGAACAGTCCGTCGTCGATCATGGCGCGCGCACCGGCAAAGCCCTCTTCACCGGGCTGGAAGATCAGCACCGCGGTGCCGTCAAAACGGCGGGTTTGCGCCAGATAGCGCGCGGCACCGATCAGCATGGCGGTGTGGCCATCGTGCCCGCAGCCGTGCATCAGGCCGGGCTTGGTCGAGCGCCAGGCGCACTCGCCCAGCTCCTGCAGCGGCAGCGCGTCCATGTCGGCGCGCAGGCCGATCATGCGGCCGGGCTGCGCGGCGCTGCGGCCCGCGCCGTGCACCAGCGCCACCACCCCGGTTTTGCCCAGGCCGGTGTGCACGCTGTCAACACCGCACAAACGCAGCGCCTCTTGCACACGCGCGCTGGTGTAATGCTCTTCAAAGCCCAGCTCGGGATGGGCGTGCAGATCCCGCCGGAAGGCGGTGAGCTCGGGGTGAAAGCTGCGGATGCGGGCAAACGCTGCGCCGCTGGCCGCATACGGCAGGGGCAGATCGGGTGCGTTCATCTCAGTGCGCTCCCTTGGTCTGAACGCGCAGACGCGGATCCACCGCCAGGTACAGCAGGTCGACGATCAGGTTGATGACCACAAAGATCAGCGCGATCAGGCACAGGTAGGCGGCCATGACCGGGATGTCGGCAAAGGTCACCGCCTGGATGAACAAGAGGCCCATGCCCGGCCACTGGAACACCGTCTCGGTGATGATGGCAAAGGCAATCAGGCCACCCAGTTGCAGGCCGGTGATGGTCATCACCGGCACCAGGGTGTTTTTGAGCGCATGGCCAAAGTGGATGGCGCGGTTGCTCAGGCCCCGGGCGCGCGCGAACTTGATGTAATCGGTGCGCAGCACCTCGAGCATCTCGGCACGCACCAGGCGCATGATCAGGGTCAGCTGGAACACCGCCAGCGTGATCGCCGGCAAGGTGATGTGGTGCCAGCCCTTGGCGGTCAGCAGACCGCTGGTCCACCAGCCGAGCTTGACCACCTCGCCACGGCCAAAGCTGGGGAACCAGCCCAGCATCACGGCAAACACCAGGATCAGCAAAATACCGATCAGGAAGGTGGGCAGCGACACCCCCAGGAGCGACAGGGTCATGAACACCTGGCTCATGAAGGTGCCCCGGCGCAGCGCCGCATAGACCCCCATCGGAATGCCCACCAGCAGCGCCAGCGCGGCGGCCACCAGGGCCAGCTCCAGGGTGGCTGGAAAGCGCTCGGCAATGAGCGTCGAGACCTTGCTGCCCTGGCGCAGGCTCAGGCCAAACTCGCCTTGCACCGCATTGTTCAGGAAGTGCCAGAACTGCACAAAAAAGGGCTGATCAAAGCCCAGGGCCGCGCGCAGTTCGGCAATTTGTGCCGGGGTGGCGTCCTGGCCCAGCAGGAACACCACCGGATCGCCCACGTACTGGAACAGCAAAAAGGCGATGAACGCCACCGTGATCATCACGACCACGGCCTGGATCAGGCGTTGCAAAATGAAGGCGAGCATACGTGAGGGCCGGCGCCACCTGGCACCGGCAGAGCAGGTGTTGAAAACAGGACACCGCCCGACAGGCCAGCACGACCCGTCGGAAGCGGTGTGGATGGGTCGATCATCTCAGCAATGAGTTCGACCCACAAGGACTGGGATCAATTGACCTTGATCAGCATCCAGTCGAGGCGGTTGTCCGGGCGGTGCACCACGTCGATGTTCTTCTTCATGGCCCAGGGGATGACCTGGTTGTGCAGGGGGATGTGGGCCACGGTGTCGTTCTGCAGCTTCAGGCCTTCGGTCAGCAGGCGGTTGCGCACCAGCAGATCGGTCTCGGTCTTCACGCGGTCGACGATGTAGTCCATGCGCTGGTTGCTGTAGCGGCCGGCGTTGTAGTTGCCATCTGCGCCCGTGGTCTTGGTGCGGGTGAGCGACTGCAGGCTGTAGAGCGCATCAAAGGTGGGCACGCCCCAGCCCAGCATGAAGATGCTGGCCTCGTGGCGCAGGATCATCGGGAAATAGGTCACCAGCGGCAGGGTGCGCAGCTTGGCCTTCACGCCCACGCGCGACCACATGGCGGTCACGGCCTGGCAGATTTCCTCGTCGTTGATGTAGCGGTTGTTGGGGCAGGCAAAGTCCACCTCAAAGCCATTGGGGTAACCCGCCTCGGCCAGCAGTTTGCGGGCCTCGTCTTGCGAGTAGGGGAAGCGCTTGTGCACATCCTGCGTCCAGCCATTGACCTGGGGGGCCACCAGGGCGCCGGTGCTTTGCGACAGGCCGCGCATGGTCACGCGGTGAATGGCGTCGATGTCGATGGCCTGGTAGAGCGCCTTGCGCACGCGCACGTCCTTGAGCGGGTTCTTGCCCTTGACGTTGGAGCCCGGCAGCTCGTCACGGAACTGGTCCATGCCCAGGAAGATGGTGCGGTTTTCCACGCCATCGACCACCTTGAGGTTGGCGTTGCTGCGCATGCGCGGCAGGTCTTGCGGGCTGGGATCGAGCACAAAGTCGACCTCACCCGAGAGCAGGGCGGCGGCGCGGGTGGCTTCGTTCTTGATGGGGGTGTAGACGATTTCTTCCACATTGGTGGCGGCCCCCGACCAACCCCACCAGTTGGGGTTCTTGACCAGCACCAGGCGCTGATCGGGCTGCCACTGCTTGACCATGTAGGGGCCCGAGCCCATGGCGTTGCGGTGCGAGAAGGTCTCGTCGTTGGCCTTGGTGGCGTCCTTGGGGTCGACCGACTTGTTCTTTTCGGCCCAGGCCTTGCTCATGATGCGCAGCTCGGTGAGCTGGTTGAGCAGCACCGGGTTGGGACCCGAGAGGAAGATGTCGACGGTGTTGTCGTTGACCTTGACCACGCGGTCAATGCCCTGGGCATAAATGGCGAACTGCGAGCTCTTGGCGCGGGCGCGGTTGATCGAGAAGACCACGTCGTCGGCGGTCAGCGGCGTGCCGTCGCTGAACTTGACGCCGCTGCGCAGGGTAAAGCGCGTCTGGCGGTCGTTCATCTCTTTCCAGGCCGTGGCCAGGCGCGGCTCGACCTTGAAGGTCTTGCTGTTGTAGTACACCAGCGAGTCAAAAATCGCGGCGTGCACCCCGTTGCCGAGCGCGTTGTTCTGCGAATGGATGTCGAGCGTGGGGATGTCGCTGGCGCTGCTCCATTTGAAGGTCTTGGCCAACACCGCGGGCGAGGCCATCACACCAGCGAGCACCAGGCTGCCGGCCACCAGGGTCATGCGAGCGGAAAAGAGCGATTTCATGGGGGGTCCTTCTGCAAAAAGCAAACACACAAATCGAGCAAAACGAGAAGCGACTATGCCGCATTCAGCCAGCCGTCAGGAAGAGGGAAATCCCCATGGGACATTCATGCCCCGTCGCGACGTGTGTGCCCTTGATTCACCCATGAAAAAACCCACCGTGTTGCCACGGTGGGTTTTGCACTTGAAATCTCAACTGGCTTGCGCCAGCGTCAGATTAGAAGTTGTGCTGCAGACCCAGGATGGTGTAGGTCGACTTGGCAGCGGCAGCGTTGTTCACGGTGCCAACGGTCTTGTCGGTCACGTAACGGCCGTACAGGCTGGTGCGCTTGCTCAGCTCGTACTTGGCGCCGACGGCGGTGACGGTGCGGTCGTTGTTGGCAGCGGCCTTGTCGTCCTTCTTGGCGTAGTTGGCCATCAGGGTCACGGCGCCCATCGGCACCCACAGGCCGAAGTTGTAAGCCTTGCTGTCGGTGAAGCCGGAAACAGTCGAGGCACCGGCAGCGGCGCCGTTCTTCTCGGTGTAGTAACCAGCGCCCAGCTTGGCCACGCCCAGGTCATAGGTCAGGTAAGCGTTGTTCAGGGTGTTGTCCAGAGCAGCGCCAGCGCCTTCAACCTTGTAGTTGGTGTAACCAACGGCCAGGGGGCCGTTCACATAGGTGAAGCCCAGGTCGGTCACGGCGGCCACAGCGGTCACGGCGGTGCTGGGGTTGGCATCGGCGTTGGTCTTGGCGGCGTAAGCAGCGTTCAGGGTCAGGCCGGCAACCGGGGTGGCCGAGAACACGAACGAGTTGCTGTTGCGAACCTTGCCAGCGTTCATGGCGCCGAAGCCCGAACCGGTCTTGGTGCCGAAGGGGTTGGCCGAAGCTTGGGCGAACAGGGTCGGGGTGTTGGCAGCGCCAATCTTGACCGAGCCGAAGTTGTTGGACAGGCCAACGAACAGCTCGCCACCCACGCCGCTGAACAGGTTGGTGGAGCTGATGGCTTGGCCAGCGTGGAAGTCGTTTTCGATCAGGAACGAAGCCTTCAGACCGCCGCCCAGATCTTCGGTGCCGAAGAACGTGACTTGCGAAGTGCCCTGACGGCTGTTTTGCAGGTTGGTCTGGCTAACGGTGTTGCCGTTGCCGTAGGTGTTCTTTTGCGTAACCAGCGAGGGGTCAAAGGTGCCCTTGATGGTGACCGACGATTGAGCGAAGGAAGCGGTGGCAGCCAGGGCAGCCAGAGCAATCAGAGATTTTTTCATTGCAAGTTTCTCCAAGGTTAAACAAGGGCCCCGATTCAGACAGGCCGCAAATGCGGCCAATCGAAACCCTGAGCCAACCTCCGATAAGGAAGTTGGGTCTATTGCACCAGACCTTGCCCCCCTTTGCCAAGAAAAAAGCGGTTTTTGTGGCTTTTCCGTTGCTGGCTTGCAACAAGCCCCATGTCCCCCTGCCCAGGACGGGGGTCGACCCAGGTCAAGACCCGGCGGGCGCCGCAAGGCTACACTGACACCCATGTCTGTCGATGCCCTGATTTTGGCGGCCGATCGCGCCCTGCGCACCCTGGCCGCCCCCGCCCGCGCCCAGCGCCCCAACCCCGCCGCCGGCCTGGCCACGCCCGAGCTGACCGAGGCCGAGCGGCGCGAAGCCGCCGCCTTGATGCGCGTCAACCATGTGGGCGAGGTCTGCGCCCAGGCGCTCTACACCGGCCAGGCCCTGGCCAGCCGCAACCCGGCGCTGCAGCGCCAGCTGGATGCCGCCAGCCGCGAAGAAACCGACCACCTGGCCTGGACCGCCGAGCGCTTGCAGGAGCTCAAGGACCGGCCTTCTTATTTGAACCCGCTGTGGTATGCCGGCGCCTTTGCCATTGGCTATGCCGCTGGCAAGCTGGGCGGCGACCGGGTGAGCCTGGGCTTTGTCATCGAGACCGAGCGCCAGGTGGAGGCGCATCTGCAAAGCCATCTGGAGCGCCTGCCCCAGGCCGATCTGGCCTCGCGGGCCATCGTCGCGCAAATGAAAACCGACGAGGTGGCGCATGCCCAGATGGCCGAGCGCCAGGGTGGGCTGCCGCTGCCCAGCCCGGTCACCTCGCTCATGCAGGGCTGCGCGCGGGTGATGACCACCCTGGCCCACCGCATCTGAGGGGGCAAGGCCCGCCAGGCCCACTTGGCGGCTGACGTCCCTGGGGCCTGGCGGGGCTGCGACCGCCTGCGGCCAAGGCCCGCCCGCCGGGGCTCAGGCCTCGATCAGGTCAAAGCTGGTGCTGATCTGCGCCGTCTTGCCCAGCATGATGCTGGCCGAGCAGTATTTTTCGTGGCTCATGGCAATGGCGCGCTCGACCGCGCTGGCCGGGATGCCCTTGCCCGTCACCGTGAAGTGCATGTGGATCTTGGTAAAGACCTTGGGGTCGGTCTCGGCGCGCTCGCTGCTGAGCTTGACGCTGCAGCCGCGCACATCGTGGCGCCCGCGCTTGAGGATCAGCACCACGTCGTAAGCGGTGCAGCCGCCGGTGCCAGCGAGCACCGTCTCCATGGGGCGCGGCGCCAGGTTCTGGCCGCCGTTCTCGGGCTTGACCGCGTCGGGCGCGCCGTCCATGGCCAGCACATGGCCACTACCGGTTTCGGCCAGGAACCCCATGCCCGAGCGCGTGCCGCTGGCGCCGGTCCAGGTGACGGTGCATTCCATCGTGATATCCTTCATTCAAAGGCGGCGATTGTCGCATTTCCGGGTGGCAGGCCCGCATCCATGCCCCTGGCCCATGGGTCCGACAACCCAGCCAGGCCCAGCGATCCACCGCCTGCGCCCCTACGCTGACCGAGCCCGATGAACGACCCGCGCCCCAGCCCCGATCCCGAGGTGATTGTCTTCAACCTCAAGCACCGTTACACCGGGGTCTCGGCCACCGTCAACGCACTGGTGCCCCATCAGCTGACGCAGTGGCGCCTGGCTTATTGCGGCCCCACCCTGCCCAACGGCGTGCCCGGCATCACCCTGCGCGAGGCCATTCGCCTCTCGCGCCGCCCGCCCGCAGGCTTGCAGCACCGCATCTGGCATGTGCGGCGCGACCACGAGATGATGGCCGGCCTCTGGGCGCGCGATGTGCTGCGCCTGCCGATCAAGCTGGTGTTCACCTCGGCCGCGCAACACCGCCACGGCTGGTTTCCGCGTTGGCTGATCTCGCGCATGGACGCGGTGATCGCCACCACCCCCAAGGCCGCCAGCTTTGTGCCCAACACCACCGCCGTGGTGCCGCA
>JBEBDJ010000133.1:0-2817 GCA_041157045.1 Pseudomonadota bacterium
AAGGTCAGGCGGGGTTGACCGGTCTGCAGGTCCACACCGACCAGGCCAAACAGCAGGCCTGCGGCCAGGCTGATGACGCCGCGCAGCATGGAGTTGCCCAGCACCGCCGACACCGCCACCAGGGACAGCACCATGAGGCTGAAGTATTCGGCCGGGCCAAAGGCCAGCGCGGCCTCCACCACCCAAGGGGCCACAAAGGTCAGGGCCAAGGTGCCGATGGTGCCAGCCACAAAGCTGCCGATGGCCGCCGTGGCCAGGGCCTGACCGGCGCGGCCACGCCGCGCCATCTTGTTGCCCTCGAGCGAGGTCACCACCGCGGCGGATTCGCCGGGGGTGTTGAGCAGGATCGAGGTGGTCGATCCGCCATAGGCCGCGCCGTAATAGATGCCGGCAAACATGACGAACATGCTGGTGGCGGGCACGTGGTAAGTCAGCGGCAGCAGCAGCGCAATGGTGAGGGCCGGGCCGATGCCAGGCAGCACCCCGACCAGGGTGCCGACAAAGCAGCCGACAAAGCCCCACATCAGGGTCGCCGGTTGCAGCGCGTTGGCAAAGCCGCCAAGCAGGGCGTCAAAAGCGTTCATGGTTCAGATGCCCCAGGGCAGGGCAGGCCCGAGGCCGACCCCCAGGATTTGCGCGAAGAGGGTCCAGAAGGCAGCGGCCACCAGGAGGTTGATGAGGGCCGAGCGCCAGCCCAGCGGGGCGTCAAAACCCCGCGCCACGCCCATGCCGCACAGGGTGGCGGGGATGACAAAACCCAGCGGCACAACCAGCAGCATGAAGGCCAGCCCGCCGCCCAGCACCGACAGCAGGCGGCCCTGCGCGCCCGGCAGGGCGCTTTGGCCGTCCTCGTGGCTGAGATCGATCTGGCGACCGCGCCAGGCCGATACGCCGTAGAGCACCGCCACCAGCGCCAGCGCCGCGACCACCAGGGCCGTGAACAGGCGCGGGCCCACGGCCTGCTGCATGACCGGCTCGGGGATCAGGGTCCACTGCCAGAAGGCGATGGCGGCCAGCGCCGCCATCAGCAGGGCAACATGCCGTGGCGTCATGCCAGGCCCAGCTCTTTCATCAGCACTTCCTTCTCGGCAATGTCCTTGGCCAGGTCACGCTCGAAGGGGCGCTCGGTCATGAAGGCCGACACCCACTTGCGGGTTTCCAGTTCCTGCTTCCAGGTGGGGGTGGCCACCAGGCGGGTGACGAATTCGATCAGCGCGTTGCGCTGCGCGTCGTTGATGCCCGGGGCGGCAAACACGCCACGCCAGTTGGACTCGGACACATTGACCCCCAGCTCGGTCAGGGTGGGCAAATTCACGCCCGGGATGCGGCTCTTGCCCGAGACCGCCAGCGGGATCATGCGACCAGCCTTGATCTGCTCTTCAAATTCGGAATAGCCCGAAATGCCGGCCGAGACCTGGCCGCCGATGATGGCCGCGTTGGCGGGGCCGCCGCCGGCGAAGGCCACATAGGCGGCATCGCGCGGGTTCTTGCCCATGGCCTTGAGCATCATGCCCAGGATCAGGTGGTCGGTGCCACCGGCGCTGCCGCCGGCCACCGAGACCGCCTTGGGGTTGGCCTTGAGGGCGGCCTCGAGTTCTTTCCAGGTCTTGATCTTGCCGTTGCTCGGCACCACGATCACGCCCGCTTCTTCGGTCAGGCGGGCAATGGGGGTGACGTTCTTGATGGTGACCGGGCTCTTGTTGGCAATGCCCGCGCCAATCATGACCGAGCCGCCCACCATCAGCACATTGCCCTGGCCCTTGCGCTGGTTCACAAAGCGCGGCAGGCCCACCATGCCACCGGCGCCGCCCACGTTCTCGAAGGGCATGTTGCCCACCAGGCCATGCGCCTTGGCGGCGCGTTCGATGGCGCGGGCCGTGCCGTCCCAGCCACCGCCCGGAGCGGCCGGGACAAACATGTTGAGCGTGTCAAACTGGGGCTTGCCCTGGGCCCAGGCGGGCAGGGCGAGGCCGAGGCCGGCAGCCGCGCCGGAGAAAAGGAAGTCGCGCTTGGACAAGGTCATGACCGTCTCCTGTGTCAGAATGATTTGCGTTGTTGAACAAAAAGCCAGCAGGCATCCGGGCGATCAGGCCCCGATGCATGGATTTTGCGCCCCAGCCGCTGGCAGCGGCTTTCAGGCGGCTTTCAATGTGCCTCCGCAAAAACCCTGATGAACGCGCCCCTTCCCACCCGTTTGCTGCTGGTCGAGGACACGCCCGAGATTGCCCTGTCGCTGGCTGCGGCCCTGCGCCACGCCGGCCATGCGGTGGACCTCGCGGCCGATGGGGCCCAGGCGCAGGCCTGCTTGAGGCCCGGCCATGGCTATGCCGCCGTGCTGCTGGACCTGAGCCTGCCCGACACCGACGGGCTGACCCTGCTGCAGGGCTGGCGCGCGGCCGGGGACACGGTGCCGGTGCTGGTGCTGACCGCGCGCGCCAGCGTGCCCGACCGGGTGCTGGGCCTGAACCTGGGCGCCGACGACTACCTGCCCAAACCGTTTGATCTGGCCGAGCTGGAAGCGCGCCTGCAGGCCTTGCTGCGGCGTCCGGGTCGCGCGCCGGCACCGCTGCTGCGCCTGGGGCCGCTGCAGCTGGAGGCCCAGGGCCAGACCGCGCACTGGGGCGAGCAGGCGCTGGCCCTCACGCCACGCGAATTTGCCGCGCTGCGGGTGCTGCTGCAGCAGGCCGGCCGCACGGTGAGCAAGGAGCACCTGCACCGCGAGGTCTTTGCCGACGAGGACGTGGGCCTGGAAGCGGTGGAGGTGCTGATCTTTCGCTTGCGTCGCAAGCTGGAGGCGCAAGGCCCCGAGCTGGCCAT
>JBEBDJ010000134.1:0-33093 GCA_041157045.1 Pseudomonadota bacterium
CGCGGCCCTTGAGGCCCAGCATGGCGCGCGCCTCGGCGGGCGTTGCGATCTCCATGCCCAGGCGCGTGAGCACCTCGCGGATGAGCGAGACCTGCTCGGCGTTGGAGGTGGCCAGTCGGCCCGGGCCCAGGGTCAGCGAGTCCTCCAGGCCCACGCGCACATGGCCGCCCATCAGCGCTGCCTGCGTGATCAGCGGCATCTGGTGGCGTCCTGCGCCCAGCACCGACCACTGGTACTGGTCGCCAAACAATTTGTCGGCGATGCGCTTCATGTGCACCAGGTTCTCGGGGTCGGCGCCAATGCCACCCAGCACGCCCAGCACAAACTGCAGAAAGATCGGGCCCTTGACCAGGCCACGGTCGACAAAGTGCTTGAGGTTGTAGAGGTGGCCCACGTCGTAGCACTCGAACTCGAAGCGGGTGCCGTGTGCCTGCCCCAGGCGCTGGAACACCTCCTCGATGTCGGCAAAGGTGTTGCGGAAGATGTTGCGCCGCGTGCCCTCGATGTAGTCGCGCTCCCAGGCGTGCTGGAAGGTCTTGAGCTTGTCGAGCACCGGGAAGATCGCAAAGTTGATCGACCCCATGTTGCACGAGGCCATCTCGGCCGACACGTCCAGCGCGGCGGCCAGGCGCTCGTCCAGCGACATGGTGACCGCGCCGCCGGTGGTGATGTTGATCACCGCATCGGTGGCCGCGTGGATCTCCGGCAGGAACTGGCGGTAGACCGCGGGGTCCGGGGTGGGCCGGCCGTCCTTGGGGTCGCGCGCATGCAGGTGCAAGATGGCCGCCCCCGCTTGCGCCGCCGCAAGGGCCTCGCGGGCAATGTCCTGCGGCGTCAGCGGCAGGTAGGGCGACATGCTGGGCGTGTGGATCGAGCCCGTGATGGCGCAGGTGATGATGACTTTGCGCATGGTGTTCAGGGCTCCATCACCACGGTGTTTTCGATGTGGCCAATGCCCTCGATCTCCACGCGCATCACGTCGCCCACCTGACGGAACACCGGCGGCTTCATGGCCACGCCCACGCCCGAGGGGGTGCCGGTGGCGATCAGGTCGCCCGGCTCCAGGGTCATGACCGTCGAGAGGTAGGCGATCTGGTCCCAGATGTTGTAGATCATCTCGCCGGTCATCACATCCTGGCGCACCTGGCCATTGACCAGCATGCGCATGCGCAGCGCGTGCGGATCGGCGATCTCGTCGGCGGTCACGATCCAGGGGCCGATGGGGCCGTGCGTGTTGAAGCTCTTGCCCAGCGTCATGGTGGGCGAGCGCATTTGCCAGTCGCGCACCGACACGTCGTTGACCACCAGGTAGCCGGCCACCACCGACGGCGCGTCCTGCACCGACACATGGCGGCAGCGCTTGCCGATCACCACGCCCAGCTCGGCCTCGTAATCGAGGTGATCGGACGCCTTGGGCAGGTGCACCGGATCGAAGGGGCCGTTCACGCACGAGACCTGTTTGTTGAACCAGACCTGGCTGTCGGGCACCTTGATGCCGGCGTCAATGGCCTCTTGCACATGCTTTTTGTAGTTCATGCCAATGGCCAGGAATTTGGACGGATTGGGCACCGGCGCCTCCAGCCGCACATCGGCCAGCGGGATGCAGACCGAGCGCTCGGCCTGCAGGGCCTGGGCGCGCTCCATGGCGGGCACGCCCGCTTGCAGGAATTCGCGCATGCTGCGCGGCAGGCTGGGGTCGGTGGCGGGCAGGTCGATCACCTGTTGGCCGACGACCTTGCCAATCGAGATGCGGCCTTGGTGTTGAAAAGTCACGAGTTTCATGGGGCTTGTTCGCTTGAGGAAAAAAAGAAAAGGGAAAGAAAAGAGAGGGCGCGCTCAGTGGCCCGAGCGCGCGGTGCGCCCGGCCCGCAGGCGCGCAAAGAGCTGCACCAGACCGCCGGGCGAGAGGCGGATCGTGGCCACCAGGATGACGGCGGTCACCAACAGGTTCCAGACCGCCAGCTCATCGAGCAGCTGTTGCAGCGAGAACAGCAGCAAGGCCCCCAGCACCGGCCCCCACAGGCTGCCCAGACCGCCAATGACGCACATCATGATCATCTGGATGGTCCAGTTCATGCTGAAGGCCGACATGGGTTCGACCATCTGTTTCTGCAGCGCCACCAGCACGCCAAAGCCGCCGGCCATCGCGCCCGACAGCGCCATCGCCGCGCACTTGAGCAGCAGGGGGTTGACGCCGCATTCGGCGGCGGCCTGCTCATCGTCGCGGATGGCCATCAGCGACAGCCCGAAGGGGCTGCGCAGGATGCGGTCGGTGATCCACAGCGTCAGGCACAGCCCGCCGCCCGCGGCCCAGAACAGGCGCCGGTCGTCAAGCGGCAGATCGCCCGGCAGGGTGATGCCGGCGGTGGCGCCCAGCGAGGGCATGGTCACCACCAGGGCCATGGCGGCCAGGGCCAGGCCCATGGTGGCCACCGAGAAATACGCCGCCCGCATGCGCAGGAAGGCGGCCGCGCTCAGCCCGGCCAGCACGGCGCAGGCCAGCAGCGCCAGCAGCACCACCGACCACAACGGCCAGTCGGTCATGGTGGTGCCCACGGCCAGCACATACGCGCCCACGCCCAGGTACAGCGCATGGCCCAGGGCGAACTGCCCGGTGATGCCGCCCACCAGGTTCCAGGACAGCGCCATGCCCGCTGCCACGAACAGGCCAAAGCCCAGCACCAGGCCGTAGTCGGGCAGCACCGAGGGCAGGCCGATCACCAGCAGGGCCAGCGCGGCCAGCGGCCACACAGAGGATTTGGCGTTCATCGCAGAGCCTTTCCAAACAGCCCGGCAGGGCGCAACACCAGAATCAGCACCAGCAGGGCGAACATGATCACATCGCGGTATTCGGGGCCCACCCAGGCGGCGCCCAGCTCTTCGACCAGGCCCAGCAGCACGGCGGCGGCCAGGGTGCCCCAGACCGATCCCATGCCGCCAATGACCACCACCGCCACTGCGCGCAAGAGCCACAGCAGGCCGCTGGCCGGGTCCACGCTAAAGCCCAGGCCCACCACGCTGGCGCCGGCGGCGGTCAGCATGGCGCCCAGCGCAAAGCACAGGGCAAACACATGGCGCACATCCACGCCCAGCGATTGCGCGGCCATCGGGTCTTCGGCCGCGGCGCGCAGGGCGCGGCCAAAGGTGGTGCGCGTGAGCACCAGGTGCGTGAGCGCGGTCAGTGCCACCCCCAGGCCCAGGGCCAGCAAGGACACCAGGCGCATCGGGTGGCCCCACAAGGTGGTCCCCGACGCGCCGTAGTCCGAGGCAATCGTCACCGCCGCCGGGCCAAAGCCCGCCTGGAACAGGGCTTGCGCGGCAATCGAAATGCCAAAGGTGGCCACCAGCGGCGCCTCGCCACCGGCGCTCATCAGGTCCTGCAGCAGGGTGCGCTGCAGGCCGTAGGCGATCAGGCCAATCAGGGGCAGCACCAGCAAGGTGGCCATCAGGGGGTCCACCGCAAAGCGGGTCCCCACCCAGAGCATCAGGTAGACCGAGCCCACCAGAAACTCCCCCTGCGCCAGATTGAGCAGGCGCATGACCCCCGCCACCAGCGACAAGCCCAGGGCCACGGTGGCATACAGGCCCCCGGTGGCCAGTGCGTCAAGCAACAGTGCGATCATGCCGACTCACATCACAGGCCGGGGGCAATGACCGGCGCGTCCTTGGGAACGATGCGCTTGGCTTCGCCGTTTTGCCACTGGATCATCAGCGACGGCACCGGGGCGGCATGGCCCAGCGTGAACTTCACCGGGCCAATTGCAAACTGACCGTCGGTCTTGCCGATGGCGTCGTTGATGGCCTTGGCATCGGTGCTGCCCGCGCGCTGGATGGCGTCGGTCAGGACCTGCACCGCGGTGTAGGCCATCACCGCGCCGGTGAGCTGCTTGCCCTTCCACTTCTCGCCCAGGGCGCGCGTGACCTCGGCCGCGCCGGGGCCGCCCATGCCACGCACCCACACATCGGCGGTCATCGTGCCGTCGGCGATGGGCCCCAGCGCGTCAACCCAGAACTGGCCCGAGCCGCACTTCTCGCAGGTGACCATCTTGGGCTTGTAGCCCAGCGCCTTCATCTGCTTCCACAGCGCGATCGCGTCGGGCGGGATCATCTGGCCCAGCACAATGTCGGCGCCCGCGTTGCGCGCCCCGTTGACGTGCGAGGCCCAGTTGGTGGTGCCCATCGGCACCTTGGCGGTGTAGGCAATCTCGTAGCCGGCGGCCTTGGCCTGCGCGGCCCAGTTCTTGCCCCAGATCTCGCCGTCGTCGTCGCTGTTGAGGAACAGCGCCACCTTTTTGTTGGTGCTGATCATGTCGGCGGCCTTCCAGGACATGGTGGTCGCTTCGGGCTCGTGCGCGTAGACGTTCCAGGCGTAGTTCCAGCCGCCCTTGCGCGCGTTTTGCCAGGCGTCAATCGGCACCAGCGACATCACCAGCGGGATGCGCGACTGATCGGCCACCACCGACAGCGGCACGTTGAACATGGGCGTCACCGCGCCCAGCATGGCCACCACCTTCTCGCTTTGCACCAGCTTGCGGCCTTGCGCCGCGACCTGGTTGGGGTCGCCCTGGTTGTCCAGCACCACCAGCTTGATCTTGCGCTGGGTGTTGCCCACGCGCACACCGCCGCGTGCGTTGATGTCTTGCACCGCCAGCTGGTAGCCGTCGCGGATCGTCTCGCCGTAGGGCGCAAAGGGGCCCGCAAAGGGCAGGCTGGTGCCGATCACCAGCTCTTGCGCTTGGCTGCTCAGGGCGCCCAGCGCCAGCACGGTGGCGGCGGCGAGGGTGCGCGGGTTCAGGGGTTGTGGGTTCATGCCTGGTCTCCTTGGATGGCGTGGTGGGGGGGAAAGGGGTTCAGTGGTCGCTGCCGAAATACGCCTGGCGCAGGCGGTCGTTGGCCAGCAGGCCTTGCGGGGGGCCTTCGTAGGACACCGCACCGCGCTCGAGCACGTACACCCGGTCGGCCACCCGAAGGCAGCGGTGGGTGTTTTGCTCGACCAGCAAAATGCTGATGCCCATGTCGCGGATCTGCGCCAGCGACTGGTAAATCGTCTCGATCACCAGGGGGGCCAGGCCCAGCGACAGCTCATCGAGCAGCAGCACGCGCGGCGACGCCATCAAGGCGCGGCCAATGGCCACCATCTGCTGCTGGCCGCCGCTCAGGGCGCCGGCCAAGGTGTCTGCGCGCTCGCGCAGCAGCGGGAACAGCGCCTGCACCTGCGCCAGCCGTTGCTGCGCTTGCGCCGCGTCGGTGCCGGCAAAGGCGGCGCCCAGCATCAGGTTGTCCTGGATCGTCAGCCCGGTAAAAAGCCGCCGGCCCTCGTGGCAAATGGCCAGGCCCTGGCGGGCGCGCCGGTGCGCGGCCACCTGGCTGATGTCCTGGCCCAGCAATTGCACCGTGCCCTGCTGCGCGGGCACCAGCCCCGCAATGGCGCGGCACAGCGTGGTCTTGCCGGCGCCGTTGGCGCCAATCAGGCCCAGCACCTCGCCTTGGCGCAGGCGCAGGTTCACGCCATTGAGCGCGTGCAGGCCGCCGTAGTTGACGTGCAGATCGTGCACCGCCAGCACCACGTCCTCGCCCACCGGCGTGCGCTCGGCGCTGGGCTCGGTCGCCTGCGTGGCGGCCTCGTCGCCAAAGTAGACGCTGATCACCTGCGGGTCCTGCATCACCTGCGCGGGCGTGCCCTGCGCAATCAGTCGGCCCCAGTCCAGCGCAATCGCGTGGCTGGCCAGGCGGGCAATCACGCCCTGCACATGCTCGACGATCACGATCGCCAGGCCGCGCGCCTGGATGCGCTCGATCAGCTCGGCCATGGCCTCCACTTCGGCCGCCAGCAGGCCACCGGCCACCTCGTCGAGCAGCAGCAGGCGTGGCGCGACCGACAGCGCGCGCGCCACCTCCAGCCGCTTGAGGTCGAGCAGGCCCAGCTGGCTGGCGCGCACATGCTGGCGTGCCAGCAACCCGCAATCGTCCAGGGCCGAGGTCACCAGGGCTTCGCGCTGCGCGCGGTCATGGATGACCGCATTGGCCGCCACCAGCAGGTTCTCGCGCACCGTGAGGCCACGAAAGGGCCGCGGCACCTGGCGCGCGCGCGCAATGCCCAGGTGGGCGAAGGCGTGGTTGGGCCGGCCGTCGATGCGCTCGCCCTGCCAGCGCAGCTCGCCCTGGGTGGGGGCCAGGCTGCCCGAGAGCAAGCCCAGCAAGGTGGATTTGCCCGAGCCATTGGGGCCAATGACCCCGAGCGTCTGCCCCGGGTTCAGGCTGAAGCTGACCTCTTGCAAGGCCTTGACCCCACCGTAGTGTTTGGTCAGGCCCCGCACCTCCAGCAAGGGCGAAGTGGATGCCGTCATGACGCCGCGATCACGCTTCCGAATTGGCAAAGAAGATCGGGTCGAGCGGCGGGCCCCACAGGTAGAACGAATCCTCTGGCGGATGGTCCAGCCCCTGCCAGTCCACCTGCGCGGGGATGTAGTCGATCGTGGCCGAGAACTCGCACCAGCTGCCCCACGGGTCCTGCGCGTAGTAGAAGTAGTTCGAGCCCAGCACATGCCGCCCCACGCCCCAGCCGGTGGTGTAGCCGGCTGCCTGCATGCGGCTCATGCCATTGCCCACGTCCTCGATGGTGGGCACGTCCCAGCTCAGGTGGTGCAAGGCCACGCCCTCGCCCATGGCAAAGGCCACCAGGTGGTGATCGCTGCCGTGCGGGCCGTGCAAAAAGGCCACACCGTCGCCCGAGCGGTCCGACAGCCGCAGCCCCAGCACGCGGGTGTAGAAGTCCAGCTGACGCGGCACCGACGGGGTCATGCGGGCCATGTGCGACAGGCGTTGCGGCAGCACCGGGTTGGCCTTGCTGCGGTACGGTGCGCAGCGCACGCCGTCCACCGGCAGCGGGGCCTGGCGATGCGCGGCCGCATCGATGGTGGTCTTGGGGCCTGGGCGCACCTGCACATGCACCCCATCGGGGTCGCGCATCCACAGGCCGCTTGGGTCGGCCCCCGCTGGCGCTGGCACCAGGGCCACGCCTTCGGCCTTGAAGTGGGCGGCCAGGCGGTCCAGGTCGTCGGCAAAGCAATGGAAGGTCAGGCGGTCAAAGCGCTTCTTGGGGCCTTGCGACAGGCGGCCCCACACATGGTCGTCGCCGTGCGCCCGCAAAACCAGCCCGTCGCCCTCGCGGCTGACGCGCAGGCCAAAGGCTTCGTAAAAGCGCTGCGCATCGTCCAGCGACGGCACCGTCATGTGGAACTCGCCGATCGAGTGCACGCCCAGGCGGTCCAGGCGACGCGCACGCGCCGGGGCCGCCCCGTCCAGGCGCAGGGCCTGGCGCCAGCCATCGAGCAGCGCATTGAGGGCCTGCGCATCGCTGGCGCCGCCGTAGACATAAAAGTCCGGGCGCATCAGCACCGCCTGGCACGACAGCTGCGCCAGCCACTGCGTGTAAGCGCCTTGCACATCGCCCAAGCCGCCTTCGCCCAGGTGCACCAGCACCGCGCCTTGCGCTTGCAGGGCGGCGCGGTTGGCCGGGCTGATCGCCGCCAGGGTTTGCGCGTCCTGGGCCAGCAGCACAAATTGCTGGCCAAACAGGTCGTCAAACAGGCCCTCGCGGCCGTTGGCGCGCACGCGGGCTTGCAGGCCCAGCAGGCCCGAGCCCGGGGCATCGTCCTGGTACAGGCCCGCGCCCAGGCGCGGCTGCGGTGGTGGCGGCGGGGCGTAGTCGGGCTGTTGCTGCGCGGCCAGCATGTCGCGGTCGCGGTGGGCCGCGATCTCGGGGTCGGTGATGCAGATCACCTTGCCCAGCTCGATCGAGAAGCCAATCATCTGCTGCACATGCGCGCTGCGCTCGGGGCCGTAGCTCTCGAGCACCTGCGCGTCCAGCCGGCCGCTGAGCACCGCGTCCAGGCGCCAGGCCAGGGCCATGCTGTCGCGCATGCCGCTGCACATGCCCTGGCCGGCAAACGGCGGCATCAGGTGGGCGGCGTCGCCGGCCAGCAGCACGCGGCCTTGCTTCCAGCTGTGCGCCCACTGACCACGGAAGGTGTAGACCGCGTGGCGCTCCATCTCGGCATTGGCCGGGGTCACGTCCCAGGTGGCCAGCAGGTCCCAGGCGGTCTTGGCCTGGTTCATCTGCTCGCGCGTCTCGCCCGGCAGCAGCATGAATTCCCAGCGGCGGCGGCCCGGGCCGCCCGGCACCAGCGTGGTCGGGCGTGCGGGGTCGCACAGCTGCCAGGTCTTGGGCGTCCATTCGCGCGCCACCGTGGGCTTGATGTCCACGACCAGCCAGTCGAACTCAAAGCCCAGGTCCTGCATCTCGATGCCCAGGCTGCGGCGCACAAACGAGTTGGCCCCGTCGGCGCCCACCACCCAGCGCGCGGCCAGGGTGCGGCGCTCGCCAGTGGCCTGCCAATGGCCCTCGCGCACCTCGCCGCGCTCGATGGCCAGCTCGGCCGACGCGGCGTGCTGCGTCAAGGCGGTGGCGCTCCAGCCCTGGAAGAAGGTCACGTTGGGCAGGCGCTTGGCGTGCGTGTCGAGCACGCGCTCCAGATCGGGCTGGGCAAACATGTTCGAGATCGGCCAGCCGCTCGGGCCCATGCCGCGCCAGTCCAGCTCGAGCAGCAGCTCGCGCTTGGCGTTGCGCCACTGGTAGGTGTCGATGGTCTCGGCAATGGCGTTGACATCGTCGACCACCCCGGCGGCCTGCAGGATGCGGCCGATCTCGTGGTCAAAGTGCACCGCGCGCGGCAGCGGGTACAGATTGGGCCAGCGGTCCACAACCGCCACCCGATAGCCCTTGCGCGCCATCAGAAGGGCCAGGGTCTGGCCGGTGGGACCGTAGCCCACGATGGCCAGGTCAAACAGGGCTTGTTCACTCATTGCACGTCTCCAGGTTTGCCCCCGAAGCTGATCTAATGTCGGGAAGCGTGACGAGCGTGATTGTTTTTTAAATTGGACATTTGTGTCAATATGACACGT
This sequence comes from Pseudomonadota bacterium, assembly GCA_041157045.1. Lineage (GTDB taxonomy): Bacteria > Pseudomonadota > Gammaproteobacteria > Burkholderiales > Burkholderiaceae_C > Limnohabitans_A. The sequence continues at coordinate 8,965 of JBEBDJ010000134.1, forward strand.
GTGTTCAATTTGTAGGGGTTTACCAGTATGGCCACATCCAAAAAGCCGGGCGGCGCCGTGCGCGCCAGCGCCCGAAAAGCGGTTCAGCCGCCCGAGGACCACCGGGTTCGGACGGGGGCGTTGCGGCGCGAGCAGACCCGGCGCAAGCTGCTGGCGGCGGCCATGCAGGTCTTTGCCACCAAGGGCACCGATGCCCCGCTGATCGACGATTTCATTGCCGCGGCCGGGGTGGCGCGCGGCACCTTCTACAACTACTTCAACACCACGCAGGAGCTGCTGGACGCCGTCACCTCGGAGTTGAGCGACGCCATCCTGGCCGAGATCGACAAGGTGGTGCTGCAGATCCCCGACCCGCTGCATCGCCTGGCCATGGGCTGCCTGCTGTACATGCACATTGGCGTTGACCTGCCCAACTGGGGCGGCTTTGTGCTGCGCACGGGTTTTCGCAACCAGGCGGTGGGCAAGCTGGTGGACGTTTACATGCCGCGCGACATGGAACTGGCGCGCGAGCGCGGGCAGCTGCAATACCCCTCGGTCCAGGCCGCGCGCGACCTGGTGTTCAGCGCCGTGAGCCAGGCCACCGTCAGCGTCATCAGCGGCCGCGCCCCGCGCGCCCACCTGCGCCAGGTGCTGGCCCTGGCCTTGCATGGCATTGGCGTGCCCAAAACCCAGGCCCACCAGCTGACCCAGCAAGCCCTGCCCCAGCTCACCCTGCCGGCGCTGGCCCTGGATTTGGGCGGTCGCCAGGACCCGGCGGGATGATCATGGGCAATCAGCCCGGCACCGCTTGATCGATGGCTGGCCCAAGTGGCCAGACAGGGCGACTTGGCATCGCACAGGGCCAGGGTGGGGTTTGCATGTCCTGCTTCTCACGCAAGTGGCGCCATCTGTGTTTGCAGACGGTATCTTTGCGCTCAAAGGCGGCACAGCCATCAATTTGTTTTTGCGCGACATGCCCCGTCTCTCGGTGGATTTGGACGTGGTCTTTCCTGATCATCGCGTGCCGAGGAACGTGGCTCTGGCACAAATTCAACAAGCCATGGGTCAAGCGGCTGAGCGCCTGCGTGCACGAGGGTTTCAAACCCACAGCGTGCCGACGAAGCTGCGGCACTTGCAGATCCTGCGCCACGCCAATCCCCGCAAGTTTGTCGAGCAGGCAAAGCTGCTCGCAGAACGATTGGGCGTTGTCCTCTGAATGCCCGACGGCCCTGTCACCGCGTCTTGAACTCAGGGCAGCGCTGGCGCAGGCAGGACCTGGGCGCGGCAATCGCCAAAGCCGATGCGGGCAAAGCCCTGGCCTTGGGCCCAGGCGCTCAGGGCGATCTCATCGCCGTCTTCGACCCAGCAGCGTTGCGCATCGCCCACCGCAAAGGGCTCGGTGCCGACGCGGCTGAGCTCGCGGAAGGAGCCGAACATGTGGTGCACCGGGCCCGAGATGGTGCCCGTGCCCAGCAAGTCCCCCGGCACCAGGTTGCAGCCGTTCGAGGCGTGGTGGCACAGCATTTGCGCGGGCGTCCAGTACAGGTACTCGGCGCTGGTGCTCACCACCCGTTGCAGCGGCACGCCCTGCGCACGCTGCTGCGCGGTGCGCATGTCCACCGCCAGCTGCAAGGCCAGGCCGCCCTGTTGCTGGTCCTGTGGGCACAGCAGATAGGGCAAGGGCTGGTCTTGCGGCGCGCGCGCATGGGCCGCGTCACGAAACGGCGCCAATGCCTCGGGGCTGATGACCCAGGTGGAGATGGTGGTGGCAAAGTTCTTGCCAAGAAAAGGCCCCAGCCGGTCCATCTCCCAGGCCATGACGTCGCGCGATGACCAGTCGTTGAGCAGGCAATAACCGGCAATGTGATCGGCCGCGTCCTCGATCGCAATGGGCGTGCCCAAGGGATTGCCCCGGGCCACCCACACCCCCAGCTCCAGCTCGATGTCCAGCCGCTGCACCGGCCCGAACACCGGCGTCTCCTGGCCCGGCGGCAAGGTCTGCCCCAGCGGGCGGCGCACCGGCGTGCCCGAGGGCCGCACCGACGAGGCGCGGGCATGGTAGGCAATGGGCACATGGTGGTAGTTGCGCGGCAAGCTGCCGCCGCCGTCGCCGCGCATCTGCCGCCCATTGCGGGTGTGGTGAATGCCGGCATTGAAGTCGGTGAAGTTGCCGATCTGCGCGGGCAGCTGCATCGTGCATTGGGCTTGCGCATGCAAGAGCTCGGCTTGTCGCGCGCGCGCCTGCTCGGCGCCCCGGCCGCCCACGCGCAGCAGCTCAAAAACGCCCCGGCGCAGCGCCAGCCGCGCGGCGGCCGACAGGGAAATGGGCGTTTGCAGCGCCTGCTCGGCAGCGCGCAGCGCCTGGCCCTCAAGCAGGCCCAGGCCCACCACCGCCTGCAGATCCAGCGTCTGGTCGCCAATGGCCATGCCCGTGCGGGGTAGGCCGTCGTTCAGCGCAAACCGCCCCAGGGGCAGGTTCTGCACCGGAAAGTCCGGGTGCCCATGCGCGCTGTCCACCCAGCTGGTGGCGGCGGGGTCATGGGTTTCATCGATCGGGGGGAGGGAGGGGTTCATCAATCACCAGTGGGTCGGCCGCACAAACATCCGCCACATCCTAGGGCGCGGGGGCGGTCGGGGTAAATCGTTTGTACCGATTGAATCGATCACCCGCTGCGATGCGGGCGGCCCTTCAATCGGTCTGGACAATCCCTGGCATCCATCGAATCGATTCGTGCGGATGGCCCAGGCCGCATAGGATCGTCGCCTTGGGGCATTGCCCGGACGGAGACCTTTCATGAGACGCATCGCGCACCGCATCGCTGTCACCTTGGCCCTGGCCCTGTCCACGCTGACCGCCAGCGCCCAGGCCTACCCCGAGCGGCAGGTGCGCCTGATCGTGCCCTTTCTGGCCGGCAGCACGCTCGACAAGCTGGCGCGCCAGGTGGCCGAGCGCATGGGCGAGCAACTCAAGGGCACGGTGGTGGTCGAGAACATCACCGGCGCAGGCGGCGTGGTGGGCGTGCAGGCGGTGCTCAATGCCCCGCGCGACGGCCACACCTTGCTGATGGGCACGATGGGGGTGTTGGCGATCAACCCGCACATCTACCAGCAACTGCCCTACGACCCGCTCAAGGACTTCGTGCCCGTGGGCGGCGTGACGCGCACCACCAATGCGGTGGCCGTGCGCCCGGGTCTGCCGGTGCGCAACATGGCCGAGCTGGTGGCGCGGGCCAAGGCCAACCCCGGCAAGCTCAGCTACGGCTCGGCGGGCCTGGGCACCTCCAGCCACCTGGCCGGGGCCATGCTGGCGTCGCTGGCCGGCATCGAGCTCACGCATGTGCCCTACCGAGGCTCGGCGGCCGCGCAAGTGGACCTGCTGGGCGACCGCATCGACATCCTCATCGATGCGGCCGGCAACTACACCTCGCTCAGCGCCGCGGGCAAGCTTCGGGTGCTGGCCTCGACCAGCCGCTCGCGCTTTCCCAAAATGCCCGACTGGCCCTCGGTGCACGACGCCGGTGTGCCCGGTTATGAGCTGACCGTCTGGAACGCCGTCATGGCGCCGGCCGGCACCCCGCCCGCCCGGCTGGAGGCCTTGCGCAAGGCCTTGCAGGCGGTCACCAGCACCGCCGCGTTCTCGGCCTCGATTGCGCCCGACGAGCCGCTGCAGATGTCGGTCGACGAGCTCGACCGTTATGTGCGCACCGAGCATGCGCGCTGGGCACGCATCGTCAAGGACAGCGGCGCCGCAGGCTCGCAGTAAACCCCAGCGGCCAATCGGCCGCAGCGCTCAAGCGCTGGCCTGGCCGCCGCGTGCGCGCGCGGCCGCCTGCACCGGGTCAATGCCCAGCAGGCGCGCCGCATTCAGGCCCAGGATCTGGCGCGTGGACGCGTCGTCCAGGCCCGCGCGGTGCACAAAGTCAACCAGCGCGGTTTCCTCCATGTCGTAGGGAAAGTCGGTGCCCGCCAGCAACTGCGAGGCGCCAAACCTGCGCACCAGTTCGGCCAGCTGCGCGGGGTCAAAGACCACGGTGTCGAAATAGGTGCGGCGCAGGTAGTGGCTGGGCGGGTGCTGGCACAGCTGGCAGTCGGCACGGGCGTGGTGCGCATGGTCAAAGCGCCCCGAGTAGGCCGGCATCAGGCCGCCCCCGTGGGCCACCATCAGCTTGAGCCCCGGAAAGCGATCGAGCGTGCCGCTGAAGATCAGGTGCGAGAGCGCCACCGTGCTGTCCAGCGGATTGCCGATCACGTTGTTGAGGTGGTAGGCCGACAGCCGCTCGCCACCAGTAAAGCCCGAGGGGTGGATGAACACCACCACGCCCAGCGCTTCGGCGGCGGCAAAGAAGGGCCGAAATTGCGGGTCCGACAGCTCCTGCCCGTTGACGTTGGACGAGATCTCCACCCCGCGCATGCCCAGCTCGCGCACGCAGTGCTGCAACTCGTCGACGGCCGCGCGGGGCGACTGCATGGGCACCGTGCCAAAGGCGCGCAAGCGATCGGGGTGCTGGGCCACCACTTCGGCCAGATGCTGGTTCACCAGGCGCGCCATCTCGCGGCCCAGCGCCTCCTCGGCCCAGTAGGCGTAGTGGTTGGGCGCGGGGGAGATGACCTGCAGGTCGATGCCACCCGCGTCCATTTGCGCCAGGCGCTGCGTCACGCCGGTGATGCGGTCGCGGATGCGGGTCAGCATCTCGGTGCTGACCTGGCGCGAGGCAGGCGAGGAAAAGCGCTGCGTGGGCTCGGGTACGCTGGGCCGGAAGGGCCGCAGCATCTCCTCGGCCTGCGGCACCAGCATGTGGCAATGCATGTCCACCACCAGCGAGCCGCGCGCACGCGGCGGCGACGTGGGGGCCAGGCCCGAGGAGGTGATGCCGCAGGTAAAGAGTTCAGCGCTCATGCAGGTGCCCGATGGGTTGACAACAAGAGGACGCCCAAGCCCCAAGGCGGCGTCCTGCGCGCGCGCCCGGCGCCTGTCCGGGCGTGCCGCGCATGGGCCCCATGCTAGGTCGGCGCGCGCCCGCCAGACAATCGTTTTGCACGATGCCTGGCATTGGCCGCGGCAATGGCCCTGCGCTTCAGGCGCTGGCCGGGGGGGGGCTCAGGGCCGGTGGCGGGCCAAACAGCTGCAGCGCGGTGTCCTGGAACAACCAGCGCAGCCACTGGTTGCCCGCGTCGTCCTCGCGGAACGAGGGCCACTGCAGCACCGCCACCAGCGGCGGTATTGGCGCCGGGTGCGGCAGGATCCGAATGGGCAGCGACTGCGCGCTCATCTCGGCCAGGCGCCGCTGCATGGGGGCGATCAGCTGTGTGCCCACAATCAGCCGGGGCAGCGCGTCAAACGTGGGCACCCGCAGCGTCACCTTGCGCCGATAGCCTTTGGCATTGAGCCAGGTCTCTTCGAGGGTGTACGAATGGTCGCGGGGCATGAGCCGCACCGCGTGGCCGCAGTCCAGAAAATCCGCCAGCGTGAGCTGGTCGACGATGCGCGTGTTGCCTTGCCAGGCCACGCACACATACTCGTCTTCAAACAAGGGGGCCATGGGGTGGCTGGGCAAGGCCAGGCCGCCAATGGTCAGGGCCATGTCGATCTGACCGGTCAGCATGCGCTGTTCATGGTCGCGGCTGCGCAGCTGGATGTTGAGCGTGACCCCGGGCGCCAGCGCGGCCAGGCGCGCCGTCGCCTGCGGCATGAACACCGCCAGCAGGTATTCGGAGGTGACCACGGTGAACTCGCGGTCCGATTGCAGGGGGTCAAAAAACGGCCGGCTGCCAATCACATGGCCGATGTTGGCCAGCAGCTGGGCCACCTGGGGGGCCAGCTTGGCGCCAAAGGGCGTGAGCACCATCGAGCGGCCCACCCGCGTGATCAGGTCGTCCTGAAAGTGCTCGCGCAAGCGCGTCAAGGCCCCGCTCATGGCGGGTTGGCTCAGAAAAATCCGGTTGGCGGCCCGGGTGACGCTTTGCTCGGTCAGCAGCACATTGAGGGCCACCAGCAAATTCAGATCCAGTTTTTGCAGGTTCATGAGGGGAGCTGCACGCAGGCGTGCGGCCAGTGGGGCCGGGGGTCGACACCGGTCGCAAGACAAGAAGGGAGCATGAAGGCCTTGGCAGACGGGGCGTCGCGCTCAAAAAATGATATCAGCAGAACCCAGCCCTGGCCACCTGCGGGCCGGGCGCCGGCTTTAGCCGCCCGGGGTCTGCGGCAGGCCTGCCAGAAATTGGTCAAGCCCCTCGATGAAGGCCTGGGGCGCCTCCAGGGTGGGCAGGTGGGCGCAGGGCAGCACCGTGTGGCGGGCGTTGGCAATGCCCTGCACCAGCGCCTCTTGCAGGGCCAGCGGCGCGGCCTGGTCCAGCGCCCCCGAGACCACCCAGGTGGGGACCGTGATCCGGGCCAGGCCAGCGCGCATGTCGGCCTGGGCCAGCGCCTCGCAGCAGGCCGCATAGCCTGTGGGCGAGCAGTGCAACAAGCGCTCGCGCAGCCGCGCGCTGGCGGCCGGCTCGCGGGCCATGAAATCGGCCGAGAGGTAGCGCGGCAGCACCTCGTCGATCACCGCCGCCATGCCCTCGGCCCGCACCCGCGCGGCGCGCCGCACAAAGGTGTCTTGCGAGGCCGGCGGGTAGTGCGCCGTGGTGTTGGCCAGCACCAGCGCGCGCACCCGATCCGGATGCCCCATCGCCAGGCCTTGCGCCACCAGGCCGCCCATCGACAGGCCCACCATCACCACCGGCCCGCAATCCCACTCCGCAATCACGCGGGCCGCGTCGGCCACCAGCGCGGCCATGTCGACCTGCGGCCCCATCTGCGAGGCGCCATGGCCTTGCACGTCGTAGCGCAGCACCGGGTGGCCCCGCCCGGCCAGGTGCCGGGCCACCGCGGTCCACATGCGGTGGTCCAGGCCCAGGGCATGGACCAGCACCACCGGGATGCCAGTGGCGGGGCCTTGCAGCACCACCTGCGTCTGCGGCTGGCTGAAGGTCTGAAACGATTTTTCGCGCCACGGGTCCAGGGGCTGGGGCGCGGGCGCGCGCCCATGCGCGGCCAGCGATTGCGCGGCGATCCGAAAGCCGCTGTTGGCCGCCGGCACGCCGCAATACAGCGCGGCCATGTGCAGCATGTCCTGCAAGGTCGACTCGGCCATGCCGGCCTTGACGGCCGCATGCACATGCATCTCGAACTCCTCCATGCGCCCCAGCGCCAGCGTGGCGGTCATGGCCAGCAGGCGCCGCGTCTGGGTGTCCAGGCCCTCGCGGCCCCACACCCCCTGCCAGGCGGTTTCGGTGATGAAGGCCTGCCAGGGCGCGGTGAAGTCGGTGGCGTTGGCGGTGGCGCGGTCCACCCATTCCTGGCCCAAGACCGCGCGGCGTTGGCGCAGTCCGCGGTCGATGTCGTCTTCTCTCATGGGGCCTCCGTGCTCAGCGGCCTGGGCCCAGGCTCTCGTACACGCGCTGGATGTCTTGCAGCAAGCGGTGCTCGGTATCGAACCACTGGCGGAAGCTGCCAACCTCAATGCGGGCAAAGGCCTGCTCGGGCGTCAGGCCCTGGGCAAAGGCCTGCTCGCTGCCCGTCTGGATCAGCTGCAGGTAGCGCAGCATCTCGGCCAAGGCCGCGCGGTCGGCCACCGGCCCGTGGCCCGGCACGATCACCTGGGCATCGAGTTCCAGCATGCCCGCCACGGCTGCCATCCAGCCCTTGACGTTGCCCTGGAATGCGGCCGGGCAGACCTGGTTGAAAAACAGATCGCCGGTGAACAGCACCCCATCGCCCGGCAGGTAAACCGCCGCATCGCCGTCGGTGTGGGCCAGGCCCGGGTGGAACACCACCAGCTCGCGCTCGCCCAGGTGGATGCTCACCCGCGTCTCGAAGGTGATGTCGGGCACCACCACCGGGATCTCGTCCAGGTCTGGCGCCAGCAGCGGGCGCATGTTGCGCCAGCGCTGCACCATGGTGTCGCGCCCGGCCAGGATGTGCGCGCGGCATTGGCGGTGGCAGATCACCCGCGCCGGCATGAAGCGGTGCGTGCCCAGCACATGGTCGACATGGTGGTGGGTGATGATCACCAGCCCCACCGGCCGATCGGTCACGCTGCGGATCGCGTCAATGAACCCGTCGTGCATGGAGTTGGTGCCCAGCGTGTCGATCACCACCACGTACTCGGGCCCGACCACAAAGCCCGCGTTGCTGAAGCCGGCGTTGCCGTAGGGGCCGTTGCCCTGCACATAGGCATACACATCCTCGGCCACCCGGTGCAAGCCAATGGGCCAGTCGGTGAAGTCACGGTCAAATCTCATGGGTGTCTCGTTTCAGAAGCGTTCGTGCACACCGGCTGGGCCCAGCCTCATGCGGGTTTCATCAATTCATCGGCCATCTCGCGCAGCAAGCCCATCGGGTCGCTGCCCGGCTCGGGGCGCAGCTGCCACTGCCCCAGCTGCACCGAGGCCTGCAAGACCCGCCGGCAGCGCTCAAAGCGCCGCAGCGCGTAGCGCGAGAGCGCATCCGGCACGCCCGCCCCCTCGCGCAGGCAGTCCACCAGCACCACCGCATCCTCCATGGCCATGGACGCGCCTTGCGCCATGTGCGGCGTCATGGCGTGGGCCGCGTCGCCCATCAGCACCACGCGGCCGCGGTGCCAGGGGGCGTCAACCAGCAAGGTCTCGAGCGGGCGGTAGACAATGTCCTGCGCGGCCGGCATGTGCGCCAGCGCCGCCGGGATGCGGCCACCAAAATGCGCCAAGCGCTCGCGCAGCAGCTGCGGCAGCTGCGCCTGCGGCAAGCGCGGGTTGCCCGGCTCTTCGGACAGCAGCAGCAGGTACATCTGCTCGGGCGAGACCGGCACCAGGCCCGCCACGCGCGACTGGCGGCCGTGGTACATCAGGGCGCCCGTCACGGCGGGGTCGCGCGGCAGCGCGTAGCGCCAGCAGCCCTGCCCGGTGAACACCGGCTGCTGGGGCCCGTCAAAGCACAGCTTGCGCACCTGCGAGCGCACGCCATCGGCCCCCACGACCAGGCTGTACGCCTGCTGGCTGCCGTCCTGAAACTGCACCTGCACCTGCGTGGGGCCGTCCTGCAGCGCCGTCACCGTGGTGCCCAGGCGCACGCGCACCCCCGCGGCCAGGGCGGTGTCGCGCAGCAGCGCATGCAGGCTGGGCCGCAAAATCCCGCACGAGGCGGGCAGGCCCTCCTGGTCCAGGCTGGGTTTTTGGCGTGCCGAGCGCAGCGTGCCGTCTTCCTCGTGGTGCACGCTGGTGTGGTACGGAAAGCCCACCGCAATGCAGGCTTGCGACAGGCCGATGCGCTGCAGCGCGCGCAGCGCGTTGGCCTGCATGATGATGCCCACGCCGTAGACGCTCCAGGCCGGGTTGAGCTCGACGATCTCCACATCCTGCCCCGCTTGGCGCAAGGCAATCGACAAGGTCAGACCGGCGATCCCGCCGCCCACGACCAGCACCGGCTGGGGCAGCAAGCCGCTCACGCAAGCGGCTCCGCCACACAGGGGTTGCGCAGCGCACCCAGGCCCTCGATGTGGCCGTGCAGCACATCGCCGTCCTGCAAAAAGCGCTTGTAGTGCGTGCCGTTGCCTGCGGGCGAGCCGGTCATCACCAGGTCGCCGGGCCACAGCGTCGCGCGCTGGCTGATGTACTCGATCTGCCGGGCGATGTTGAAAATCATCTCCGAGGTGTTGGCGTCCTGCATCAGCTGCTCGTTCAGGCGCAGCTGGATCTTCAGGTTCTGCGGATCGGCCACCTGCGCCGCCGGCACGATGTGCGGGCCCAGCGGCAAAAAGGTGGGGGCCGATTTGCACGACAGCCAGTCGGTGCCAATCGAGCGCAGGTCGTGCCGGTACAGCAAATCGCGTGCGCTGATGTCGTTGCCCACGCAGTAGCCGGCCACATAGGACAGGGCCTCGTCGCGGTGAACGCGGCGTGCGGTGCGGCCCATCACCACCACCAGCTCCAGCTCCCAGTCGGGCTTGGCCACGCCGCGCGGCAGCACGATCGGATCGTGCGGCCCAATGACCGCGCTGGGCAGCTTCACAAAGGCATAGGGCAGGCCGTTGCGCGCGCGCTCGTCCATCTTTTGTTCCGAGATGGCGCGCCGCTCCTCTGGCGTGGACCCCACCCCCGCGCTGTCGGTCTGGTCAAAGGCCAGCTGCAGCACATGCGAGCGGTAGTTGGCCCCGGTGCAAAACACCTGGCGCGGGGCAGGAATGGGCGCATGGGTGCGCAGCAGCGACTGCGGCACACAGCGCGCGCGAAGCTCGGGCAGCGCCCCCGCGGCCATTTGCCGCACCAGCTGGTCGATCACCGCATGGTTGTGCGGCCATTGGGCCAGCAGCTCCAGCGTCGAGCCGGTGCCCGACAGCAACAGGCCCTGGCCTTGGGCCGCCTCTTGCAGCGCATGCACGGCCAGCACCTGGTCGCCCAGCACCAGGGTGGGAAAAGGCGGGCTGCCGGCCACCGAGTGGCAGGCCAGGGCCCAAGCAGATGGGGTCATGGGGTCCTCACGCATCAAAGCAACTTCAGGTCGTCGGCGGTGGCCATGCGCATGCGCACCTCGGGCTCTTGATCACGCCCTTGGGCCAGCCACCAGATGTGGCCAAACACCCGGCCCCACACACGGGGCGCCCAGCGGTCGTCCAGACAGTCGGCGTCGGTCGAGTACTCGGCATCGCCCCCGCAGGGGTTGGGCATGTAATAGAAAAAAGTCGATGAAATCCGGTGCCGGCCCAGGCCCTGGCGGCTGCTCACCCCGTGGCGCGCCATGTGGGCCGCGCCGGCCATCAGCGCGTCGATGTTGGCCACGCCATACGACACATGGCGGAAGGTGGTGACCTCGGCGCGCTGCCAGTACAGGTTGTGGTGCTGCACATTGCCGGGTGCGCGCAGGAACACGCCCCCTTCCTCCTGGATGTCGCTGATCCGAAAGCCCAGGCGCTGCACATAGAAACGGGCCTGCGCGCGCGCCTGCGGCGACGAGAACACCACGTGCTGCATCTGCAGCGGCACCGCCCGCTCGTGCCAGCGCCGCAGCTGGTTGAGCCGCTCCACCCGCCCCGGCGCATTGGTGGGATCGGGCTCGGCCGGCAGGGGGGTGAACTGGGCCACGCGCAAGCGCACCGTCAAGCCCGCATCGTCCAGAAAGGCGCATTCGCTGTCGCCCACCCAGTGCACCGGCCGGTCCACCGCCATGCCCGCAGCCAGCGCCGCCAGCGATGCGCGATCGCTCACCGCCCAGCAGACCTCGCGCACCCCATGGACCTGATCGGCCAGTGGCGCCGGCAGATCGGGCGAGCCGACAGGGCGCAGCCGCACCGACGAGCCATCGGGCAGCGCAAAGTCCACGCCGTGCTCGCTGGCATCGACCAGCGTGAGCCCCAGCTGTTCATGGAACAGACGCCCGGCCTGCAGGTCGTCGGTGGCGTAGGTGATGGAGAGAATTCCGCTGATGGCCATGGCATCCCTTGAGTGCTGATCGACTGTATGGGCGAGGGGGTGGTCTGTAAAATCGTTCCGCTTGATGCAACGGATAACCCAGCCCAATGAACACCCCCCACCCTGCGAGCGAGTCCCCACACGCCCAACCGTCGGGTGCCAGCACCTTGCTGGATTCGGTGCTGTACCGCGATGCATTTGGCACACCGGCCATGCGCCAGGTGTTTGCCGACCACCGCTTGCTGCAGCGCTGCATCGACGTCGAGGTGGCCCTGGCCCATGCCCAGGCCCGCTGCGGCATCGTGCCCGCCGACGCAGCGCAAGCGATTGCGCAGCACGCGCGCCTTGATCGGCTGGACCTGGTCAAGCTGGGCCAGGAGACCCACCTGGTGGGCTACCCGGTGCTGCCGCTGGTGCACCAGCTGAGCGATATGTGCGCAGAGGCTGGCCGCTACATCCACTGGGGCGCCACCACGCAAGACATTCTGGACACCGCCAAGGTGCTGCAGATCCGCGAGGCGCTGGCCCTGGTGCGCCAGGACCTGCAGGCCCTGCGCCAAATCCTGACCGAGCTGGCGCAGACGCACCGCGACACCCCGATGGCGGGGCGCACCCATCTGCAGCAGGCCTTGCCCATCACCTTTGGCCTGAAGGCGGCCATCTGGCTGGCAATGTTTGACCGCCACCAAGAGCGCCTGGACCAATTGCGCCCGCGCGTCGAGGTGGTGTCGTTTGGCGGTGCCGCGGGCACCCTGGCCTCGTTGGGCGATCAGGGCCTGGCGGTGCAGCAGGCCCTGGCCGACGCCCTGGGCCTGGGCGTGCCGGCCACCACCTGGCATGTGGCGCGCGATGCCATGGCCGAGACCGTCAACCTGCTGGCCCTGATCACCGGTTCCTTGGGCAAGATCGCGCTGGACGTGATGCTGATGGCGTCGAGCGAGTTTGGCGAACTGAGCGAGCCCTTTGTGCCTGGGCGCGGCGCCAGCAGCACCATGCCCCAAAAGCGCAACCCCATCTCGAGCGAGCTGATATCGGTGGCGGCCAAGACCGTGCGCCAGCACGCGGGCCTGATGATGGACGCCATGGTGCAAGACTTCGAGCGCGCCACCGGCCCCTGGTACGCCGAGTGGATTGCCTTGCCCGAGAGCTTTCAGTACACCGCCGGTGCCTTGCACCAGGCCAGGTTTGTGCTGGCGGGCCTGGGCATCGACCGCGAGCGCATGCGGCAGAACCTGGGCGTCAGCCGCGGCCTGATCGTGGCCGAGGCGGTGATGATGAAGCTGGCCCCGGCCATGGGCCGCCAGCAGGCGCACGACCTGGTCTACGCGGCCTGCCGCAGCGTGAACGCGCAAGGCGGCAGCCTGGCCCAGGCCCTGGCCGATCTGCCTGCCGTGACCGCCTTGTTTGACCGGGCGGCCATCGAGCACATGACCGATCCCGCCAACTACCTGGGCATGGCGCCCCAGATGGTCGACGCGGCCATCGCGCGCTCGGCGCAGATGCGGGACTGAGCGCAGGAAAGCGCTCGGCCCAGTGCGGCCTGTCGCGCTGGGATAGGGGGTGCTGACGCCAACGGACAAGTGCGCTCAGGGCCGTGGGCCTACCATGAATTGCTTCATCCCAACGATGGGCAGACCGGCCCACAGGACGCCAGCGCATGACCGCCGCCAACCCCGCCCCAACCTCTGCCGCCTCTGCGCCCGATGCCTTCGATGTGCGCGCATTTCGAACATGCCTTGGCCACTATGCCACGGGGGTGGCCGTGGTGGCCGCAGCGCATGCGGGCGCGCGATGCGGCATGACCATCAACTCGTTTTCTGCGCTGTCGCTCACGCCGCCACTGATCATGTGGTCCATTCGCAACGAGTCCTCGGCACGAGAGTTGTTTCTGGCCGCAGAACACTTCTCGGTCAACATCCTGGCGGCCGATCAGATCGAGGTCTCGGGTCGATTCGCCAAGTCCTCGGGCGACCCGTTTGACGCTGGGGGCTGGACTTGTGGCGACCATGGTGAGCCCTTGCTCGGGCAGGTGGCCGCGCGATTGCGATGCCGTCGGCACCAATCCATCCCGGCAGGTGATCACACCATCCTGATCGGTGAGGTCTCGTCGTTTGAGCACTTCGATCGGCCACCGCTGTTGTTTGTACAAGGCGAGTACCGCGTTTCGGCGCCGCACCCCATGGGTCGTCCGGCTGCCGCATCCAACGACACCGCGCAGGCTTTGGGCAGCGCCTCCATGATGCGATTGCTCTATTCCTTGTCCGAGCGCTGGATGGATGAATTCGATCTGGACCGCGCCACCACCAATCTGTCGCGTTCCCAGTCCCGCACGCTCGCCTGGCTCAGCGATGGCCCCAAAACCGTCGAGGCGTTGGGCGCCAACATCGGCATCTCGGCTGCGCTGGTGGACGATGACATCGCTCGCTTGCTTGCACTCGGTCACATCCAAGTCGCCGCCTCACAAGGTTTTGAATTGACCCCCAGCGGTCAGGCCTTGCGACGGGATCTGGCCCAGTCAATTGCGCAATTTGAGCAGGCCAAGCTCTCGAAACTGGACCCGGTGCAGGTGGTGCAGTTGCGACAGTTGCTGATCCAGTTGCTGGCGAGTTGAGCCCACAGCCGGTGTCGGGCTTGCTGTCGCGCACAAGCATTGCCCTTGTCTCGCACAGTCAAGAGCAGACCGGACATCCTCCCTAAACTTGATTCGATCGATGTTTCATCGACGACCCTACACAAGAGTTCCCATGATTTCGTACACCGAGCCCCAGCTGCACATCAATGGCCAATGGATTGGCATCGAGGGGCGACAGAGCCTGCCGGTTTTGAACCCTTCGACCGAAGAGGTTCTGGGCAGATTGCCTGTTGCCACCGACGATGACCTGGATCAGGCGGTCAAAGCCGCTGTGGCCGGTCATCAGGCGTGGTCGTCCACGCCGGCATACGCGCGTGCCAAGGTCCTGGTGCGGGCTGCGGCCATTCTTCGTGAGCGCGCACAACGCATTGCCGAGTTGATGACGCTGGAGCAGGGCAAGCCGCTGGCCGAAGCCTTGGGGGAGCTCAGCGGCGTGACCGATATCCTGGAGTGGGACGCCGCAGAGGGGCAACGTGCGTATGGCCGCGTCATCCCTTCCCGGGTGCCCGAGCAGCGCCAGTTGGTTGTGCGTGAGCCGGTGGGGCCGGTGGTTGTGTTCACCCCTTGGAACTACCCGGCGCTGATCGTTGTCCGAAAGATTTCATCGGTGCTGGCATCGGGGTGTTCTTGCATCATCAAGGTGGCCGAAGAAACCGCTTCGACCGGCGCCGAGATCGTCCGCGCTTTCGTCGATGCGGGCTTGCCCCCTGGCGCCCTGAACCTGGTGTTGGGTCACCCGGCGCATATCTCGGACTATTTGTTGCGCCGCGACGAGATCAGAGGCGTGGCCTTCACCGGTTCGACACAGGTCGGGCGTGAACTCAGCGCACTGGCCGCGCGCTCCTTCAAGCGAATGGTGATGGAGTTGGGTGGTCACGGTCCTTGCATTGTGTTTGACGATGTGGACTTTGAAGCGGTGGCAGTGGTTTCTGCCAACCGCAAATACCGCAACCTGGGCCAGGGCTGCATCAACCCCTGCCGCTACTATGTGCATGACAGCGGCTATGACGCTTTTCTGAACGCCTTCACCAACGTGGCAAAGGGCTTTCGGGTTGGCGACGGATTTGCCCAAGGCGTCACGCACGGCCCGCTGGCCCATGATCGACGACTGGCTTTCATGGAGGCGCTGGTCCACGACGCGGTGCAGCAGGGTGCGCGGCTGATTTGCGGTGGCCACCGTGTGGGTGACCGGGGTTATTTCTGGCAGCCGGCCGTCTTGGCCGATGTGCCCAACTCCGCTCGGATCATGAACGAAGAGCCCTTTGGCCCCATCGCGGTGATCAACCGCTTCAGTGATGACGCTGCGGCCATGGCCGAGGCCAACCGACTGCCCTACGGCCTGGCCGCCTATGCCTTCACCCAACGCGCAGACCGGGCCACTTGGGCGGGCAACCAGCTGCGTGCTGGCATGGTGGGCATCAACACCTTCTTCCTGGGCCCGCCCGGTGCGATTGGTGCGGCCGAGCCGCCGTTTGGGGGCATGGGTGACAGTGGCTATGGCTCCGAAGGTGGGATTGAGGGCCTGACCCAATTCACCGACATCAAGTTCATCAGCCAGTTTTAAAGGCCCACGATGAAGATCGATATCCACGGTCATTTCTGTCCCCGGGCCTACTACGATGCCCTGGAGACCTTGCCTGGTGTGACCGCGGATCACCGCCCTGGCGGGATCAGTTTTCTGTACCGCCATGGCCTGCAGTGGCTGCCGTACAACGATGCCATGTTCGAGCCGGATCACCAACTGCGCGACATGGACCGCAAGCAAATCGACATCCGCGTCTTGTCGCTGTCCACGCCCAGTGTTTACCTCTTTGATGGGCCACAGCGTGTGGCGGTGTGCCGCGAGATGAACGACCTGATCGTCGAGCGCGTGCGGCGCGATCCCAGCCGCTTTCGCGCCTTTGCCACGCTGCCGCTGCCCGATATCGAGGCATCGCTGGTCGAACTCGAGCGAATCCGGCATGCCGATGGCATCGTGGGCATCACGGTGGGCTCCAACCTGGACGGACTGCCGCTGTCGAGCCCAAGGCTGGAGCCATTGTGGAAGGCGCTGAACGATTTGCGCATGCCGGTGTTCGAGCATCCCATGATCCCGGTCTTTGCCGACGCCATGGACGAGTTCACCTTGCCCATGCGGGTGGGCTTCTTCTACGACACCAGCTTGGCCATGAGCCGCATGATCTATGCGGGCGTGTTCGAGCGTTATCCCGACTTTCCGTTTGTGGTGGCCCATACCGGCGCTTGCTTCATCGACCTGATGGAGCGCCTGGACAGCGGTTTTCTTCGCTACCCCGACTGCCAGAAGTTCATCACCAAGCGCCCCAGCGAATACGCCAAGCGCCTGTACTACGACACCTGTTCATTCTTTCCTCCCCTCATCATGATGGCGCACCAGTATTTTGGTCGTGACCGTTTGCTGTTTGGTACCGATTACCCCTTTATCGACCAGGACGACGCCCATGTCCGGCAACTGCCGCTTTCCGATGCCGACAAGGCATTGATTCTTGGTTCCAACGCAGCCGCCATGCTGGGGCTGATTCCGACCCACGGGTAAACCCTTGGCCCCCAACCCCTTCGTTCTGCTTTAATTAGTTCGAAATCAAACTAAATGCACACCACGGATCCCGCACCATGAGCACTCCCACACCTGCACGTATTCCGCCCACCGGCGAGCAATACCTTGAAAGCTTGCGCGATGGCCGCGATGTCTACATCTATGGACAGCGCGTCAAGGATGTGACCACCCATCCAGCGTTCCGCAATTCGGCCCGTTCGGTTGCACGCCTGTACGACTCTTTGCACGATCCCGCGCTGCGCGGTGTGGTCAGCGTCCCCACCGACACCGGCAATGGGGGCTTCACCCACCCCTTTTTCAAGGCACCCAAAACCAAGGCCGACCTGGCCCAGTCGCAGCAGGGCATCGAGGCCTGGCAGCGCATGAACTATGGCTGGATGGGGCGCACCCCCGACTACAAAGCGTCGTTCACCGGTCTCTTTGGGGGCAATCGCGATTACTTTGCGCCATTTACCGATGCCGCCGACAAGTGGTATCGGCAAACGCAAGAGTGCGTGACGTTTTTGAACCACGCCATCATCAACCCGCCGGTTGACCGAGACAAACCCATTGACGAGGTGTCCGATGTTTTTGTGCGCGCCGTCAAGGAAACCGATCGCGGACTGATCGTGCAGGGGGCCAAGGTGGTGGCCACCGGCTCGGCCATCACGCAGGGAAATTTCTGCGCGCACTCCAAGGGCATGCTCAAGGACAAACAGTTTGCCCTGGGCTTTATCGTGCCCATGAACACCCCGGGGGTGAAGCTGGTGTGTCGCCACTCCTACGAAATGGCCGCTGCCGCCACCGGCAGCCCATTTGACTACCCCCTCTCCAGCCGCATGGACGAAAACGATGCGATCCTGATTTTCGATAACGCCCTGATCGCCTGGGAGGATGTGCTGCATTACGGTGATGTCGAGCGCGCCGATCACTTTTTGCTGGGTGCGCGCATGTCGGGCCGCGTGAGCATCCAGGCCTTTACACGCTTGGTTGTGAAGCTGGAGTTCCTGATCGGGCTGGTGGCCAAGGCCACGCACTTGGCGGGCACATCGGGTTTCACCACGGTCCACACCTTGATCGGTGAGTTGGTCATGTGGCGCAACACGATCCGGGGCCTGCTGGACGCCATGGTGGAGGTGCCCGATGTGCTGTCGGGCGAATACATCACGTTCAACGAAACCTACGCGATGACGCTGCGGGGCCTGGGTCCGACGATCTACACCCGCATGCGCGATATTGTCCAGAAGGCCTGTGGTTCCAGCCTGATTTACCTGAACTCGCATGCCAGCGACTTCAAGTCCGAAGAAATCCGACCCTACCTGGATCGCTATCTGCGCGGCTCCAAGGGGGTGGACGCCATGCGCCGCTCCAAGGTCATGAAGCTGCTGTGGGACTCGATTGGCAGCGAGTTTGGCGCGCGCCACGAGTTGTACGAGCGGCACTACCTGGGTGGGCACGACGCCGTGCTGCAAGGGCCGCTGTACCTGGCCCGCGCCGCAGGCGACATGAAAAAGTTCGAGGACCTGGCCGAGCAATGCATGTCGGAATACGACATTGATGGATGGGTCGACCAAGCCTTCAAGTCCAACGACGACATCAGCGTCACCGGGCGTGATTGGGCATGAGCCGCAAAGACCCTTCCATCACAAAAAACGCACACGCAATGGAGTGAACACATGCCAGAAAAGTTTTACGACGTCCCAGGGTTTTTCTTCAAGGTCAAACCCATGCGCTTTGAGGCCGATGCCCGAGACCTGGAAGTCATCGGCCAAATCCCCAAAGAGCTGGAGGGCACCTTCTATCGCTGCTGCCCCAACGCCCAGTTTCCAAGCATCGAGCACGACAACATCACCAACGGCGACGGCATGGTCACCATGCTGAGGATTGAGAATGGCCATGCCGATTTCAAGAGCCGATGGGTCAGAACCGAGCGCTTTGAGCGGGAGCGGGAGGCGCGCAAGCGATTGTTTGGGCTGTACCGCAACCCCTACACCGACGACCCCTCGGTGGCAGATGCAAAAGACCGCGACAACACCGCCAACACCAATGTGGTGATGCACGCTGGCCGTCTGTTTGCGCTGCGCGAAGACTCGCGCCCGACCGAGCTCGATCCCGACACCTTGGCAACCAAGGGCGTGTGGGACTTCGCAGGCCGATTGCGCTCCAAGGCGGTGACGGCACATCCCAAGTTTGATCCGGTGACGGGTGAGTGGTGGTCGCATGGCTTTTTTGCCGACAAAGACCTGGTGAGCAACAAGATGTGCCTGCAAGTGATCGACCAAGCCGGGACGCTCCAGCGCGAGGAATGGTTTGACGCCCCCTATGCGGGCCTGACCCACGACTTTGCGGTCACCCGCGAGCATGTGATCTTTCCGCTCATGCCCCTGACGGTGGACCCCAAGCGCGTGCAGGCCGGTGGTGATTTCTACGCCTACGACCCCGACAAGCCATGCTACTTCGGGATCATGCGGCGGGATGACCCGGTCCAGAACATCCGCTGGTTCAAACGCCAAAACGCGTTTTGCGGCCACATCATGAACGCGTACACCGACGGCGATCGGGTGGTGGTGGACTGCACCATCAGCCACGGAAATGGGTTTTCCTTCTTCAAGGACGTCAAGGGCCAGGTCACCCCACCAAGCGAGGGCGTGGCCACGCTCAGCCGCCTGACCTTTGACCTTGGCGGCCCTGGCGACAGCTACACCATCGAACCCTTTGCGGGCGCCATCGGTGAGATGCCGCGCATCCATCCGGCCTACTACATGGACAAGTATCGCTACGGCTATATGTTGGCCATTCCTGGCGGCATTGGGCGGCTTGACTGGGAGACCAAGACCTTGCAAGTGCACGCGCTCGAGCGCACGGCCTGCGGCGAGCCGGTGTTTGTGCCGCGGAGCAGCACATCACCCGAAGGGGATGGCTTTGTGCTGTCGCTGGTCGACCGGCTGGACGAAAACCGTTCCGACCTGCTCATCCTGGATGCCATGAACATGACGGCCGAGCCATTGGCAGTGGTCAAGCTCCCGTTCCGTGCCCCCAAGGCCTTTCACGGATCGTGGGTGCCCCGATGAGCGAGCTGCAATCGCAAATTGCGCAGGCAGTGCAGGCCTTTGGGCATCGTTTCGACCCCGAGGTGATTGGCGCTATGCGCCGTCTGATCGCCCCCATGCACGACCCGCAGGGGCTGGTGCAACTGACCTGCGATCACGATCTTGCCTATGGCGAGCATCCACGCCAGCGCCTGGACGTCTACAACGCCACCAGCACGCCGCGCCCCGCTTTGCTCTTTGTTCACGGCGGCGGTTTTACCGCGGGTGACAAGCGCAGCCCTGACGGCGCGCCTTTCTACCAAAACGTGGGGGTTTGGGCCGCACAACACGACATGGTGGGAGTGGCCATGACGTACCGGCTGGCACCGGAACACCGCTGGCCAACGGGCGCGCAAGACATTGCCCTGGCCCTGGCCTATCTGCATGCCCATGCACCAGAACTGGGCATCGACCCCAAGCGCATTGTGTTGATGGGGCAATCGGCGGGTGCGGTCCATGTGGCCAGCTACCTGGCCCAGCCCGGTCTTCACCTGGTGGCGGGTGGCGGCGTTGCCGCTGGCGTGCTGGTTTCGGGGCTGTACGACATGGTCACGGCCGACGCCAATCCCCCCAAACAGGCCTATTTTTCAGACGATCCAGCGGCCTTGCGACAGCAGTCCAGCCTGGAAGGCTTGCTGCACTGCACAGTGCCGTTGATGGTGGCGGTCAACGAGTTTGATCTGCCCGATTTTGAACGCCAGGCGATGCTTCTGGCCCACGCTTATCTGCAACACCATGGGCATTGGCCATGGTTCACGCAACTCAAAAACCACAACCACATCTCATCGATCCTGGCCCTGGGCCTGCGCGACGATGCCTTGGGCGCCGACCTGGCCCAGTTTCTACATCGCCATTTGCAATGGCCCACCACCGCTTGAAGGGCGCACACCATGACCACCCCCATCCGCTTGTCGGCAGAAGACCGACTCGACATCATTGAATTGTTTGCCCGCTATGCCTGGGCCATTGACATGGGTGACGCCAAGGAAGTGGTCGAGTGCTTCACCGAGGACGCCTACTTCGATCACCTCTGGCAAGGGCGTGTGCAAGGCCACGAGGCCATTGTCAAGAACCTGGAGGCCTTGTGGTACGGGCGCGGCGCATGGTGGTATGGGCGCCAACATTTGTTCAATCACTTCCGTTTTACGCCGGTCACCCCCACACAGATGCGCGTCAAGTCCTTCAACCAGATCATCCAGTTCAACGTCGAATACAAGAACTACTTTGTCTTTGGCATGGGCACGCGCGAGGACCTGGTGGAATGCCACGATGGACGCTGGTACTTCAAGAACCTGTATGTGAATGCCTGGTTGGACCGCGCGGATGTGCCATGGAAGGGTTCGATGCACCACATGGCCCCACCCCGCCCGCAACGCACAGACCCCACGCCCCCAGAGTTCCAGGGCGAGCGCAAGGAATCGGGGGGCTGATCCGAGCCCACATCAACCGCGCAGACCAAGGAGCGCATCATGCGACAACACCAATGCTTCAAGTTCCAAAGTGCGCCAGCGGCCAAGGGCGTGCATGAGTGGCTCTCGATGTGGTCCGAGCTGATTGGCCGCACCACCAGCTCACTGGAGTGGGCGGCGGGCAATATGGCGTTTCATGGCCGCATGGAGTTCATCGAGCTGTCGCATCTGAAAATTTTCTGGGCCAGCTCCACCCCGTTTTCTGTTCGCCGTGTGGCCGCCAGTCCTGGCGTGAGCTTTAGCCGCGGCATCAAGGTCATGTTGCAGCTGCGGGGCAAGACCTCCGTCGTGCAGCATGGCAAAACAGTCGAGCTCGGCCAAGGGCAATGGATTTGCTACGACGCGGGCAGCCCTTATGAGGTCATCAATCAGTCGGACTTCGAGCAGATCACCTTGATGGTCCCGCGCGAGAGCCTGGCGGTGCGCCATGATGTGAAGATGGCCCCACTCTTTCGTGCCCACGGTGCCGAGACGGGCCTGGGCAAGGTGTTCTGGGACTTTCTGAAAAACGTGTTCAA
Source organism: Pseudomonadota bacterium (assembly GCA_041157045.1). Taxonomy (GTDB): domain Bacteria; phylum Pseudomonadota; class Gammaproteobacteria; order Burkholderiales; family Burkholderiaceae_C; genus Limnohabitans_A. The sequence goes on from JBEBDJ010000134.1 coordinate 30,636, forward strand.
AGAAAGCGACGCGATCGATCCCCAGTGCGAAAGCAGTGTGGCCAGCGCGGTCGAAGGCATGCTGATGCAGTTGCTGTCCACCCTGTCGGTGGTCCACACCCCGACGCCCGTCATGCAGGACGTGAAGTCGCTGATTCTTCAGCACATCAACGACAACCTGCACGACCCCGAGCTGTCACTGGAGTCCATGGCGCATGCGCTGGGTACCACCAAGCGGACCCTGCACCGCGCGTTTGTTCACGAAAACGAATCCATCAGCGAGCGCATCTGGCGCGTGCGCATCGAACGTTGCCAAGCCGTCATCGAGCACGCGTCCACCGATTGGTCCATCACCGATTTGGCCTTTTCTCATGGCTTCAAGGACGCGGCGCACTTTAGCCGCCGCTTCAAGCAACTGGCCGGGGTGTCGCCCAGGGCCTACCAAGCGATGACGCGCCAGCTCGCCGAGCGGCCAGCCTGACTCAGTGCTTGGGGGCGACGGGATCGGCGCTGACCTCCAGCGCATTTGCCATCTTGAACAGCGAGTCCTGCAGCAGCGCGATCTGCTCGGGTGTCAGGTCCCGGGTGGCGTTGTGGATCACCTCGTTCGAGACCTTGTCCAAAATGTCGCGCAGGGCAAGTGCCTTGGGGGTCAGGTACACATAGATTTCGCGTGAATCCTGCGTGCCACGGCGGCGCGAGATCAGGTCCGCACGCTCCAGGGATTTCATGGCGCTGGCGGTGGTTGACGGGGTCAGCCCCGACTCGGCGGTGATTTCCTTGTGCTTGCGCCCATCTTCACGAAGCAGCAAGCGCAAAAAATGAAACATGCTGAAGGTGATGTCCAGATGGCTCAGGCGCGTCTGAATCTCACGCTGCAACAGGCGCTCAATGCGGTGGACAAGGTAGCCGATCTTGATCGGGTTGGGCTTGGGGCTTTGCATGGTCAATCCGGTATCGGTCAGGCGCAAGGGCAGATGCCTTGGGCGTGCGATTCCACCCAAGCGACATGAAACGACGCCCTCCATTGTGTCGCATTCGTTTGCCGTGGGGCCGACGGGGCCTTTGCCCGCGGTGTGTGTCGCGCACAGATAGCTGAGCATGACGCCGGCAGTCATGTGCGGCTGCAGGGCCCTGCCTATCATCGCTTTCAGAGATGAACGCCCGCGCAAGACGGGCCGATATTCTTGACAAACACTCGAACAGGAGACCTCCATGACCATTGATGGAAACACCCCCCCGCGCCGAACCTGGCTGCTGCGTCAGCTGATCGCGACCGTCACGGTCCTGGGCTTGGGCGCGCTGACGACAGGCGCTGTCGCGCAAGCCCCAGCCTTTCCAAGCAAGCCCATCCGCATCATCGTCGGCTCTGGGCCTGGTGGCGCGGCCGACGTGCCTGCACGGGCCCTGGCGCAACAGCTGGAGGTCTTGCTCAAGCAGCCCGTGCTGGTTGAAAACCGCCCTGGGGTGGCAACCATGCTGGCGGCCAAGGCGGTGCAGTCGGCCCCGCCCGACGGCCACACCTACTATTACGGCAACCCGTCCATCTTCAGCCGGGTCATGATGCGCGATGGCATGGACGCCAACAAGGACCTGACCCCCGTGGCCGAGACGATCCGGGGCGATGTCTTTGTTCTTGCCTCGATTGCCAGCGGGATCGACTCGGTCGACAAGATGGTGGAATACGCCAAGACTTCGTCCTTGCGTTGCGGTTTTGTGTCGCGCGCGACCGAGATGACGATTGCCCTGATTGCCGCCTCCAAGCCCTTCAAGTTCGACTGCATCCCTTACCGCACCATCGATCAGGTGATCCAGGGCCTGATGTCCAATGAGATCCAGGTCACGGTCTCGGGCTTGACGCCCATGGCGGGCTTGGTGAACAGCAACAAAATGAACCTGGTGGGTGTGGCCGCCCCGGAGCGCTCGGCATTTGCGCCAAAAGCCCGTACGCTGACCGAGCAGGGGGCCCCGGTGGTGGTGCCTTTCCGCAACGGCCTTTGGGGCCCGCCCGGCCTGCCTGACGCGATTGTGAAAGCCATGGGCGATGCCGTCAGGGCGGCCTCGAACAACCCGGCATACCGAGAGCGCATCAAGACCCTGAGCAACGAGGTGGACGTGCTGGGCCCAAATGAGCAGCGTGAGGAATTGAACCAGGCCAATGCCTTCTTTGCCAGGGGTGCCAAGCTGACGGGTTACGTGCCCGAATAAGTTTGCGCCAGGCGCGCGCGAGCTCTTGCCGCCACTGGCAGGGCGAGCGCGCGCCAAACCTTGGATGTTTGGTGGGCGATGGTGCTGTGGCATGCCTTCTGCCGCACAATCCCACGCATGGCCCGCATCCACCCCAGCCTTCCGCTGCGTGCCCCGCTTGGGGCGGGGGACTACCGTGAGCGGGAGCTGCTGCGGCAGTTGCAAGAGGGCTTGCCCGACAGCTTTGATGTGTTTCACAACCTGCGCTGGACCAGCGCGCAAGACGGGCAGC
>JBEBDJ010000135.1:0-19359 GCA_041157045.1 Pseudomonadota bacterium
CGCGCAGGATAGTATTTGTCCCCAACTCCCATTTCGCTCTTAACAAATTGAGCCAGGCGCCTCGTGGACTTGAAGATAAGGAATCCTGATTGCGTATGTAAGCGCCGTAGTGAGGAAGCCAGCAAACACCTTCAACCATAAACACTTGTTGTACGGTTTTGTATTTTTTGCCAATATTGGGTAGGCAGTGCGTCAAAAGGAAAGGGAGCTGGAAAACTCTCGCAAGTCCTTGATTTATATGGAGTGAACTTGTGGACACGACGTTCTCCTGTCCATGAGAAATGGAGAAAACAGAGTAAAATTTCCTGAAAAACGGTGTTTTTTAGGGTAGCCACCAAGGTCCGTGTCCACGAGCCAAAATGGCGAAAACCCCGCAGAGACTGGGCCTCAGCGGGGTTCTCAAAAAGTGAAAGAGTGCTTCCATCACGTTGCATGTGGTGGACCAGAGGGAATTTGAACTCACTCCCACAAGTGGCAATCAGCTATTACCCCGCCCCTCAGACTCGATTCGTACTTGAACGTCCCGTAACACATCGAACAATCGAGGCACTGAAGACAACACTTCCGGCAGCACCCGGGCTTCGACTTCTCGGCGATTTACGGCACGGCCCTCCATAATCAGTTCACTACCGACGGACTCGAGAATTGGCATTGCCCGTTCAAGGCTCACTTCACCACAACGTTGTCTGTAAGACTCCCACCGCTTTCCCAATTGTCGCGTCGTTTTGTTGGCATGTAGGTACAGCTGACGTACTTCTAATGAACGATTACCTAAAGCCGGGTTATCAAGTTGAACAAACTTTTTCCAAACAAGCAACTTGAAATATTTTGAATACTAATAAATTCATATTTATGCAACTCAATCCTACCGAGAAACAAAAAAGCCGCTCGTAAGAGCGGCTTTTTTGGCTGGATATCAGCAATTCAATTGCACAACAAGGTAAGAGCGATGCTCTGGAACCCGGAATAAATGGCGCGGCTGGCAGGATTCGAACCCACGACCCCTTGGTTCGTAGCCAAGTACTCTATCCAACTGAGCTACAGCCGCGCGAGACCGCTACTATAACACGGTTTTGGCAAATTTGGCCAGCCATTTGGGCTGGCCTCACTTTATTGCCAGCTGACCGCCGCCATGTCGTTCGCAAAAATCGGCGAGCTCGACCACAGGCCCTTGAGGCCCTTGCGGTACACCGCCGTGTTGGTGGCGTTGAACAGGAACACGTTGACCGAGTCCTGCGAGATCTGGCGCTGGATGTCGCCAAACAGCTTGGACCGGTCCTTGGCATTGGTGGTCGAGGCATGGCGCGCCGCCAGGTCGCGGAAGGCCTTGCTGTCGTAGCCCCAGTAGTAGTTGGGGTTGGCGTACTGCATGTAGTCCAGCGGCTCGACGTGGTTGATGATGGTCAGGTCAAAGTTGCCCTTGAAGGTGCCGCCCAGCCACTGCGCCCACTCGACGTTCTCGATCTTGGCGTTGATGCCCACCTTGGCCAGCTGCGCCGCGATGATCTCGCCGCCCTTGCGCGCGTACGGCGGCGGCGGCAGGGTCAGGGTCACGTTCAGCGGGGTCTGCACGCCCGCCTCGCGCAGCAGCGCCTTGGCCTTCTCGGGGTCGTGGGGGTAGAGGCCGGTCAGGTCCACAAAGCCCGCGTCGGTGGGGGCCATGTGGCTGCCGATGGGCTTGGCCAAGCCTTCAAACACGCCATCAATAAAGGCCTTGCGGTCCACCGCATGCGCCAGCGCGCGGCGCACGCGCACATCGTCAAAGGGCTTGCGCTTGTTGTTGATGGTCATGATGCCCTTGCCGGCGGTGCTGCCCAGCTCGACCACAAAGCGCTTGTCGTTCTGGAACTGCTTGAGGCTTTGCGGCGCCTGGAAGCGCGGCATGCCGTCCACATCGCCGGCCATCAGCGCCGCCACCTGCGAGGCCGAGTCGTTGATGAAGCGGAAGGTCACGCGCTTGAGCTTGACGCTGGCCGCGTCGCGAAACCCATCCCACTTGCTCAGGGTCACCGCGCTGCCCTTGGCCCAGTTCTCGAGCTTGAACGGCCCGGTGCCCACCGGCTTGGTCGCCGCGCTGGCCGCGCTGTTGGGGTGCAGGATGACGGCGGTGTTCTCGCCCATGCGGAACAGGAAGTTGCCGTCGGGCTGGTTGAGCACCAGCACCACGGTGTGCGCGTCCGGCGTCGAGATGTGGCTGATGTTGTCAAACACCGTGCCCTTGGCCTTGTTGGTGCTCTTGGGATCTTTGGCGCGCTCGAAGCTGAACTTCACGGTGGAGGAATCAAACGCAGCGCCATCCTGGAACTTCACGCCCTTGCGCAGCTTGAAGGTGTAGACCTTGCCGTCCGGGTCCATGCTCCAGCTCTCGGCCAGCAGCGGGGTGATGCTGCCGTTGGCGTTGATCTTGGTCAGGCCCTCGAAGATGTTGTAGTGCACCACCTCGCCAATGGCCGCGGCCGGGGCGGTGGTCGGGTCCAGGCTGGTGGGCTCCAGGATCATGCCGATCACGGCGCTGTCCTTGCGCGACTGGGCCTGCGCGCTCAGCGGGCTCAGGGCCAGGCTGGAGACGGTCAGGACACCCGCGGTCAGCAGGGCCAGTTGGCGGCGGTTGAAGTGAGGGAAGGCTCGGTTCATGGGGGCTCCTTCGGTCAAAAAAGAAGTGGCTTAGCGGGGCACGGCGGCCAGCAAGGCCTGGGTGTAGGGGTGGGCAGGGTGCGACAGGATCTGCGCGGCAGGTCCTTGCTCGACCACCTGGCCACCTTGCAACACCAGAACATCGTCGCACATGAGTTGCACCACGGCAAGGTCATGGCTGACAAACAGGTAACTCAGGCCCAGGCGCTGCTGCAGATCGAGCATCAGGTTCAGCACCTGCGCCTGCACCGACACGTCCAGCGCGCTGACCGGCTCGTCGGCCACGATCAGCGCCGGCCGGGTGATCAGGGCACGCGCCAGGGCGATGCGCTGGCGCTGCCCCCCGGAAAACTCGTGCGGGTACTTGTCCAGATCGGCGGGCCGCAGGCCCACCTCTTGCAAGGCCTGCGCGGCGCGCTGGCGGGGGCCCAAGCCGTCCTGCGCACGCTCGGCGGGGTCCAGCAGCTCCCAGGGTTCGAGCACGATCTGCTCGATGCGCTGGCGCGGATCGAGCGAGCTGTACGGGTCCTGAAACACCATTTGCACATGGCGCCGCTGGCGTCGCAGTTGCGCGGGCGGCAGGCGGTGCAGGTCCTGCCCCATCAGCAGCACCTGGCCGCTGCTGGGGCGATCGAGCGCCATCACCAGGCGTGCCAGGGTGGACTTGCCCGAGCCGGACTCGCCCACCACGCCCAGGCTGCGCCCGGGCTGCAGGTCAAAGTTCACGCCCTGCAGGGCCACCAGTTCGGGGGCACGCTGCAGCAGGTGCGTGCGCGGCATCGCAAAGCGCCGCCCCAGGTCGCGCACCGACAGCAGCGGCGATGTGTGCAGGGTGTCGCTCATGCGCCCAACTCCCAGCGCGGACAGGCCACGGTGTGCGCCAGCAGGCCCGGGGGCTGGCCCTTGATGGGCGCCAGCACGGGCCGCGCCTCCTGGCAAGCCGGCACCGCCAGCTCGCAGCGCGGCGCAAAAGCGCAGCCGCTGGGCATGTCGGCCAGATCGGGCACGCTGCCGGCAATGGTGTGCAGGCGCGTGCCGCGCGCCAGGCCCAGGCGGGGCCGCGCATGGAACAGGCCGCGCGTGTAAGGGTGGCAGCGGCTGTCAAACAGGTCTTGGGTTTCGGCGTGCTCGACCACCGAGCCGCCGTACATCACCATCACCTGCTGCACATGCTCGTGCATCAGGCCCAGGTCGTGGCTGATCAGCAGCATCGCCATGCCCTCTTCGCGCACCAGCCGCGTCATCAGCTGCAGCACCTCTTTTTGCACGGTCACGTCCAGCGCCGTGGTGGGCTCGTCGGCAATCAGCAGGTCGGGCTGGCACGACAGCGCCATCGCGATCATCACGCGCTGGCGCTGCCCGCCCGAGAGCTGGTGCGGGTAGGCGTCCAGCCGCTCGCTGGCGCGCGGCAGCTGCACACGCTCGAGCCATTGCAGCGCGCGCTCGCGGGCGGCCTGGGCCGACAGGCCCAGGTGCAGGCGCATGGGCTCGGCAATCTGGCGCCCGATGGTGTGCAGGGGGTTGAGCGCGGTCATGGGCTCCTGAAACACCATGGCCATGCGCGCGCCGCGCAAACGGCACATGGCCCGCTCGGGCTGGTCCACCAGCTCCTGGCCGTGCAAGCGAATCGAGCCCTGCACCCGCGCCCGCTCGGGCAGCAGGCCCATCAGGGCCAGCGCGGTCAGCGATTTGCCGCATCCGCTCTCGCCAATCAAGCCCAGGGTCTGGCCGCGCTCGAGCCGCAGGCTCACCCCGCGCAAGGCCTGCACCCAGCCGCGCGCGGTGGGCAGGGCCACCTGCAGGTCCTGCACCTGCAGCAAGGGGGTGGGGGGCGATTCGGTCTGGGACATGGCGGGTTCAGCGCTGGCGCGCCAGGCGGGGATCGAGCAAGTCACGCAGGCCGTCGCCCACCAGGTTCAGGCCCAGCACGGCCAGCGCAATCGCCACACCGGGGTACAGCGCCAGCCAGGGGGCTTGGAAGAGCTGCGACTGCGCCTCGTTGAGCATGCGGCCCCAGCTGGGCTGGGGCGGCTGCGTGCCCAGGCCCAGGTAGGACAAGGCCGCTTCGGCCAGGATGGCAATCGCAAACTGCACCGTGGCCTGCACGATCAGCGCGCTGCTGATGTTGGGCAGCACATGGTCGATGGTGGTGCGGAACGCACCCTTGCCGGCGGCCAAGGCGGCCAGGCAGTAGTCGCGCTTCCAGACCGCGCGGGCCGCGCCCCGGGTGATGCGGGCAAAGACCGGGATGTTGAAGATGCCGATGGCCACAATGCTCACCACCAGGCCGGGGCCGTAAATGGCCGTCAGCATGATGGCCGAGAGCAGCGCCGGAAAGGCAAAGGTGAAGTCGCTGGCGCGCATCACCACCTCGTCGACCCAGCCGGGGCGGGCGGCGGCCAGCAGGCCCAGCGGCACCCCCAGGCCCATGCCAATGCCCACCGCGATCACGCCCACCATGAGCGAGTTCTGGCTGCCCACCAGCAAGAGCGAGGCGATGTCGCGACCCAGGCTGTCGGTGCCCAGCCAATGCGCGGTGCTGGGCAAGGCCAGCTTGTTGGGGATGTCGATATCGCCCACCGGATAGGGCGACCAGAACAGCGACACCCCCACCGCCAGCAGCAAGAGCAGGACGATGAACGCGCCCAGCACAAAGCTGGGGTGACGCAGGGCGCGGCGGCCCAGGTGCTGGGGCTCAGTCATGCGCCACCTTCAGCCGTGGGTCGATCCAGGCGTAGAGCACATCGACCACAAAATTGATCACGATCACCATGGCCGCCAGCAGCATCACCACATCGCGCACCACCACCAGGTCGCGGTTGGCAATGGCCTGGAACACCAGGCGGCCGATGCCGGGCAGCACAAACACACTCTCGACCACGATGGCGCTGGTGATCAGGTTGCCAAACTGCAGGCCCATCACCGTCACCACCGGAATCATCGCGTTGCGCAGCACATGGCCCCACAGCACCTGGCGGCGCGTCAGGCCCTTGGCGCGCGCGGTGCGCACATAGTCCTCGCGCAGGGCGTCCAGCACGGCCGAGCGGGTCACCCGGGTCAGGATGGCCGACTGCACCGCCGCCAGCGCCACGGCGGGCAGCAGCAAGGCCTTGAGGCCCTCGAGCACACCGCCGCCTTGCGCCTCGGTCCAGCCCGGAAATCCCCCTGCGCTGACCCAGGACAGGTGCACCGCAAACAGCAAAATCAGCAAAATGGCCAGCCAGAAATTGGGCACCGCCAGCCCCAGCTGGCTGAGCGTCATGACGCCCACATCGCCCAGCTTGTTCTGCCGCGCGGCGGCGTAAATGCCCAGGGCCAGGGCCACGCCCACGGTCAGGGCCATGGCCAACACGGCCAGCGGAAGCGTCACCTGCAGGCGCTCGAGCAGCAGCTCGGCGGTGGGGGTGTCATAAGACAGGCTCATCTGCGACTGGCCTTGCACCAGTCCGCCCACCCAGTCGGTGTAGCGCGTCAGGGGCGGGCGGTTCAGGCCCAGCTTGTCTTCGAGGGCGCGCAGCGATTCGGGCGTGGCGGTGTCGCCCAGAATGACTTGCGCGGCATTGCCCGGCAGCAGCTCAAGCACGCCAAACACCACCACCGATGTGGCAGCCAGCGTGATGATCAAGCTCAACAACCTTCGCAGAACAAACAGCGACACTTCTTGTCCTAAGATGGGCCCCTTGCCGTGAATGCACGAGGTCCCGCATGAACACCCAATCCATTGTAAACACAGCCCAGGGCTCTCTGGCCGATGTCCCTGGCCTGATGGTGGGGCATCACACCCTGTCGCAACGCCTGAGCGGTTGCAGCGTGGTGCTGGCGCCGGACGGCGCGGTGGCCGGGGTGGATGTGCGCGGGGCCGCCCCCGGCACGCGTGAGACCGATTTGCTGGACCCGGCCAACCTGGTGCAGCAGGTGCATGCGGTGCTGCTCTCGGGCGGCAGCGCCTTTGGCCTGGACGCGGCCAGCGGGGTGATGCGCTGGCTGGCCGAGCGCGGCCACGGCTTTGCCACCCCCCATGGCCGCGTGCCCATCGTGCCGGCCGCGGTCTTGTTCGACCTGCCCATGCTGCGCGACGGCGACACCGCCCTCGCCTGCCCCGACGCGGCCGCGGGCTATGCCGCCTGCAACGCCGCCAGCACCGCGCCCCCGGCAGCGGGCAATGTGGGCGCGGGCGCCGGGGCCTGTGTGGGCAAGCTCTTTGGCCCCAGCCTGGCCATGAAGGGCGGGATGGGTCACGCCGCCTTGCGCGTGGGCCCCTGGGTGGTGGCGGCCATGGTGGCCTGCAATGCGGTGGGCGATGTGTGGGACCCGCAGGCCGCCCGTGTGCTGGCCGGCGCGCGCGATGCCCAGGGGCAGCTGCGCGACACCTGGGGCGCGATGCTGGCCGGCCAGACCCTGCAGGTGCCGATTCCCGACGCCGGACAAAACACCACCATTGGCGTGATCGGCACCAATGCCCAGCTGGACAAGGCGCAGTGCAAGCGCCTGGCCATGAGCGGGCACGATGGCCTGGCGCGCTGCATCCGGCCGGTGCACACCCCTTACGACGGCGACACCCTGTTCGCGCTGGCCACCGGGGCGCAGACCAGCGCGCCCGATCTGCTGCTGCTCAACACCCTGGCGGCGCAGGCGGTCACGCTGGCCACCCTGGACGCGATCTGGCAGGCCCAGGGCGTCCAGACCGTGCACGGTCACTGGCCCGCCGCCCGCGATCTGCTGGGCCGCTGAACGCCGCCGGCTGGGCGGCTCAGAGCGCCTGGCAGCGCAGGCTTTGCCGCGCGGCCTCGGCCCGCGCCAACCCGTCTTGTCGATCGGTCACCAGAAAGCGCACCAGCACCAGGGCGCGCGTGCCGGGCACGCGCACCGCCTGGGCCGCATCCTTGGCCGCTGGGGGCGCATCCGGGCCTTGCAGGCGCAAGCGCACGGGCGCATCGCTGGCCTGCCGATCGTTCATGACCCAGATGTTGTCCGAGCGCTCGTCGTAAATGGCCACCGAGGCGTAGGGCAGACCGCGCAAATCCACCTGCACGGCCAGGTCCTGGCGGCGCAGATCGGCCACGCACACCCCATACAGCAGGTCGGGGCTGGGCAGCACGATGGCGCGGGCGGTTTGCGTGGCCAGCGGCGGCCGCACCGGCGCGGGCGGCTGCGGCCCCCCCACGGTCTGCAAGGCCTTGTGCATGATCAGGCGCGGCAAGGCCCACAAGCTGGCGGCGTGCACGGCCAAGGCGATCAGCACCATCAGGCCCAGGGCGGGCCACAGCGGGGCGCGACGCGGTCTCATGCGCAATCCCCCTGGCGTTCAATGCGCGGGGCCTGCAGGCCTTGCGGGGCGGCCTGCAGCGCGGGCTCGGGGTTGTACACCCGCAGCGCCAGCACCATGCCGCCCTGCCCTGGCGTGCCCAGGTCCACACGCTCTGCGCTGGCCTGGCCCGGCCCGGTGCGGATGTCAAAGCGGCCTTGCGCATCCAGCACCGCCTGCGCGCCGTTGACGCTGTAGCGGTGCTGCGGATCGGCAAACAGGAAATGATCGTCGGCATAGGCCGTCAGGCTCCACCAACGCGCCGGTGGCGGCGCCCCGGTGATGCGGTACTGGCAGCGCGCGCGCAAGGCCTGCCCCGCCGAGTCCTCAAAGGCCAGGTAGTACATGGTCTCGCTGCGATTGAGGGCCAGCAGCCCCCCCAGCGCGACCCGGGCGCGGGTGTAGGGATCGGCATCGCGACTGCCCGCCAGCAGGCTCAGCTGCCAAGGCCCGACCGCCAGGGTCGTGGGGGCCAGCGTCTTCACACTGAGCCAGGTCAAACCCAGGCCCAACAGCAGCCCACCGGCCACCACCCATGTCCAGCGCGTCCAGCGCCATCCCGCATGCATGCCCATGCCCACTCCTTTTGCAGCGGCCCCAGCTTAGCGCAAGGCCCGGGGCCTCGGCATGGGGCTTGCCCGGGGCCCCTCAGCCGCGGCGCAAAAACGCGCCGCTGTGCACGCCGGTGGGGGCGCCGTCGATCAGCGCCCACTGGCCGTTGACCATGACCCGATGAATCCCCTCGCTTTGGCGCACCGGCTCGGCGTAGGTGGCGGTGTCGCGCACCCGCTCGGTGTCCAGCAGCACCAGGTCGGCGGCGGCACCTGGGCGCAAGACGCCCCGCCCGCTCAAGCCAAAGCGCTGGGCCGACAGGCCGCTCATCTTGTGCACGGCCTGCGGCAATTCCAGCAAGCGCTCCTCGCGGCAATAGTGCCCCAGCACGCGCGCAAAACTGCCCCATAGGCGGGGATGCGGTCGCGCATCGTGCGGCAAGCCGTCCGAGCCGATCATGGTCAGCGGGTGTGCCAGCACCCGGCGCAGGTCGGCCTCGTCGATCTGGAAATAGCAGGCCCCGCCCGGCATCAGGCGGCGGCAGGCGCTCAACTGGTCCACGCCCCATTCCTGCGCCACCTCGCGCAGCCAGCGGCCCGCCATCTCGGGGTGCGGGGTGCTGCGCGTGATCAGGATGTCGATCACCCCATCGACCAGATCCTCGCGCAGCAGGGTGGAGCCCGCGGTGTAGGGGTAGGCGTCCAGGCCCAGCGCCTGGCGCTGCGCCAGTCGATCGAGCAAGGCCAGGGTCTGCAAGCTGCGCCCCCAGTTGCGCGGACCGGCGCATTTGTGGTGCGACAAAACCCAGGGCACACCGCCGGCCAGGGCGGCATCTGCCGCCTCCTGCATGGCCGGCAAGACCTCGTCCATTTCCGAGCGCAGGTGCGTGACGTACACGCCGCCATGCGCGCCCAGCACCCGGGTCAGGGCATGCATCTCTTGCGGGTCAGCGGCAAAAGCGGGCTGGTAGAACAGGCCCGATGACAGGCCCAGCGCGCCCTGCCGCATGGCCTGGTCCAGTTGCGCGCACATCTGGGTCAGTTCGTCGGCCAAGGCCGGCCGCTCCATTGAGGCCATGGCCTGCGCGCGCAGGCTGGTGTGGCCGATCAGCGCGGCCACGTTCACGGCCGGTTGCGCTTGCGCCACCGCCTGCGCATAGGCGTTCAGATCGGGGTAGCGAAAATGGTCGGGGTGCAGCAGGTCCAGCGGCGAGATGGGCGACGGCGTGACCAGCGGCACCAAGGACAGGCCGCAGTTGCCGGTGATGACGGTGGTCACCCCTTGCGAGAGTTTGGCCCACATGGCCGGCTCGCGCAGCACCTGGGCATCGTCGTGCGTGTGCACATCGACAAAGCCGGGCGTGAGGGTCAGGCCATCGCAATCGAGCACGCGGGCCCCGTCGGCGTCCAGCTGCGGGCCCATGGCCGCAATGCGGGCACCTTCGATGCGCACATCCAGCTGGCGCGCTGGCGCGCCAGTGCCGTCCAAGACCTGCGCGCCGCGCAGCAACTGCGCCGTCATGCCGCACCTGCCTTGTCCGCATCGGGCCAGGTCCAAGGGGGGGCGGGGTGCGTGTCCAGATCCTGACCGTGCGCCTGCAGCACCGCGCGGATGCGCGCCAGCGGCTCGGTCCCCGCCGGGCCCAGGGCCTTGATCAGCAAGAGCATCAGCAACTCGATCACCAGCAAGTGGGCGATGTAGGCCTCGGTGCCCACCCGCATCACCGCATCGGGCGGCACGCGCAGCACGATCGCCACGTCCGCCAGCGCGGCCAGCGGGGTGTCGGGCTGGGTGATGGCAATCACGCGCGCACCACAGCGGCGTGCCAGGTCCACCGCCTCCAGCAGCGAGGGCATGCGGCCCACGTGCGAGATCGCCACCACCACCCCACGAGGACTTTGCGATGCGGCCGAGCTCAGCTGCAAATGCGCATCGTGCACCGCATGCGCGACCCGCCCCAGCCGAAACAGCCGGGCCTGCAGATCACTGGCCATGAAGGCCGAGGTGGCGCCCACCGAGAAACAGTCAATGCGATCGGCCTCGGCCAGCAGCGCCGCCGCTTGGTCCAGCAGCGGGCCCTTGAGCTGGGCCTCCAGATCCTGCACCGCCGCCGCGGCACCCGCCACGACCTTGTGCACCATCTCCTCGCTGCTGTCTTCGGGCCGCACGCTGCGGTGCACCGGGGCCTGGCGCGCCAGGTCCTGCGCCAGTGCCAGCTTGAAATCGCGCAGGTGGGCAAAGCCCAAGCTGCGGGCCAATCGGCCAATGGTGGGCATCGACACACCGGCTTTTTCGGCCAGCGCGTCCACATTCCAGCGCAAGGCCTGGCGCGGGTCCTGCAGCATCACCCGCAACACCTGTTGCTGCGCGCGCGGCAGCCGCGTGGCGGCCGCCTGCATGCGCGCCAGCAGATCGGTCGTGTTCATGATGGGGCTCCTGGACGCGCCACCAGCGGGCACGCCACCTGGTGGCCGGGCGAGACGGTCTGCAACACGGGCACCTGTTCGGCACATGCGGGCTGCGCCATTGGGCAGCGCGTGCGAAACACGCAGCCCGAGGGCGGCGCCACCGGGCTGGGCGGCTCGCCCAGCAAGGCCACCCTGGGGCGCGGGGCCGTCAGGCTCGGCTGGGGCGCGGCCGCCAGCAAGGCCTGGGTGTAGGGGTGTGTGGGACGGGCAAACAAGGTGGCCACGGGCGCCACCTCCATCACGCGGCCCAGGTACATCACCATCACCCGGTCGCACAAAAACTCGACCACTTCCAGGTCGTGCGAAATAAAGAGCATGCTCAGGCCCAGCGCATCGCGCAGGCGCACCAGCAGGTTCACGATCTGCGCCGAGATCGACACATCCAGGGCCGACAGCGGCTCGTCCGCAACGATCAGCTGCGGCTCCACCGCCAGCGCCCGCGCAATGCCCAGGCGCTGCTTTTGCCCGCCCGACAGGGCATGCGGGTAGCGCGGCGCATGCTCGGCCGACAGGCCCACCATCTGCAACAAGGCGCGCACCCGCTCGGCCCGCTGCGGGCCAGGGTACAGGTCGTGGGTGTGCAGCACCTCGGCCAGCATGTCGCCGGCGCGCTGGCGCGGGTTCAGGCTTGGGTCCTGGAACACCATCTGCATTTGCCGGCGCAAGGGGCGCATCCGGGCCGCACTGAGCGTGGTCAGCGATTGCCCATTGAGCTGCACCGTGCCGCTGTGCACCGGCAGCAGTTGCATCAGCGCCCGGGCCAGCGTGCTCTTGCCCGAGCCCGACTCGCCCACCAGGCCCAAGGTCTCCCCGCGCGCGAGCGTCAGGTCCACCCCGCGCACGGCCTGCACCCGGCGCGCCCCGTGGCCCACCTCCACGCGCAGATCGCGCACCTCCAACAGCGGCGCACTCATGCCAATCCCTCCGTCGCGTTCAGCCAGCAGCGGTAGCGATGCTCGGGCGCGCCCTGCCAGGGCACCTCGCCCGCGCCGCAGCGCGCATGGGCCTGCGGGCAACGTGGCGCAAAGGCGCATCCCTCGGGCAGGTCCTGCATCGACGGGGCCTGGCCCGGGATGTCCAGCAGCACAGGCGCTTGACCCGTCGCCAAGGCCCGCTGACGGGCGCGGCCAGGCAAGCACTCCAGCAGGCCCCGGGTATAGGGGTGCGAGGGCTGGGCAAACAGGCGCGGCACATCGGCGCTCTCGACCACGCGGCCGGCGTACATGACCGACACACGATCGGCATAGTGGGCCACCACGCCCAGGTGGTGGGTGATGAACAGCACGGCCATGCCGTTGGCCTCTTGCAGGCGGCGCATCAGCGCCAGGATCTGCGCGGCAATGGTCACGTCCAGCGCGGTGGTGGGTTCATCGGCAATCAGCACGCGGGGCGCGCACACCATGGCCATGGCAATCATGACGCGCTGGCGCATGCCGCCCGAGAGCTGGTGCGGGTACTCGTCCAGGCGCTGGCGTGCCGCTGCAATCTCCACCTCCTCCAGGGCCTGCAGCGCACGCTGGCGCGCTGCTGCGGGCGAGAGGCCCAGGTGCAGGCGGACCGACTCGGCAATCTGCTGGCCCACCGTCAGCACCGGGTTGAGGCAGCTCATGGGCTCCTGAAAAATCATCGCCATCTGGTGCCCGCGCAGGCGCCGTATCTGCGCCTCGGGCAGGCGCAACAGATCGTGGTGCTGCCCGTCCGCGTCGACCAGCTCGGCCTGCCCGTCCCAGGACCAGCGCGCATCGCGCGCCAGCAGCCGCATCAGCGTGAGCGCGGTCAGCGACTTGCCACTGCCCGACTCGCCCACCAGGGCCAAGGTCTCGCCCGCATGCAGGCGCAGGTCCACGCCGCGCACCAGCGCGGTCTCGCGCCCGTCGTGCTGCAAGCGGGTGTGCAGGCCTTGCACCAACAAACGCAGGTCCTGGCTCATGGCGCCCCCCGCAAGCGTGGGTCCAACAAATCGCGCACCCCGTCGCCCAGCACCTGCAGCGACCAAGCACTCAGCACAATCGCCAGCCCCGGAAAAAACAGCATCCACACCGCGCGTTCGGCATAGGGCGTGCTGGCCGCCACCATGGTGCCCCAGGTGGGCACATCGGCCCCCACCCCCACGCCCAAAAAGGACAGGCCGGCCT
The DNA here is from genome assembly GCA_041157045.1 of Pseudomonadota bacterium. Classification (GTDB taxonomy): domain Bacteria; phylum Pseudomonadota; class Gammaproteobacteria; order Burkholderiales; family Burkholderiaceae_C; genus Limnohabitans_A. The sequence continues at coordinate 13,095 of JBEBDJ010000135.1, forward strand.
CGGCCAGCAAGGCATAGGCAAACACAAAACTCAGCTGCACCAGGATGGGCGACATCAGGTTGGGCAGCACATGCACCCGCAACAGACGCGGCGAGCGAACGCCCACGGCGCGCGTGGCCTCCACATAAGGCAGCGAGCGAATGACCAGCGCGCAGGCGCGCACCACACGCGCCACGCGCGGGGTGTAGACCAGGCTCAGCGCCAACACCACGTTGACCGGGCTGGCGCCCAGAATGGCCACCAGCGCAATGCCCAACAGAATGTCCGGGAAGGCCATCATGGCATCCACCAAACGCATCAGCGGGCCATCGAGCCGCCGGAAAAATCCGGCCAGCAAACCGAGCACCGTGCCGGCCAAGACGGCCAGCACCGCCGTGCTGGCGCCGATGGCCAGCGAGTAGCGCGCGCCCAGCACCAGGCGGCTGGCCATGTCGCGCCCCAGCTCGTCGGTGCCCGCCAGATAGGCCCAGCTGGGCGGCTTCAGGCGCTGGCTGACTTTCAGGGCCATCGGGTCGGGCAAGAACCAGGGGCCCACCAAGGTCAGGAGCAAGAGCAAGCCCAACAGAATGGCCGCCACCAGCACCATGCGGCGGGCCAACAGATGTCGCCACCAGCGTTGCGGCTCAGCCATGGCGCACCCTTGGGTCGACCCACAGATACAGCAGGTCAATGACCCCGTTGATCAGCACATACACGCCGGCAATGGCCAGCAAGGCGCCCTGGATCACCGGGTAGTCGCGGCGCAGCACCGCACGCACCACCAGATTGCCCAGGCCCGGCAGGTTGAAGACGGTTTCGGTGACGACCGCACCGCCGATCATGAGCGCCAGCGTCAGGCCCAGCACCGTCAGGATGGGCACCAGGGCGTTGCGCAGCGCATGCAGCAAGATCACGCGCACCTCGGGCAGGCCTTTGGCGCGCGCGGTGCGGATGTAGTCCTCGCCCAAAATGTCGAGCATGGCCGCGCGGGTAAAGCGGGTGATGAGCGCCGAGTTGAGCATGCCCAGCACCAGCGCCGGCAGCAGCAGGTGGTGCAGGCGTTGGGCCCAGCTGGCGTCTGGCGCGCCATAGCCCGACACCGGGAACCAGCCCAGCCCCACCGCCAGCAGCTGGATGAGCAGCAGCCCCATCCAGAAGCTGGGCATGCTGGCCCCCAGCATGGCCAAGGTGCTCACCCACTGATCGATCCAGCGCCCGCGCCAGACCGCCGCCGCCAGGCCGCTGGGCACGCCAATGAGCATGGCCACGCCCACCGCCAACAGCGCCAGGCTGAGCGTGGGTTCGACACGATCGAGCAGCACCTGGTGCACCGGCATTTGCAAAAAAATCGACTGGCCCAAATGGCCTTGCAAGACCTCGCCCAGCCAGCGCAGGTATTGCTCGACGATGGGCGCATCGAGCCCATAGCGGGCCCGCGCCTGTGCAATGTCCTGCAGCGAGGCCTGATCGCCCAGCAGCAGGGCCACCGGGTCGCCGGCGGCCAGGCGGGTCAGCACAAAGACCAGCACCGACACCAGCCCCAGCACCATCAACATGCCCCACAAGCGCGCGAGCACCGGCCGGCCCCAGGCCAGCCAGGGCGCGCGCGTCAAGACGCCCAAGTGCATCAGCGGCCCAGCCCGGTGTTCCAGAAGAAGGGCCAGATGGTGGGCACATAGCCCTCCAGCCGTGCCGCGCGGGCCGACAGGCTGCTGAACTTGCCCACATGGATGTAGGGCACCTCGGTGTAGACCAGCTGCTGCACCGGCGCCCACAGCGGCGCGCGGCGGGCCGGGTCGGTCTGCTGGTTGAAGTCACCCAGCGCCTTGGCCTTGCCCGGGGTCGACCACCAGCCCGGCGCGCCCTCGCCCAATTGCGGCGGCGAGAGCATGGGCTCGGGCAGCTGGCCCGAGTGGGTCATGTAGATGTCCCAGACCTTCGAATCGCCGCGCCGCTGCACCAGCGTGGCCCAGTCCACGACCTGCATCTCGGTGCGAAAGCCCGCCGCCTTCAGGTGCTCGGCCATGACCTGCACCATGGTGTGGTGGAACTCGTACTGGCGGCTGGTGAGCAAGCGGATCACCTCGCCCTTGTAGCCCGCACGCTCGGCCATCTCACGGGCGCGGCGCGCGTCCTTGCGGTTGTAGACCTCGGTGCCGGCCGTGCTGTAGAAGGGCGTGCCCTGCGGGAAATGGTTGCCCTCAACGGTGTAGAAGCGCTTGTCGCCATAGGCGGCCTCGAGCATCTCGCCCGGGCCAATGGCCAGTTGCACCGCCTGCCGCATGGCCTGCTGCGCCATCACCCCCTCGCGGGTGTTGAAGACCAGGTATGGAAAACCAAAGGCCGGGGTGATGATCGGCACCACCTGCGGCCCGCCTTTTTCCAATCGCGACAGGGCTTCGGCATTGAGCTGATCGGCAAAGTGGAACTGCCCGGCCAGCGCGCCCTCCAGGCGGGTGCTGGCATTGGGCACCGGCACAAAGCGCAGCTCATCGAGCAGGGCCTCGCGACGGCCCGCATAGCCCGATGGCGCCTCGCTGCGTGCGCTGTAGGCCTCGTGCCGGGTGAGCAGCACCAGCTGATCGGGGCGACGCTCGCGGAAGCGGTAGGGCCCGGTGCCCACAAAGCTGGTCATGGGATTGGCCAGGCTTTCCTTGGCCATGATGGCGGCCATGCCCGAGGGCAGCGCCAACTGCGCCAGCAAGGACGCTTGCGGCACCTTGAATTTCCACTCGATGGTGCGCGGCCCACGCGCTTCCAGGCTGACCGTGTCGCGCCCGATCGCCTTGCCGCGGGGGGCCATGTCCATCCAGCGCGTGAGCGAGGCCACCACATCGCCCGCATCCAGATCGCGGCCGCTGTGCAGCTTGACCCCGGCGCGCAGCGTGATGGTGTGCGTCAGCCCGTCGGCCGACACACGGGGCATGCCCTCGGCCAACATCGGCACGGCCTGCCAACGCGCATCGAAGGTGTACAGCGTCTCAAAAACGTGCTGCATGATGGTGCCGACCAGGTCGGCGGTCGAGGCCATCGGGTCCAGGCTTTGCGGCTCGCCAATCATGGCCAGCTGCGCCGCGCCCCCTTTGGGCGGTGCGGACAGGGCCAGCGCGGGCAAGACCGCCAGCAACGAGGCCAGCAGATGACGTCGGAACAAGTTGAGGGCCATGGGAGCCTCCTGGATGTAAGTGACTTACGGGATTTCCACTCTAATCCTCATGCCAATGCCCGCCATTCGGGTTTATATGTAAGTCAAATACATTTTTTGGCGATACGCTGGGCTTTTTGATGACTCAAGGAGATCCCCATGCCTGTTGAAATGCTGGGCCAAGCGCCCCTGGCCTCGGACCGCCTGGCCCGCCCCCTGTCACCGGCCACCCGGGCGGGCGATTGGGTGTTTGTGTCGGGGCAGGTGCCCACCAACGACCAGGGCGAGGTGGTGGTGGGCGGCATCGAGGCGCAGACGCGCCAGGTGTTTGTGCGCCTGCGCCAGGCCCTGGCCCTGGCGGGCGCGGACCTGCCAGACGTGTGCAAGGTCACGGTGTGGCTGCAGGACGCGCGCGACTTTGGCAGCTTCAACCGCGTCTACATGGAGTGCTTTGGCGAGCACCGCCCAGCCCGCTCCACCGTGGAGGCGCGCCTGATGATTGACGCCAAGGTCGAGATCGACGTGGTGGCCTACGCCCCCAAGGGGTGACGGGGGGCCTGCGGCCCGCACCCAATCGCAAGGTCAATATCAAGGCGATCGCAAGATCATTCCCTGAGTCCAAGGCGAAATAAGACGCCATACATGCGCTTTTAAATTTTTTAATCGCGCATGAAACAGGTCTTGTATGAGGTCTTTGTCGCCTGCACCGCTGCCTGTCGCACGCAGCCTGACCCGTCTGGGCCAGGCGATTTCGCTTGCCCGTCGGCGCAGGCACCTGAAGCAGGACGATCTGGCAGAACGCATTGGCGCATCTGCCCACACCGTGCGGCGAATGGAGGCTGGCCACCCTGGCACCGCACTGGTTCATTTCGCCCGCGCCTTAAGAGATCCTCGGTCTTTTCCTGAGCTAGCTTGCCGGGCTCATGGCGCCAGACCTGCACGGCGATGCCATCGGCAATCTCGCGGGACACACAAAAGATGCCCGCCTGATCGGCCCGCTGCGCTGCCTTTGCTGGCGTGGCAAGCTTCAATGCTTCATCTGGCGACTTTGGCGGCCAAGCGTGCGCGCAATTCTGTTTTCAGCACCTTGCCGTAGTGATTCTTGGGCAACTCGGTGACAAAGTGATAGGCCTTGGGACGCTTGAAGCGGGCAATGTGCGCCAGGCAGTGCGCATCCAGTTGGGCCACCGTCGGCTTGGCCCCGGCCTGTGCCACCACAAAGGCCACCACCACCTCACCCCATTCGGGATCCGGGCCGCCCACCACCGCCACCTCGGCAACCCCTGGTGCGGTCAGCAGCACCTCTTCCACTTCGCGCGGGTAGATGTTGGAGCCGCCGCTGATCAGCATGTCTTTGCTGCGGTCTTTCAGCGTCAAGAAGCCCTCCGCATCCAGGAACCCCATGTCGCCGGTCCACAACCATCCGTCACGCACCGCTGACTGCGTGGCCTCGGGGTTGCGCCAATAGCCCGCCATGACCGAGTCACCACGGAACACGACCTCGCCCACCTCACCCACGGCCAAGTCTGCGCCGTGTTCATCCACAACGCGCAGCTGAACCGGGGTTTGCGCCACCCCCACCGACGCAAGGCGCTGGCCATGTCGCGGATGGGTCGTGTCGGCAATCTGCTGGCGGGACAATGCCGTGCCCACCATGGGCGTCTCGCCTTGTGCGTAGATCTGCACAAACCGCGGCCCCATGACCCGCAACGCCCGCTCCATATCGGCTTGGTACATCGGCGCACCACCGTACACAATGGTCTTGAAGGACTTGGCGCATGCCGCCTGCGAGAGCCCTTGCGCATGCGCGTGGTCGACCAGGCGATTGACAATCGTGGGGGCTGCAAACGTGGACAGCGGCCCCAAAGCCTGGCCCATCGAAAACAACTCTTCTGGGTCAACGCCACCAGATACAGCCACAGCGTGCCGCGCACCGGCCATGAGATGTGGAATGGCATAGATGCCGCAGCCATGCGACATGGGGGCCGCGTAGACCATGGTGTCGTGTCGATCAATGCGATCCACATCCACAAAATAAGTCAGCCCCATGGTGGTGAGATTGCGATGCGTCAGCATGACGCCTTTGGGCTTTCCCGTGGTTCCGCTGGTATAGAAAAGCCATGCAAGATCTTCGGGGCTGCGCGCAGCCACCGGCACGGATCGCCAATCCTCGACGGGCGCCAGCAGCGCATGGGCCTCGTCCGATTCGATGTCGATCTGACGTTCAATGCCTTTGAAGGGGGCCGGTGCCATGTCACCGGTCACAAAGGCCCAACGCGCCTGTGCGTTGTCGATGATCCACGCCACCTCGGCTGGGTGCAGTTTGGCATTGACCGGCACGACCACCAGCCCCGCCCACCAAGCAGCCCACAACACTTCCAAATAGCGTGGGTGATTTCGCATCAACACCACCACGCGGTCACCTTCTTGCAGGCCGGCCAGGCGCATTCGGCTGGCCAAAGCGGCACTTCGGCAGGCCCACTGGCGATAGGTGGACCAGACATGGGTACCATGAAAAACAGCAAGCTGCTCGCCATGGCCCAAGGCCTGTCGCGTTAACAAGTGGGCAAGGTTCATGTGGCGTGGTCTCCTGGATCAGCGCGCCAGTTTGGCCCAGATGATGGCAGACCTCAACACGGTATAAATACCGTATGCCCAACACGATCACGATCGCTCAAGGGATTGGCTTTTCATTTGCACCGGTGGCCCTTTGCGTGACGCAAAAGCGCGTCATCGTGGCATGCAAGCAAGCATTCGAGTTGCTGTCCAGGGCGACCTATCAGTCCAAAAGCAGTCCTTGGTGGGCATGCCTGAAATGGGCGTTGCGATGACACCTGCCGGTATCCCGACGATATCAGGCCGTCTTGCGTCTAAAGAATAGACGTGTGTCCCGCAAACTTTGCAGAAATACCTGCGCACATTCGGTGTGATCGCCACTAACGGACCATGCCCGTTTCACCGGACACCTGGACCAAGCGCTTGCCACATACCCTGAAATATCAAATCGTCGGTATTTATTCACATATACCGACGATTTGATACTTCTGCCGACAAGGCCACCCATCACACCCCTCTCGATCTCGCCCAAGGCAAGGTTCTTCTGCGCCCCAGCAACACCCATGCCAGCATCCAACCCAATTG
>JBEBDJ010000136.1:0-15296 GCA_041157045.1 Pseudomonadota bacterium
GAAGGCGCTGCCTGGGTCACGCAGGTGCTGGGCGTGCGCCCGCAAGCCGGGGGCGAGCATCCGCGCATGGGCACGCACAACCTGCTCATGCGCCTGAGCGAGCGCAGCTTTTTGGAAATCATCGCCATCAACCCAGCGGCAGCGGCGCCCGATCGCCCCCGTTGGTTTGACCTGGACCGGCGCCCGCCCAACGCGCCGCCCTCGCTCGCAACCTGGGTGCTTCGGTGCGAGGACATCCACGCCAGTGCGGCGGCCAGCACCGAGCCGCTGGGGCCTGTTCAGCCCATGAGCCGTGGGCATCTGAACTGGTTCATCACCATCCCCACCGATGGCCAGGTGCCGCTGGACGGCATCGCGCCGGCCTTGATTGCCTGGCAAACCGCGGTGCATCCCGCGCAGCACATGCCCGAGTTGGGCCTGGGCCTGCTCGGGTTTGAGATCCATCACCCCGACCCGGCCCGGGTCCGGCAGCTGCTTGCCTCGCTGAAGCTGCAAACACCGGTCGAGGTGCACGCCAGTCTTGCTGGGGCCGCGGCGCAGCTGCGGGCGCGCATCATGACCCCGCACGGGGAGCGGGTCCTGGGCTGAGGCCGACCGGTGGGGCCGTGGGCATGGCGCTGGCGTCAGCAGCCGCGCCCGGGCCCGCCCGTCTGACCGGTATCGGGCCGTGTCGCCTCAGTCTTCGGGCTGGAACCCCGTGGTTTTGACCACCTGTGCCCAGTAGGCGTGGTCCTGTCGGACCAGCGCAGCGAACTGGGCGGATGTCTGGCGCATCGGCTCGAGACCGATCTTGGCCAGGGCCTCGTTCATGGCGTTGCTGGCAAGTGCCTCTTGCACCGCTGCCTGGATCGTGGCCACCCGATTGGGGGCCATTTGTGCGGGGCCAAACCACCCCAACCACTCCGAATAGGCCAAGTCCTTGTGGCCTTGTTCGATCATGGTCGGCACCTCGGGCAGGGCCTTGGAGCGAGTGGGCGACAACACCGCCAGCGCGCGCAGCTTGCCACTGCGGATGTGCGGCAAGACCTCCGAGATCACGTTGATGCTCACCGGAATCTGGCCCCCCAGCAGGTCGGTCAGCAAGGGGGCGCCGCCCTTGTAGGGAATGGGGTTCAAGGGGGCCCCGGACTGCTTGGCCAGCAACATGGAAGCCAGGTGCATGCCCGATCCCGACGACGGGTTGCCGATATTGGCCGCGCTTGGGTTGGCCTTGGCCCAGCGCAAGAGATCGGCCACTTGGCGCACATCGGCCGGCAGGCCAGGACCTGCGGTGAGCACGGTGCTGAAGGCACACAGGCCCACGATCGGGGTGAAATCGGCCAGGGTGTCGTAGGGCAGCTTCTTGAAGACATGGGGCTGCAGCACCATCACCGACGAGGGGGTCTGGAAGATGTGGCCACCGTCAGGCGACGAGCGTTTGACGAATTCGGCGGCGATGCGTCCGCCCGCGCCCGGTTTGGTGTCGTACACCAGGTTTTGTGGCAGTTTGCCCCGCAGTTGCTCCAGCAGGGGCCGGGTCACCTGGTCCCCCAGCCCGCCCGCCGGAAATCCAGACCAGATGAAGGTGGTGTTGGCCGGTTGGGCCAGGGCAGGGAGCATGGCTTGGCCGCCAAGCGCCAGACCGGCGCCCAGGATGTGTCGTCGTTGCATGGCTTGTCTCCTCGTGGCTGGGTTCGTGTGGGGGGTCAGAAGGGGTATTGGCGCGGCGTGGTTTGCACCGTCATCCAGCGCAATTCGGTGAAGGCATCGATGCCCGCCTTGCCACCAAAGCGGCCATAGCCCGAGGCCTTGACACCGCCAAAGGGCATGGGGGCCTCGTCGTGCACGGTGGGGCCGTTCACATGACAAATCCCCGACTCGATGCGCTGGGCCACTTGCATGGCGCGCGCGGTGTCGCGGCCAAACACCGCGGCCGACAGGCCATAGGGGGTGTCGTTGGCGCAGGCCACCGCCTCATCCACGCCGCGCACGCGCACCACCGGCTTGACCGGCCCGAAGCTCTCCTCGTGGTAGATGCGCATGTCGGCGGTCACATGGTCCAGGATGGTGGCGGGCATCAAGGTGTTCTCGCTCTTGCCGCCGCACACCAGGGTGGCGCCTTTGGCCAGCGCGTCATCGATGAGGGCATTGCAGCGCTCGACCGTGCGCATGTCGACCACCGATCCCAAGACCACCGGGCCCTTGCGAGGGTCTCCCAGCGGCAGCCCGACGGCACGGGCTGCCAGCTTGGCCACAAAGACATCGGCCACGCTGGCGTCCACCACCAGGCGCTCGGTGGACATGCAGATCTGCCCCGAGTTGGCAAACGCCCCGAAGATCACGCCGTTGACGGCTGCTTCCAGGTCGGCGTCATCGAGCACCAGCAAGGGGGCTTTGCCCCCGAGCTCCAGCACCACCTGCTTGAGGTGCCGGGCGCAGGTCTGCGCAATCAATCGGCCGACATGGGTCGACCCCGTGAAATTGACCCGGCGCACCGCCGGATGCGCCACCATGGCCTCCACCACGGCCGCCGCATCCTCGGGGGCGTTGGTCACGAAATTGACCACACCAGGCGGCAGGCCCGCTTCTTCCAGCGCTTCGACGATCAGGCCATGGGTGGCCGGGCAGATCTCGGAGCCCTTGAGCACCACTGTGTTGCCGCAGGCCAGGGGGGTGGCGATGGCCCGCACGCCCAGGATCACCGGCGCATTCCAGGGTGCAATGCCCAGCACCACCCCCGCTGGAACGCGCAGGCCCATGGCCAGGCTGCCCGGCACGTCGGACGGAATCACCTCGCCACCGATCTGGGTGGTGAGGGCGGCGGCTTCTTGCAACATGCCAGCGGCCAGGTGAACGTTGAACCCGGCCCAAGGCGCGGCGGCGCCGGTTTCGGCCGTCATGGTCTGGATGAACTGGGGCGTCTTGGCCTCGAGCGTTTGGGCCGCCTTCAGCAGCAGCGCGCGCCGCTCGCTGGGGCCCATCGCCGACCAGGCGGGGAAGGCTTGGGCCGCGGCATGGACCGCCGCTTGTGCGTCCTCCGCCGTGGCAGCCGGGGCGCGCGTGGCAACGCTGCCATCGAGCGGGTGGCGTCGCTCGAAGGTCTGACCCGAGGTGGCCGCGACCTGTCGGCCGCCGATGTGCATGCGGATATCGTTCATCTTGCTCTCCATGGGGGACGGCACGCGCGTGAGCGACTGGAAGCCGTATTTGTTCATGCTGACGAATTGGCCCACCGCGGGGTGCGGCAGGAATTTGGTGCGGCAGTCGATCACCGCGGGCAAGCCACTGGCCATGGCCCGCGCCAGCGCGGCGGCGACATCGCCTGCGCGGGTGACCACTTCGCCGTGGCAGCCAAAGCCTCGGGCGATGGCGGCGTAATCGGTGTCTTCCAGCGCGGTGCCCATCTCGAAATCAAGGCCCAGGCGCTGGCCCATCCGGATCACGCCCCAGGCGGCGTTGTTGTGGACCACGGTCACCACCGGCAAGCCGTAGCGCCGGGCGGTGTCGAGCTCGTTGAGCGTGAAGCCGAAGGCGCCGTCGCCGGTGATGTTGAGCACCAGGCGCTTGGGGAACTGCGACTGCAGGGCGATGGCCGCCGGCAGCCCGTAACCCAGGTGGCTCATGCCCGGTTCGTGAAAGCGCGTGCGCACCTCGTGGACCGGGGTGAAGTCGTTGCTCCAGAACGTGGTGTGGCCCCCGTCGTAGACCGCCAGCGCATCGGCAGGCAGTGCGTCGGCGATGGCCTTGGCCAGGGCCGCTGGGTGCATGGTCTCTTCGGTGTCGCGGGCCATGATGGCCAGGGTGGCCTCGTGGCGCGCCCGCACCGCGCGGACCTGGCCGAGCCAGTGGGGGTCGGTGTTCACCGCCTGGCCCTCCAGGGCCTGGAGCAGGTCGCGCAGGGCCTCGCCCGCATCGGCCTGGATCGCCACCGTGTGGACCGCAGGTCCGCCCAGCGCGGCGGGGTCGAGGTTGATGTTGATCAGTTGGTGCTGGCGCCGCGCCAGCGGGCCACGCTCATCCCACATCCAGGAGGACCAGCGGCAGCCCACACTCAGGATCACATCGGCATGCTCGAACGCATGCTTGATCGCCTCACCGGCGATGATGCCGCCATGGCCGATGAAGTGCGGGCTGTGGCTGGGCACCACACCCAGCGCCATCTGCGTGGGCACCACCGGGGCGCCAAGGCGCTCGGCCAACTGGCGCAGCAGGGGGTGGGCGCCTGCGGCCACCACCCCGCCGCCGCCCACCAGCAGCGGCCGGCGTGCCTGCATGAGCAGTGCAGCGGCCTCGCTCAGCGCGGCGGCAGAGGGCCGTGGTGCATGGGTGGCGCGGTAGCGATTGGGCGGCAGGTCGAACTCGTCCGCGGCAAAGGTCTGCAACTCCCCCAGCACGTCTTGCGGGATGTCCAGGTGAACCGGGCCCGGGCGGCCGCCCAGGGCCTCGCGAAACGCGCGGCGTGCCAGCTCGGGCAGGCGACGGCCATCGTGCACCACCGCGTTCCACTTGGTCAGGGGGGTGGTGACCGCCTGCGTGTCCAGGTCCATGAAGAACCCCATGTGGGGGTAAGCCAGCGAGCGGTGCTGATTGGTCGTGATCGCCAGCAGCGGCAGGTTGTTGTTGAAGGCCACCCCCAAGCCCGAGGCCATGTTCAAACCACCGGGGCCGAGCTCGCCCACCGCCACCGCCATCTTGCCGGTGCCGGCATGCAAGGCGGCGGCCATCATCGGTCCTGCGGCCTCGTGGCGGACGCCGATGAAGCGGATGCGCGGCTCGCGGCTCAAGGCATGGAAGAGGGGGGAGAGCTTGCCGCCCACGATGCCAAACACCGTCTCGACCCCTTCGGCCAGCAGGATGCGCACCAAGGCCTGTGCACCGGTCAAGCGCAAGGGCGATTTGGGCGGCCATGGCGGCGGGGTGCCGCCCGTGCCAACCGTCGGCAAGACGTCGGGGGGGCGGGGGGTAGGGTGGCGGGTCATGGCGGCACTGTGCGCGATTGCAGCGGTTCCGACCATGGACGAAACCTCAAGGGGCTTGCACATTTCCGGCATCACGCGACAATGCTCCGCATGAAACCCTCCAAGCTCTTGCTGGTCGATTTTGATGAAGTCCGTCACGAACAGCCGGACGATTGCCTGCATTACGAATCGGTGGCCGTTCGTGGCAATGAAATGAACTGGACGATTCCGGCGCACCATCACGAAGGCTTGCACCAGTTTCAGTTTCTGCAAAAGGGCAGGGTGCACGGCACCATCGATGGCCGTGAATTCCGCGCTGCTGGCCCGGTCATGCTCATGCTGGCGCCCGGTTCGGTGCATGCCTTCACCTACACGCGCGATGCGATTGGCCATCAGGTCACCGTCCCCACCGCCACCTTGGACCGCCTGCTGGGCGGTGCCGCGCAGGTCAGTGGTTCGCTGGACCAGTCCTTTGTGATCGAAAAGCCTGCCGGGGCGGCCGAGTTGGCCCGGCTGTTGGCGCAGCTGGCGCAGGAGTTTTCAGGGGCCCAGGGGGGGCGGGTGCAGGTCTTGCAGGCCTTGGCCACCTTGTTGGCGGTGTGCTTTGTGCGCGAGCACGGGGTGCGCTTTGAGCGCGCGCAGCGCCCGGGGGTGCGCGACACCTTGGTGCGCCGTTTCAGTGCTTTGGTCGAGCAGCACTTTGCCTCGCCCCAGCCACTGGATTTTTATGCCCGACAACTGGGGGTGACGTCCGATCACCTCAGCCGCAGCTGTCGCTTGGTGGCGCGCAAGTCGGCCTTGCAGATGCTGCTGGACCGGCGGATGCTGGAGGCGCGCCGCCTGCTGGCCTACACCGTCACCCCGGTGTTGACGGTGGCGACCCAGACGGGGTTTGAGGATGCCGCCTACTTCAGCCGATCGTTTCGGCGCGAGGTGGGCCACTCGCCATCGGCCTACCGCACGCTGGTGGCCAGCGGTGTGCGCGCAGGCGATCCTGCCAAAGCCTAAACCGCCTTGAGCAGTCCACCCGCGCCGCACCCCACAGGGGTATGTTGGGTGCCGTTGCGCGTTCGGCCCAGGCCCCGCTCAGTTGGGCGCGAACAGTCGATGGATGGCGCTGCGCAGCCAGGCGTGCCCCGGGTCTTTTTGCAGGCGCTGGTGCCAGTGCAGTTGCACATCGATCACAGGTGCCTGGACCGGTGTGGGCACGGCGCGAACCTGCCCGTGCTGCACGCAAAAATCGGCCAGGTCCTGGGGCACGGTGGCGATCAGGTCGCTCGATTCGATGATGGGCAGCAGGCTCAGAAAGTTGGAGATTTCCAGCACCACGCGCCGCGTGATGCCTTGCTGCTGCAGGTACTTCTCGAAGACATGCTCGCGGCCGTGCGGTTTGACCACCACATGCGAGGCCGACATGAACTGGGTCAAATCCATCCGCTTGCCGATGCTGGGGTGGTGTTGCCGAACCAGGGTGACATGCGGGGAGCGCATCAGCTGTTGTTTGAAAAAGCCCGCTTTGTGCAAGTCGGGAAAGTAGCCCATGGCCAGGTCCGCGGCCCCTGACTCGAGGCTCTCGGCCGCCGCATGCCGGGGCATGGCCAGGGTGCGCAGGTTCAGCTGCGGGGCCTCCTGGGCCAACATGGCCAGGATGCGAGGCAAAAAATTGGCCTCCCCAATGTCGGGCATCAACACCGTGAACGTGCGGCTGGAAGAGCGCGCCTCAAATCGGGCCGGTTGGAGGATGTCGCTTTGCACCGTCTCGATCACCTGCCGCACGGCGGGGCTCAGTTGCAAGGCCCGGGGGGTGGGCTTCATCTCCAGCCCGGCCCGGATGAACAAGGGGTCTTGCAGCAAGACCCGCAGACGGCGCAAGGCCGAGCTCATGGCCGGCTGACTCAGGCCAAGGGCCTCTCCCGCCCGGGTGACGCTGCGGTGCTCCAGCATGGCGTGGAAGGTCAGCAGCAGGTTCAGGTCGATGCTTGCTGTATTCATCAAACAAATTCTACCTATTCAGGCAATTGTCTGGATGAATTGACAAGGGCTCTCTACAGTGGGGTGCTCGGGCATGCGCCCGCTGAAGGAGACCCCGAATGAGCACGCTGACCTTGACCCTGGCCCACCACATCATTGAAGCGGCCTTGGCCCATGCCAGGGCGCAGGGCTACAAGCCCATGGGCATTGCCGTGCTGGACGAGGCTGGGCAGCTCAAGGCCTTCGCCCGAGAGGACGGTGCCAGCATGTTCCGCTTTGACATTGCCCGGGCCAAGGCCTGGGGGGCTGTGGGCATGGGGGTGTCCAGCCGGGTGCTGGCCCAGCGCGCCAAAGACAACCCCAATTTCTTTGTGTCCCTGGCGGCCACCGCCGACGGCAAGTTCCTGCCCCAAACCGGCGCCGTGCTGGTCAAGAACGCCGCCGGTGACTTGTTGGGCGCGGTGGGCGCCAGTGGTGGCACTGGCGACGAGGATGAAGCCCTGTGCATCGCCGGCATCGAAGCCGCCGGCCTGGTGGCGGGCTGACGCCATGCGCCCAACGCTGGCCCGCTGCGGCTGCGCCGTGGACATCCACGCGCACATGGTGCCGCACGATTTCCCGGCCTATCTGGGGGGCGCTGCGCCAGCGCACTGGCCCGCCATGGCGCCCGCGCATGCTTGCCACCGGCACGTGATGATTGACGGCAAGAATTACCGCACCGTCTCTGACAAATGCTGGTCCACCGACAAACGACTGGCGGATTTTGACGACATGGGGCTGGGCCTTCAGGTCATCTCGCCCATGCCCGAATTGCTGTCGTACTGGCTCAAGCCGAGCGACGGCGCCCAACTGGTGCGTTACCTCAACGAACAGATCGCCCTGATGGTGTCCGAAGCGCCCGGGCGTTTGCTGGGTCTGGGGGCCGTGCCCTTGCAGGACATGGACCTGGCGCTCAAGGAGTTGCACCATCTGCGCCATGGCCTGGGTTTGTCGGGGGTGGAAATCGGCAGCAACATCCAAGGCGTGCCCATCGGTGACCCCCGTTTGGCCCCGTTTTTCGAGGCCTGTGAGGCCCTGGATCTGGCGGTGTTTGTCCATGCCTTGCGGCCCACGGGCATGGACCGGCTGGTGGGACCCGCGCCGCTGCAACAGGTGCTGGCCTACCCCAGCGATGTGGGGCTGGCCGCGGCGTCCGCCCTGACCGGCAACCTGATGCACCGCCATCCACGCTTGCGCATCGCCTTCAGCCACGGCGGCGGCACCCTGGCCCTGTTGTTGCCCCGCCTGGAGCAGGCCATATCGGTGTTTCCGGCGCTGCGCGACTCGGTCATGTCGTCTCCCACCGAGCAGGCCCGATCGTTCTTTTTTGACACGCTGGTGTTCGATGGGCCGACCCTGCAGCACCTGGTGGGGTGTTTCGGTGCCTCGCAGCTGATGATCGGCACCGACTACCCCTTCAATTTTCACGAGCCCAGGCCGCTGGATCGCATCGTGCAGGCGGGCTTTGACGAGGCCGTGACCCAACAACTGGTGCAGACCAACGCCCTGAGGTTTCTGGGCTTGCCCGCCACTTTTATGAATGCCTTGCCATGACCCATGCGTCCTCCTTGGTGGCTGCCCTGCGCAGCGTGTCGCTTTCGGTTCCGGATCTGGCGCTGGCCGAAGATTTTTTTGTCCGCATCTGGCGCTTGGCGGTGGTCGCGCGCACGCCCGATGCCGTGTACTTTCGCGGTGCTGGCGAGGATCACCACCTGCTGGCCCTGCACCAGGCGCCGGGCGAGGCCAAGATCCTGCACATCACCCTTCGGGCACGCAGCGCGCAGGCCTTGACGCAGGCCATGCACCACACCATGGCCGCCGGCGGGCGGGTGCTGGCAGCGCCCGCGCCGCTGACCGAGCCTGGGGGCGGTCAGGCCGTCACCCTGGCCGACCCCGATGGCCGTGTGTTCCGCCTGGTCTTTGGTGACGAGCGCCTGACGCCCATCGACGCGACCGACATGCCCCTGCGGCTGGCCCATGTGGTGCTCAACAGCAGCCATGTGGAGGACACCCGCCTGTTCATGGAAACCGCCCTGGATTTTTCGCTCTCGGACCGCACGGTCATCATGGCCTTTATGCGCTGCAACAGCGACCACCACAGCGTGGCCCTGGGCGACACCACCAACAACGCCCTGAACCACATCGCGTTTCTGATGCCCGATCTGGATGCGGTGATGCGTGGCGGCGGGCGCATGCAGGACGCGGGGTTTCCGATCGAGTGGGGACCGGGTCGCCATGGCCCGGGCGACAACGCCTTCAACTACTTTGTTGGGCCGTTTGACATCGTGATCGAGTACACGGCCGAGATCGAGCAAATCGACGACAGCTACCAGGCCGGTCAGCCCGAGGACTGGACCTGGCCACCTGGCCGCGTGGACCAATGGGGCATCTCCCAGCCCCCCAGTGCGCGCTTGAAGGCAGCGCAGCGTGCGGTGTGCTTCGCCCCCTTGGAGGGTCCACATGTTTGATGTGGCGATTGTTGGCTTTGGCCCCACTGGGGCGGTGGCGGCAGGTCTTCTGGGGCAGCAGGGCATCCGGACCTATGTGTGCGACGCCATGACGACGGTCTACGACAAGCCCCGCGCCATTGCGCTTGATCACGAGATCATGCGCGTGTTCCAGCAGCTGGGCATTGCCGATACGATCGCGCCCTTTACCGAGCCCTTTACCGATTCCGAGTTTTATGGGGTGGACGGGCAACTCATCAAATGCATGTCCACGGTGGCGCCGCCGTTCCCACTGGCCTTCACCCCGTCGCTGGTGTTCACCCAACCCGCCGTGGAGGCGGTGTTGCGCGAGCGGGTCGGCCAGATGCCCTCGGTGCAGGTGCAACTGGGGCACACCGTCACCGCCCTGCAGCAGCACGCCGATGCGGTCACGCTCACCGTCACCGATGGGCAGGGCCAAGCCCAGCAGGTCTGCGCGCGTTATGTGGTGGGCTGCGATGGGGCGTCGAGTTTTGTGCGCAAATCGTTGGGCATGGAACTCGAGGACCTGGGGTTTGACGAGCCCTGGCTGGTGGTCGATGTGCAGGTCAACGAGCAGGGCCTGGCCAAGCTGCCCAAGGTCAGTGTGCAGTACTGCGAGCCCCAACGGCCCAGCACCTATGTGATCGGTCCAAAGAACCACCGGCGCTGGGAGATTGCGCTCAACCCCGGCGAGGATCCCAAGGCCATGGCCACGCCAGAGGCCACCTGGCAATTGCTGTCGCGATGGATCCAACGCGATGACGCCACGCTCTGGCGCCAGGCGAGTTACCAGTTCCATGCCCTGGTGGCCAAGGACTGGCGATGCCAACGCGTTTTTTTGGCGGGGGATGCGGCGCATCAGCAGCCGCCGTTTTTGGGGCAGGGCATGTGCCAAGGCATCCGCGATGCGGCCAACCTGAGCTGGAAGTTGGCGGATGTGTTGCAAGGGCGCGCCAGCGACGCCTTGCTCGACAGCTATGGCGCCGAGCGCAAAGCGCATGTGACCGAGTTGACCTCGCGCATCAAGGGCATCGGTCAACTGGTGGGGCAGCGCGATCTGCACAAGGCCCGTGCGCGCGATGCGCGCCTGCTGGCCGAGTGCGGCGGCCAGGTGCAGGCCATGCCCCGGCAAAACGTGCAGCCCGCCTTGGTCGGGGGCTGTCTGGATCCCTCGGGGCACGCGGCGGTGGGCACCCTGTTTCCGCAAGCCTGGCTGGACCACGCCGCAGGGCCTGTGCGCATGGACGATGTGCTGGGGCATGGCTGGCGTCTGTTCGTGGCTGGCGAGGCGGATGCGGCTTGGACGCAGTCTGCTGCCCAAGCGCATGCCGCGCTGCGGCTGAAGGTTCAGGCCACGCTGGCGCCCGGGTTTCGCGAGACCTCGGGCGTGCTGGCGGCATGGTTTGAGCGCATGGCCTGCCAGGCGGCCCTTGTGCGACCCGATCACTATGTCCATGGGGCCTACACCACCCCACAAGCGTTGGCGCGCGCTTTGCAGGCGCTGCGGCCGTGAGGCCTTCTTCCCCTTGTCCATTGCCCCCACCCACACCGAACACCATGAAATTTCTGAGCTATGTCTTCCAAGGTCAAGCCCACTGGGGCCTGGCCACCGATACCGGGGTGATCGCCCTGGACCAGGGCCCCTACCCGAGCTTGCGCAGTGCGCTGGCGGCGGGCGTGCTCGAGCCGTTGGGCGCAGCCGCGATGGGCCAGCCCGATACCTGCTCGCTGGCGCAGATCCAGTACCTGCCGGTCATCACCGACCCGGGCAAGATCATCTGCATCGGCCACAACTACGAGGCCCATCGCATCGAAACCGAGCGCGACGAAACCGAGAACCCGACGGTGTTCCTGCGCGTGGCCGAGTCGCAGACCGGCCATCTTCAGCCCCTCCTGATGCCCCCCGAGTCGAGCCATCTGGACTACGAAGGCGAGATTGCCGTGGTGATCGGCAAGGCCGGTCGCCGCATTCCCCGCGCCCTGGCGTGGGAGCACGTGGCCGGGTACAGCGCATACAACGACGGTTCGGTGCGGGACTGGCAGCGCCACACCACGCAATTCACCCCGGGCAAGAACTTTGTGGGCACGGGTGCCTTTGGGCCTGTGCTGGTCACGCGCGGTGAGATTGCCGATGGAGAAGAGCTGAGCCTGACGACGCGACTGAATGGGCAGGTGATGCAGCACGCGACCACGGCCATGATGATTTTCCCCATACCGCGCCTGATCGAATATGTCTCGACCTTCACCCACCTGGCCCCTGGCGATGTGATCGTCAGTGGCACCCCTGGGGGGGTGGGGGCGCGACGCCAACCCCCGGTGTGGATGAAGGAGGGCGACCTGGTCGAGGTCGAGGTCAGCAAGATCGGGGTGCTGCGCAACCGGATCGAAAAAGAGAAGGCCTGAACAATCCATCATGAAAGAGGAGACCCGCATGCAAAGACGAACGTTCAACCGCGGCATCTTGGGCGCTGCGGTGGCGATGGCCACCGGTGTTCAGGGGACCGCCTGGGCACAGGCCTGGCCGGCCAAGCCCATCAAATGGATCTTGTCGCAGCCGCCCGGCTCGGGGCCCGACATCCTGGCGCGTTTCGTCGCCGATCACCTATCCCGGCGGCTCGGTCAGGCCATCGTGGTGGACAACCGCCCCGGTGGGCAAAACGTCATTGGGGCGCAGGCGGCCATGCGCTCGCCCGCGGACGGCTACACCTTTTATTACGCGACCACCGCGGCCATGGTGACCAACGTCTTTACCTTCAAGGCCTTGCCCTACGACCCTGAAAAGGATTTTGCCCCGGTGCGCTTGGTTGGCCGAAGCCCGTTTGTCATTGCCGCAGGCCCAGCGTTTGCCGGCAATACCCTGGCCGACGCCATCGCCCAGGCCAAGGCCAATCCCGACAAATTGGCCATGGCCACCGAGGGTCCCAAAACCTTCTCGGGCATGCTGGCCGACTCGTTTGCGGCCATGTCCAACATCCGGTTCACCCATGTGCCCTACAACAAAGCCCCCGATGCCATTCAGGACCTGATCGGCGGTCGCGTGAACTTCATATGCCTGCCCGAGGCGGCGCTTCTGAGCTATGTCCGTGCCGGCCAAATCAAGGCCCTGGCGGTGAGCTCGGCCCAACGCACGGCCAATATGCCCGCGGTGCCCACCCTGGCCGAAACCTTTGCGGGGTTTGAGTACACCGGCTGGAACGGCCTGTTTGCGCCTGCGGGCACGCCGGCGGCCATTCTGGATCACCTCAACCGCGAACTCGAAGCCGTGCTCAAGCAGCCCGAGGTGGCACAGCGTTTGTTGGGCCTGGGCTCCATCCCCGAGGTCAAGATGAGCGTGGCCGAATTTGATGCCTTCATGCGGGCCGAGCGCTCCCGCTGGGCGGGCATCGTCAAGGCCATCGGGATCAAGCCCGAATAAGCCGGTCGTGCCGCCTTCGCGCGGCGAGCGGACTGGGGCGCCAGGCGGTTCGCTAAAGTGCGCTGCCGGCGCGATCAGGCCCAGTGATTGAACAGGGTATTGCGCCTGCGCCGCCGTGCGTGGGCGCTTTCTTCATTAGACTGCTTCTCGATTTCTTCATTTCGCAACAGGTCAGGCCATGGCGCCCCATCGGGCCCCGGGAAGCTTGACAGACCAACGAGGAGCAGCGCATGACCCCCATGATCCGATCGATGTCAACGCCGTGGCAGTGGCTGGCCAAGGCCTTGCTGGCCACCGCCCTGGTGCATGGGCCAGCGGCCATGGCGCAAGGCGCTGCGGCCAGCTATCCGCAAAAGCCCATCAAGATCCTGGTGGGCTTTTCGCCGGGGGGCGTGCCCGACATCGTGGCCCGGGTGCTGGGCCCGCGCTTTACCGAGACCTGGAAGCAGCCGGTGGTGGTGGAAAACCGCCTGGGCGCGGGCAGCAATGTGGCCGCACAGGCGGCCGCCAATGCCGCGCCCGACGGCTACACCTTGCTGTCGGTCTCGTCGGCGCATGCCATCTCGCCGGCCATCTATGCCAAGCTGCCCTACGATGCCTCCAAGGACTTTTCGGGCATCACGCTCACGGCCACCGGCCCGGCGCTGGTGATCGTCTCGCCCGAGCTGAACGTGAGCAATATGCGCGAGTTCATTGCCCTGGCCAAGAGCAAGCCCGGACAGCTCAATTACTCGTCGGCCGGCGTGGGCAGTGGCTCGCAGTTTGCCGCCGAGCTGCTCAAGTCGCAGGCCGGCATCGACCTGGTGCACATCCCCTTCAAAGGCATCCCCGAGGCCCTGGCCGACACCATGGCCGGTCGCACCCACCTGTTCATCTCGCCCTATGCCAGCGCCATCAACCTGGTCCGCGAGGGCAAGGCCAAGGCGATTGCGGTGACCAGCACCACGCGCTTTGCCGACATGCCCAACCTGCCCACCGTGGCCGAGTCGGGCGTGCCGGGCTACAAATGGATTTTCTGGTACGGCCTGCTGGCCCCGGCCAACACGCCCAAAGACATTGTGCAAAAGCTCCAGACCGAGGTGGTCGCCGCCCTCAAGCAGCCCCAGGTCACGCAGCGCTTTACCAGCCTGGGCATTGACGCGGTCACCAGCACCCCCGAGGCCATGGACCAGCTGATCAAGGACGAGATCGTGCTGTTCCGACGCCTTGCCACCGCCGCGGGCATCAAGGCGGACTGACATGCCGGTGGCTCACGTCAACGGGATCGACCTGCACCATGTGATCGATGGCAGCGATGGGCCATGGGTGACCATGAGCCATTCGCTGGCCAGCAATTTGTGGGCCTGGGATGCGCAGGTGGCGCTGCTCAAACCGCACTTTCGGGTGCTGCGCTTTGACACGCGCGGCCACGGTCGCTCGCAGGCGACAACGGGCCCCTACACCCTGGAGACCCTGGCCGACGATGCGCTGGCCTTGCTGCAGCATCTGGGCATTGCGCAGACCCACTGGCTGGGCTTGTCGATGGGCGGGATGATCGGCCAGACCCTGGCGCTGGCCGCGCCCTCGGTGTGCCAATCGCTGATCCTGTCGGACACCACGAGCCGACGTCCGCCGCAGGCGGCCACCATGTGGGGCGAGCGCATCCACACGGCCCAGACGCAGGGCATGCAGGCACTGGTCGAGAGCACCCTCACACGCTGGTTCACGCCGGCCTACAAGGCCGCGCACCCCGAGGTGATGGCCCGCATCGGCCAGGGCATTCTGGACACGCCGGTAGCGGGCTTTTGTGGCTGCTGCCACGCCATCTCGAAGGTGGACTTGCTCGATCGCCTGCCCGAGATCCGCTGCCCCGCCTTGATCATGGTGGGCGAGCACGACCATGGCACGCCGCCCGAGATGTCGCGTCAGATGCACGCCCGACTGGCGGGGTCTGAACTGGTGGTGGTTCCCAACGCAGGCCACATTGCCAACATCGAGCAAGAGGCGTTTTTCAACGCGCAGATCCTGTCGTTCCTGCAGCGGGTGAGCCGCGCTTAGTGCCCGGCCCAGGGTGGTCGGTTCAGGCGGCGCTGTGCGGGCCCGACATGGCCTTCACCTTGCATGGCCTGCGAGCGCCTTGAAATAGGTGCTTGTCTCGAGATGGGCGAACGGATCGGACGCCTGCAAGAGATGCCAATAGGCCGCAGAGGTGGTGATGGCAAACAGCGCCAAGGCCACGGTGCCCGCTGCGGTTCGGTCGGCATGCACCCAGCCGATGGCCATGTGCGCCAACAGGCCCAAGACCAGCACCAAACCCCAGGAATTTTCGCTGCGTCCATGGCTGCCGATCCATAGGCGGCCGTTGAGCGCGTCGACCACATCGTCAAAGACGCGCCACAAATGGTTGCCCAGGGCGGTGGGAACCAGGGGAGAGGTTTGGATCAGGTCCTGGCGCAAATTGGCCAGCGCCTGACTGGCTCGCGCGCT
>JBEBDJ010000137.1:0-4669 GCA_041157045.1 Pseudomonadota bacterium
GGGTTTTGCCAGGCCCGCACCGGGGTGCGTTGCCAGTTGTATGCCGTCGATGACCAGGTGGTCTGGCGCGCGCCCTGAACACAAGGAAGCTTCCATGTTTGACAAAATCCTGATCGCCAATCGCGGCGAAATCGCCTGCCGAGTGGCGGCCACGGCGCGCCGCCTGGGGGTGCGCACGGTGGCGGTGTATTCCGACGCCGACGCCCGCGCCGCCCATGTGCAGGCCTGCGACGAGGCGGTGCACATTGGCGCAGCGCCCCCGCGCGAGAGCTATTTGCAGTGGCAGCGCATCATCGAGGCCGCGCGCGCCACCGGCGCGCAGGCGGTGCACCCGGGCTATGGCTTCTTGTCCGAAAACGAGGACTTTGCCCAGGCCTGCGCCGATGCGGGCCTGGTCTTTATTGGCCCGCGCCCGCACAGCATCCGCGCCATGGGTCTGAAGGCCGAGTCCAAGCAACTGATGGCGCGCGCCGGTGTGCCCCTGGTGCCGGGCTACCACGAGGCCGATCAAGACCCCGCGCTCTTGCAGCGCGAGGCCGACCGCATCGGCTACCCGGCGCTGATCAAGGCCAGCGCCGGCGGCGGTGGCAAGGGCATGCGCGTGGTCGAGCGCAGCGAGGACTTTGCCGCCGCCCTGGCCTCTTGCCAGCGCGAGGCGCGCAACAGTTTTGGCAGCGACGCGGTGCTGATCGAAAAATACGTGCAGCGGCCGCGCCACATCGAGATCCAGGTCTTTGGCGACACGCACGGCCAGGTGGTCTATTTGCACGAGCGCGACTGCTCGGTGCAGCGGCGTCACCAGAAGGTGCTTGAAGAGGCGCCCGCGCCGGGCCTGAGCCCTGCGCTGCGCCAGCGCATGGGCGAGGCGGCGGTCGCCGCCGCCCGGGCGGTGGACTATGTGGGCGCTGGCACGGTGGAATTCATCGTCGAGCAAGACGCCTACGACCAGCCCGAGTCGATGCGCTTTTACTTCATGGAGATGAACACCCGCCTGCAGGTGGAGCACCCGGTCACCGAGGCCATCACCGGTCTGGACCTGGTGGAGTGGCAGCTGCGCGTGGCCTGCGGCGAGCCGCTGCCCCTGTCGCAGGCGCAGATCCCGCTGATCGGTCACGCCATCGAGGCGCGCATCTGCGCCGAAAACCCCGAGCGCAATTTCCTGCCCGCCACCGGCACGCTGTCGGTCTACCGCAAGCCGGCGCACGCCGCTTTCGAGCGCGCGCCGGTGCGGGTGGACGACGGGGTGCGCCAGGGCGACACCATCAGCCCCTATTACGACTCGATGATCGCCAAGCTGATCGTGCACGGCGACACGCGCGAACAGGCGCTGGCCCGGCTGGATGCGGCGCTGGCGCAAACGCACATCGTCGGCCCATCCACCAATGTCGCCTTTTTGCGCCAGGTGGTCCGCTCCGATTCGTTTGCCCACGCGCGGCTCGACACCGCGCTGATCCAGCGCGAGGCCGCGCAACTTTTTGGCCAGGACCCGGTGGGCGCGGGCGCGGCGGTGGCGGCGGTGCTGGCGCACCTGTTGCAGGCCGAGCAGGCCAGCGCCGGGGCCGACCCCTTCAGCGCGCGCGACGGATGGCAGTCGCACGGCACCACCCGCCGGCGCTTTGAACTCGAGATGGGCGAGCAGACCCTGCACGCCGAGCTGCTGTATGGCCGCAGCGGCCTGCAGCTGCAAGTGGGCGATGGCCCGGCCCTGCCGCTGAGCTGGCTGGTTCAGGGCGACGCGCTGGTGGTCACGCACGCCGAGCGCCTGGTCTCGCGGGTGGACTGGCAAGACGAGACCGCGCATGTGTTCACGCCGCGCGGCGCGGCGCGCCTGCGCCTGATCGACCGCCTGGCCCATGCCGGAGACGCCGCCAGCGAAGGCGGCCGCCTGACCGCGCCCATGCCGGGCAAGGTGGTGTCCTTTTTTGTCAAGGCGGGCGACCCGGTGCGCAGCGGCCAGGCCCTGGCCGTGATGGAGGCCATGAAGATGGAGCACACCATTGCCGCGCCGGCCGACGGCGTGGTGGCCGAGCTGTTGTACGCGCCGGGGGACCAGGTGGGCGAGGGCGCCGAGCTGCTGCGCCTGCAGGCGGCCTGATCGGCAGGAGCGCGGCATGGACATCGTGGTGCACGAGAGCAGCGACGAGCTGGCGGCCTGGGTGGCGGACCTGCAGGCGGCCCTGCCGCAGGCGCGGGTGCGCGCTTGGGCGCCGGGCGCGGCCGCGGCCGATTACGCCGTGGTCTGGGCCCCGCCTCAGCAGCTGCTGGACGAGCAGACCCGTTTGCGCGCCATCTTCAACACCGGCGCCGGTGTCGACCGCCTGTTGCAGCGGCGCCTGCCACCCGGCGTGCCGGTGCTGCGCCTGCGCGACGCCGGCATGGCGGTGCAGATGGCCGAGTACGTGTTGCAGGCCGTCATCCGCCACCACCGTGGCCTCGATGCCCTGACCGCGCAGCAGGCCCAGGGCCAGTGGGTGCAGCCCCCGGTGCGCGAGCGCGCCGACTGCGTGGTGGGCATTCTGGGCCATGGCGTGCTGGGCCAGCGGGTGGCGCAGGCCTTGCAGGCGCTGGACTACCCCGTTCGCGCCTGGACACGCAGCCCGCACCCGCAAGCGGCGGTGCCGCTGATGGTGGGCCGTGAGGCCCTGGGCGATTTTGTGAGCGGCTGCGCGGTGCTGGTGAACCTGTTGCCGTTGACCCCCGACACCGAGGGCCTGCTCGATCATGCGCTGCTCTCGCGCCTGCCCAGGGGCGCCATGCTGGTGAATGTGGCGCGCGGCGCGCACCTGGTCGACGAGGACTTGCTGGCCCTGCTCGACAGCGGCCACATTGCGCGCGCCTGGCTCGATGTGTTCCGCCAGGAGCCCCTGCCCGCGGCGCACCGCTTCTGGCGCCATCCCTCGGTGCACCTGACCCCGCACACCTCGGCGCGCACCTTGCGCGGGCCGTCGGTGGCGCAGATCGCGCAGGCGATTGCGGCCATCGAGCGCGGCGAGCCCGTGCCCACGGTTGACCCCACACGCGGCTACTGAGCCGCGTCCTGCTAGAGTTTCGCGCATGAACACCTCTGCCCTTCCCACCTCGGTGCGGCTGATCGACGTCGGCCCGCGCGATGGCCTGCAAAACGAAAAGCAGCCGGTGCCCGCCGCCGTCAAGATCGAGCTGGTGGCGCGGCTGCAGGCCGCTGGCTTCAAGGAAATCGAGGTCACCAGCTATGTGAGCCCCAAGTGGGTGCCGCAGATGGCCGACAACCACGACGTGATGGCAGGCCTGGCGCGCCGCCCCGACGTGCGCTACTCGGTGCTGACCCCCAACCTCAAGGGCCTGGAAGCCGCGCTGGCCGACCGACCCGACGAGATCGTGGTGTTCGGGGCCGCTTCCGAGGCCTTCAGCCAGCGCAACATCAACTGCTCGATCGCCGAGAGCATCGACCGCTTTGCCCCGGTGGTGGCGGCCGCGCTGGCCGCCGGCGTGGCGGTGCGCGGGGCCATGAGCTGCACCGTGGGCTGCCCCTACGAGGGCGAGGTGGCGCCCGAGCGCGTGGGCGATCTGGCCCGGCGCATGAAGGCCATTGGCGTGCAGCGCGTGGACGTGGCCGACACCATTGGCGTGGGCACCCCGCTCAAGGTCCAGCGCGCGCTGGCGGCCACGCTGGCGCACTTTGCCCCCGACGCGGTCAACGGCCACTTCCATGACACCTATGGCCAGGCCTTGCCCAACACCCTGGCGGCGCTGCAGATGGGCATCTGGAACTTCCAGTCCTCGGTGGCCGGCCTCGGCGGCTGTCCCTATGCGCGCGGCGCCACCGGCAATGTGGCCAGCGAGGACCTGGTGTACATGCTGCACGGCATGGGCATCGACACCGGCATTGACCTGGAGGCCCTGGTGGACGCCGGCGTCTTCATCAGCCAGGCCCTGGGGCGCCCCAGCGCCTCGCGCGTGGCGCGCGCCCTGCTGGCGCGACGCGAGGCCGCATGAGCCCGCGCTACCGACGGCTGCTCTCGCAGGCCCAGCGCGTGCTGGCCGAGCCCCTGCCGCATGTGCCATCGCCCTGCCAACAGGTCTGCGTCATGCACACGGGCCTGGGCTGGTGCGAGGGTTGTCTGCGCAGCATCGATGAAATCGCCCAATGGTCGCGTGCCAGCGACGAGGCGCGCCGCGCCGTCTGGGCCCAACTGCCCGCACGCGTGCAAACGCGCGAAGCCCTGCCCCCCGGAGCCTGAGCCATGGTGTCCCTGACCTTCAGCTTTGACCCCATCTCGCCCTACGCCTGGCTGGCCTTTGATGCCCTGCCGCGCGCCCTGGACGGCATTGGCCACAGCGTGCGCTACCGGCCGGTGCTGTTTGGCGCCATGCTCAAGCACCACGGCCAGCTGGGCCCGGCCGAGATCGCGCCCAAGCGCGACTGGACCTACCGCCAGGTCCAGTGGCTGGCACGCCAGCAGGGCACCGAGCTGCAGCTGCCCGCCGCGCACCCCTTCAACCCGTTGCCGCTGCTGCGCCTGGCGGTGGCCTGCGATGCCGATGGCCTGCCCAGCCGCTACGTGGTCGAGCGCTGTTTTCGCCATGTCTGGTGCAGCGGCGCGGACGCGGCCGATCCGGGGCGCCTGGCGGCCTTGCGCGCCGAGCTGGCCCCCGCGCGCGACCCGGACAGCCCCGAGGTCAAGGCCCA
>JBEBDJ010000138.1:0-5572 GCA_041157045.1 Pseudomonadota bacterium
TTGGCCCACAGCGGCCCCAGCGCATACAGCACGCCGCCCAGGGCCGGGCCGCCAATGATGCCCACCTGCACGGTGCTCGACGTCAAGGCCACCGCGCGCGCCAGCAGGGACGCGGGCACCAGCATGGGCGTGAGCGCTTGCTGGGCCGACATCTGGAACGAGCGCGTCATGCCCAGCACCGCCGACAAGCCCAGGATGAGGGCGCGGCTTTCCCCATCGGTCAGCGTGGCCAGGCCCAACACCATGGCCACCAGGGCCTGCACCAAGGTGCAAACGGCAAAGATGCGACCACGGTGCCAGCGGTCCACCGCGTGCCCGGCCGGCAAGGCCATCAGCAGCGCGGGCAAAAACTGGTACAGCCCCACCAACCCCAGGTCCCAGGCGCTGCCCGTCAGGTCATACATCTGCCAGGCCAGCACCACCAGCAGCATCTGGTTGCCCGTGATGCCCAGCATGCGGGCCCACAGAAAATGGGTGAACGGCTGGTTGGCCAGCAGCTGTCGCAATTCAGGCGTCATGCGGCTTGAGACTTCTTGGTCAACACCTCAGGCCTGGGCCAGCGCTTGCTGGGCCAGATGGCGTTGCACCATCAGGCCATAAGCGGTTTCCAGGCGCTGCACAAACGGCCTTGCGTCAAAGACGCGGGCCAGCCGATCGGGCTCGCGCAGCTGCGCCCGAAGTGTTGCCAGTTCGGTGGGCGATTGCGCCAGGCGCACCGCGGTCTGCACATACGCCGCCTCGGTGTGGGCGATGAGTTCGGGCAAACCGAGCGCTTGCAACAAGCTGGCCCCCACGCGGGCGGCAAACGAGCGGCCTTGCAGCGTCAGCAACGGCAAGCCCGCCCACAAGGCATCGCTGGCGGTGGTGTGGGCGTTGTAAGGCCAGGTGTCCAGAAACAGGTCGGCATGCGCATGCCGGGCCAGGTGCTGGGCCAGGGGGGCGCGCGGCGCAAAGCACAGGCGTGCCGGGTCCACGCCCTGCGCCTGGGCCTGCTCGCGCAGATGGCCAGCGGCCAAGGGATGGTCTTCCAGCAACCACAACACGCTGCCCGGCACCTGCTGCAGGATGCGCATCCAGGCCGCGAAGGTCTGGGGCAGGATCTTGAAACTGTTGTTGAAGCAGCAGAACACAAAGCCCTGCGCAGGCAAACCGCAGTCCTCGCGCGGCGGCACCTGTGGGTCGATCTTGCGGTGCCAGTCGTTGACCTGGTAGCAGCCGGCCAGCCACACCAGGGTCTCGGTGTAGTCGTCCCGAGCCTCCTGCGGCACCACCACCTGATCGACCAAGGCGTGGTCGATGTAGGGCAGGGCCAGGGTGCCGGGGTAGCCCAGGTAGGACAGTTGCAAGGGCGCGCAGCGGTGGGCCAGGATGCCCAGGCGGGCGTCTTGCGTGTAGCCCTTGAGGTCGACGGCGATGTCCAGCGCATGCGATCGCGCCAGCCGCGCCACCTCGATATCGGCCAGCCCGCTGACCTCGTGAAAATGTTCGGCGGCGGCCGCGATGCGCAGGCGCATCTCGTCCTGCTGGTTGGGTCCGTAGGAATACACATGGACCTCCAGCCGGGACCGGTCATGGCACTCAAACAGCTGGGCCATCAGGTAGGCGGTGGCATGGTTGTGCAGATCGGCCGAGAAATACCCCACGCGCAAACGCCGACCCGGCGTGAGGGGGGCCATGGCGGGCAAGGGCCCCAAGGCGGGGTTTTCGGGGTGGTTGGCGCGTCCGTAAATCTGCGCAGCCTTGCGGTGAAGATCGGGGCGATCCAGCAAACCCAGCAGCGGGAACGGCGTGCTGACCTCGCGGTCGTTCTGCAGGCCTTGTTCGATGTGGGCCAGCAATTGCGGCAGCCCCGCCCAATCGCATTGCTTGGTCTGCATATGGGCCAGCATGCCCGCCAGGTAGGGGGTGTTGGGGTCGAGCCGGAAAGCCTCGCGGTACGCGCGCACCGACTCATCGAACAAGGACAGTCGCTTGAGCAGATTGCCCAGGTTGTTCCAGGTGTTGGCGTGATCGGGCGTCAGGCGCAAGGCTTGCTGGTAGTGCTGCAGGGCTTTTTTGAGATCGCCCTGATCCTTGTACGCATTGGCCAGGTTGTTGTGCGCGTTGGCGTTGTTGGGGTCCTTGCCCAGCACCTGCTGATAGGCTGATATGGCCTCGTCAAAACGGCGTGCATCCTTGAGCAGATTGCCACGCAGCAGGTCGGGCACCTCCCAATCGGGGCGCAGATCCTGTGCCGCCTGCAAATGGGCCAAGGCCGCATCGAGCTGCCCCAGTTCCCCGAGGGTCAAGGCCATTTCGATCTGCCAGCGGGGCAGGTGCACAAAGTCTGCACCCGTTTGCGTCAGCACCGACAGCGCATCGCGGTAACGGGCGGCCTTGCGCAGCACTTCCGCCAAGTTCAGACGGGCATGCACCATGGTGGGCTGCTGCTTCAAGGCCGCGAGAAAGCAGCGCTCTGCGGCCGCCCAATTGCCCGCATCCTTTTCCAGATTGCCCAGGTTGTTGAGCACGTCGGCACTGCCGGGGGCCAGACGCAGCGCCGTCTGCAGGTCCTCCCGGGCGCCGTCCGGCTGGCGCAAGCGGCGACGCAAATGTCCCCGCGTGTTGCGTGCCAGGGCCAGTTGCGGGTCGCGCAAGACGGCCTGGTCCAAGGCCTGCATGGCCGCGTCCAGATCCCCGAGTTCGATCCGTGCCGAGGCCAGATTGGACAGCACCAGGGCTGGCTCAGGGTGACCTGGCAGACATCGTTCAAAGGCCTGCACCGCGTCCGCCATGCGCCCCTGGTGAAAGGCGGCCAGCGCGGCCTGATGCCAGGCCTGGGCATCGTTGGGCCGCCGCGCCAGCACCTGTTCGCACAAGGCAGCCAGCGCTGCCCAATCGGCCGCCTGCACGCAGCGTGTGGCTTGCAGGTGCCAATGATCATGGTCGATGGGGAGCGTCTCGGGGACAGGCCGATGGTCAGACATAGCCATGCATTATCCCGCGCCCATGCACCGCCTGTGCATGAATTGCCAAGCCGCCAGCGCAGCGCTAGATTGGCACAAACGCAAGGGAGGAGATATGGCCGACGAACAGGCCCCAACGGGCATGGGTGAGGACACGCCGCTGGTGCGGTACCTGAACGATTTGCTGGCGCAGGCGGCGCATCGGCGCGCCTCGGACCTGCACTGGGAGCCGCAGGCGCAGTCGGTGCGGGTGCGGCTGCGCATCGATGGGGTCTTGCACGAGCTCCCCCCCGCCCATGCCAGCCTGCGCGAGCGCCTGGCCTCGCGCGTGAAGCTGCTGGCACGGCTCGATATTGCCGAGCGGCGCATGCCGCAGGACGGGCGCCTGGCCTGGACCACGCCGCAGGGGCAGGCGCTGCACCTGCGGGTCAGCACCCTGCCCACCCTGCACGGCGAGAAGCTGGTGATCCGCCTGCTGGACCACGAGCAGGTGCCGCTGGACCTGGGTGCGCTCGGCTGCGAGGGGGCAGCGCTGGCGCAGCTGCAGGAGGCCCTGTCCCAGCCGCACGGCATGCTGCTGTTCACCGGCCCCACGGGCTCGGGCAAGACGCAGTCGCTGTATGCCTGCCTGCAGCAGCTGAACCACCCGCAGCGCAACATCGCCACTGTCGAAGACCCTTGCGAGATCCGCCTGCCGGGCCTCAACCAGGTCAATGTGCACGACAAGCCCGGGCTGGACTTTGCCACCGTGCTGCGCGCGTTCATGCGGCAAGACCCGGACGTGATCATGGTGGGCGAAATCCGTGACCAAGAGACCGCGCAGATCGCGCTGCAGGCGGCGCAAACCGGGCACCTGGTGCTCTCGAGCCTGCACACGCCCGATGCCCCCGGCGCGCTGATCCGGCTGCGCCACATGGGCATGCCCAGCTACAACATCGCGGGCACGCTCACCTTGGTGGTGGCACAACGCCTGGTGCGCCGGCTCTGCCCGCATTGCCGCCGCCCGCAGCGCCTGGATGCGCAGCGCCTGCGGCAAATGGGCGCGGCCGATGATGCGCGCCTGCACGCCTGGCGTGCGGCAGGCCAGACGGTCTGGACACCGGTGGGCTGCGCGCAGTGCCAGCACGGCTACCGGGGCCGTGTGGGCATCTTTCAGGTGATGCCGGTGGGGCCGGCGCTGCAAGCCCTGCTGCTGCAGGAGGCTGGCCTGCAAGGCTTGCGCGAGCAGGCCCTGCGCGAGGGCATGCCGCTCTTGCGCGCAGCCGGCCTGTGGCGGGTGCTGGACGGCACCAGCGCGCTGGAGGAGGTCGTCGCGCAGACGGCCTTGCCCACATGAGGAGGCGCTGGCCGCAGTGGCGCTGGCGCTGGGCGGCGCTCGACCCGCAGGGCCAGCGCCAGCACGGGCATCTGCTGGCGCCACAGGCCGCCCTGGTGCGCGCGCAACTGCGCCGCCAAGGCCTGCACCCTGTGCGGGTGCGCTGGGCGGGCTGGACCTGGCCAGCGGCCCCAAGCCCCCAGGCCTCTTCGCCCCGCGCCACACCGCCCCTGTCGGCCTGGCAAGCCCTTCTGCGCTGGCTGCGCGCGCGGCAAGGGGGGAGCGGGCCCACCGAGGCCTTGCAACTGCTGCCGCAACTGGCGGCCCTGCAACAAGGCGGGATCGACCTGGCGCGGGCGCTGGCGCTGCTGCAGGCCAGCGCCCAAAGCCCCAAGCTGCGCGGCCTGATCGCCAGCTTGCAGGCCGCACTGGACCAGGGCGAGCCGCTGCACCAGGCCCTGGCGCAACACCCCCGCGCCTTTGAGGACTGGGTGGTGCAGATGGTGCTGGCGGCGGAAACCGCCGGACGCCTGGGCCCGACCCTGGCCGAATTGGCCCACCGCCTGCAGGCGCACGCGCAATGGCAACGCCAGTGGCGCGCCGCCCTGCTCTATCCGGCCGTGGTGGTGGGCGTGGCGCTGGGCGTGCTGGTGCTGATGCTGCTGGAGGTGGTGCCCGTTTTTGAGGCCTTGTTTGCCGGCAGCGGCCAGGCCCTGCCCGCTGCGACCCAGTGGCTGGTGAACGCCAGCCTCTGGCTGCGCGCCGATGGTCTGCTGGGGCTGATGGCCTTGCTGGGCATGGGCTTGGCCTTGGCGGCGTGGGCCCAGCGGCAGGGTCGCCTGGCCGATTGGCGCGAGGCCTGCTGGCTGGCCTTGCCAGGTCTGTCGGGCCTGGCGCATCTGGGCGCGGCGGCGCGCTGGAGCCAGACCTTGTCGAGCCTGCTCGCGCATGGCGTGCCCATGGCCGAAGCCTTGCCCAGCGCCGCACGCGCCAGCGGATTGCGCCACTGGCAGCGCCTGGGCGAGCAGTGGCGCACACGCCTGTGGCACGGGGCACGCCTCTCAGAGGCCATGCGCGACGCCGAGCACCTGCCGCCGCTCTTGCAGCCCCTGTGCGCCACCGGTGAGGACAGTGGCCAACTGGCCGCCATGCTGGCGCAAGCCGGTGAGCTCTTGCAAGCGCAGTGGCAGCAGCGGCTGCAAACCCTCACCCGCCTGCTGGAGCCGGCGCTGATGCTGGGCTTGGGGAGTCTGGTGGGCGCTATGCTCATGGCCTTGTACCTGCCGATCTTTCAACTCGGACAGGCCATCTG
>JBEBDJ010000139.1:0-2844 GCA_041157045.1 Pseudomonadota bacterium
TGCAGTTGCTGAACCCGCTCGCGCAGGTCCAGGATGGCGCGCCGCGCTTCATCGTCCGAGAACAGGGCGGCGTGTGCCGACAGGCCCATGGCCGACAAGCTCAGCACCAGCGCCCGCAGGGACGGCAGAAGGTTCAGGGCAGGCGCGCGCATCAGTAACGCAACTCCACGCGGCGGTTCTTGGCCCAGGCCGATTCATCACTGCCTTCGACGGCCGGCTTTTCCTTGCCATAGCTGATGGCTTCGATTTGCTGGTCGTCCACGCCCAGTTGGTTGAGCGCCTTGCGCACCGCCTCGGCACGCTTTTGCCCCAGGGCCAGGTTGTACTCACGACCACCGCGCTCGTCGGTGTGACCCTCGAGCATCAGCTTGCGCTGGCGATTGCTTTGCAGGAAGCGGGCATGGTTCTGAATGATGGGGAGGGCATCGGCTCGGACCAAAAAGCTGTCGTAGTCGAAATAGACGACGTGCGGCACCCCCGCCGGGCCGATGCCCTTGGGCGTGGCTTGGGCCGTCACCGGCGCCACCGCGGAGCGGGACCCCTGGGCCTGCGAGGCATTGGGGTTCACGCCCGATGCATTGGCATTGGCATTGGCATTGGCGTTGGCGGACGAGGCAGCGTCTGCAGCGGGGGCGGCCGTGGCGTTCTTGTCCTCCACCGGCACGTTGTCCAGTTTGACGCCCGATGCACATCCTGCCAGTGCCGCCACCAGCACGAGGGAAAGACTCCAGTGTTTGATCATGATGATTCTCCTTGTTATCAATAAATGGATCAGCGACGCACCGGCCCCCAGGCCGGCTGCCGGATATCGCCCCCCCGACCCGCCAGGCGGGTTCGCACCTTGCCGTCTACCGACACCGTCATCAGCGCCTCGCGCCCTTGATCGACGGTGGCGTACACAATGGCCCGGCTGTTGGGGGCAAACGAAGGCCGTTCGTCGGCACGTGACGCGGTCAGGGCCGTGACCTGACCGGAATCGAGCGCCAGCAGCATGAGTTTGAACTCACCGCCCTGGCGGGTGATGTAGGCCAGCGATCGCCCATCCGGGCTGGGGCTGGGCGAGATGTTGTAGCTGCCCGAGAAGGTGATGCGTTCGACCGCCCCACCGTTTGCGTTCATGCGGTACACCTGCGGCGAGCCGCCACGGTCGCTGACAAAGTACAGCTGCTGACCGTCGGGCGAGTAGGCTGGCTCGGTGTCGATGGCGGCGCTTTGGGTCAGGCGCTGCAATTGACCGGTGGCCAGTTCGATGCGAAAGAGCTGCGAGCCCCCATCGCGGCTGAGGGTGGCGACCAGGTAACGCCCATCGGGCGACCAGGTGGGCGCGCTGTTGGAGCCCCTGAAGTTGGCCACCGCCTGACGCTTGCCCGTGGCCAGTTCGTGCACATACACCACCGGCTTGCGGGTCTCAAAGGACACATAGGCCAGGCGGGTCCCGTCCGGTGACCAGCTGGGCGAAATCAATGGCTCGGGGCTGGTCAGGGCGTTCTGGGCCCCTTCCCCGTCGGCATCGGCCACCCACAGGTGGTAGCGCCCCCCCGACTTGGTGATGTAGCTGATGCGCGAAGCAAAGGCGCCGGGCGTGCCGGTGAGCTGTTCGTACACCCAGTCGGCCAGCCGGTGCGAGGACCAGCGCAGATCGCCCGCGCGCACCGTGTCGCGAAACTGCCCGCGCTCCTGTCCGCGCACCACGTCCCACAGCCGGGCCCGCAATTCAAAGCGGCCGTCGGCCAACTCCGTCAGGCTGCCGGCCAGCAAGGCGTCGGCGCCGCGCTGACGCCAGAGCGAGGCGTCCAGCCGGCTGGTCTCGTCCATGGTCTGACCGGAGCTGTCGATGGCGCCAAACTGGCCCGAGCGCAGCAAATCGGCCTGCACAATGCCCGAGATGGCGTGGACTGCGGTTTCGCCCTTGAAAGGCAGCACCGCGATGGGCAACTGGACCATGCCCACCCCGATCACCTCGAGGCGAAATTGGGCAAGTGCCGAGCCCATGGGGGCCAGGCCCATGGCATAGCCGAGCAGGCGTCGTCGGGAGAAATCGCGAAGCGTCATGGGTCGAGTGGGTGCGCCGTCTGGAACAGCCGACATCCTACACCCACAACATGACGTTTTTGGATGGGCCTGACAGGGGCGCGCGCCGGCGCGCTGGGTGTTTGCAACAAGCTGTGAACCACCCGGTCGGCGGGCCCCATGCCGGCCTCACATCAGCACCACGTCAAACTGCTCGGGCCCCATGCTGGGCTCGGCCTGCAAGGAGATGGGTTTGCCAATGAAGTCCGACAAACCCGCCAGGTGCTGGCTTTCCTCATCGAGCAACATCTCGATGACGGCCGCCGGGGCCAGGATGCGAAATTCGCGTGGATTGAACTGCCGCGCCTCGCGCAGGATTTCGCGCAGGATGTCATAGGCCACGGTGCGTGGGGTTTTGACAATGCCCTTGCCCTGGCAGGCCGGGCAGGGCTCGCACAGCATGCGGGCCAGCGATTCGCGCGTTCGTTTGCGCGTCATCTCGAGCAAGCCCAGGGCCGAGAAGCCACCGGCCATGGTCTTGACGCGGTCACGCGCCATCTGCTTGCGCAGCTCGGCCAGCACCTGCTCCTGGTGATCGGCGCGGGCCATGTCGATGAAGTCCACGATGATGATGCCGCCCAGGTTGCGCAGCCGCATCTGGCGCGCAATGGCCTGCGCCGCCTCCAGATTGGTCTTGAAAATGGTCTCTTCGAAACTGCGGGCGCCGACAAAGCCGCCGGTGTTGACGTCCACCGTGGTCAGGGCCTCGGTCTGGTCGATGATCAGGTAGCCCCCCGATTTGAGGTCGACGCGGCGCGCCAGCGCGCGGGCGAT
>JBEBDJ010000140.1:0-12394 GCA_041157045.1 Pseudomonadota bacterium
TACCAGATCGGGCCCTGGCCCTGGCTGTCGATCACCCTGGGGGGGCTGCTGATGGGCGTGGGCATGGTCCTCGCGTCGGGCTGCCCCACGCAGATGTTGGTGCGCCTGGGCAGCGGCAACCTCAAGGCCCTGCTGGTCTTGCTGGTGCTGGCCGTGACCGCCCTGGCCAGTCTGCGCGGCCTGCCGGCGGTGTGGCGTGTCCAGGGCCTCGACACCGTCCAATGGGCGAGCGCGCCCCCGGCCTTGCTGGGGTCATGGCTGAGCCACGATGCCGGCTTGTCGGCCCCGCTGGCGCAGGCGCTGGCAAGCCTCTTGCTGATCCTGGCCCTGGGCCTGCTGATCGTCTGGCTGCAGCGCCGTGCGCGCTTGGCTGGCGAGATGCCTGCCCTGAGCTGGATCTGGGGCGGAATGGCTGTTGGCGGCTTGCTGGTGGCCATGTGGGTCATCAGTGGGGTTTGGGGTTTTGTGCCCGAACACCCCGAGACCCTGGAAGCCACGTTTTTGGCCACCGCCAGTCGCCGCATGGAGGGCCTGAGCTTTGTGGCACCCACGGCCTATTGGCTCGACGCCTGGCTGTATTTCAGCGACGGTACCAAGCGCCTGACCCTGGGCATGGCACTGGCCGCTGCGGTGCCACTGGGCGCTGCGCTGGTGGCTTGGCGCCAAGGGCTGTGGCGGCTGCAGGGCTTTGCCGACTCGGCCGATGTGCTGCGCCATCTGGCGGGCGGCGTCTTGATGGGCTTTGGCGGTGTGTTGGCCATGGGCTGCACCTTTGGCCAAGGCCTGAGCGGGGCTTCGCTGGTCAGCTTGCCCAGCCTCTGGGCGGGCCTGATGATGTTTCTGGGCGCGGCCGCCACGGTGCAGATCCAGTGGTGGTGGCTCTCGCGGCAGGACGCCTGATGGCAATGACGCACGACAGCGCCGAACTGGCGCGCCGCTTTGGCGGCCTCGATCGCCTGTATGGGGTGGCCCCGGCGCAGGCCATTGCGCAGGCCCATGTGGTGGTGGTCGGCATCGGCGGCGTCGGCTCCTGGACCGCCGAAGCCCTGGCGCGCAGTGGGGTGTCGCGCCTGACCCTCATCGACATGGACCACATCGCCGAGTCCAACATCAACCGCCAGGTGCACGCCCTGACCGACACCCTGGGCATGGCCAAGGGCCAGGCCATGCAGGCGCGCATTGCCCAGATCCACCCGGGCTGCCAGGTCGACTGGATCGATGACTTTGTCACCCCCGACAATGTGCAGCGCCTGTTGCCGGCATCGATCGATGCCGTGGTCGATGCGTGCGACGATGTGCCGGCCAAGCTGGCCCTGATGCGCTGGGCGCGCACGCAGCGCGTGCCGCATGTATGCGTGGGCGCAGCCGGCGGCAAACGCCAGCCGCAGCGGGTTGAGGTGGCCGACCTGTCCCTGGTCACGCACGATCCCTTGCTGGCCAAGCTGCGCTACCGGCTGCGGCGCGAGGACGGGGCACCGCGCGATGGGCGCCCCCTGCAGGTCGCTTGCGTGTTCAGCCGCGAAGCGGTGGCGCCACCCGATCCGTCCTGTGCCCTGGGCAACGATGGCAGCCTCAATTGCCACGGCTATGGATCGAGCGTCACCGTGACCGCCACCTTTGGCTTGTGTGCCGCGGCGCATGCCATCGAGGAAGTTGTGCGTCGCTCGAAAAAAGCATGAAAACCACGCTATAATTTGAGTCTTCGCAAGGCCTTGCGGCAGTGCGAAACCGTGTGGGACGTTAGCTCAGTTGGTAGAGCAGCGGACTTTTAATCCGTTGGTCGCAGGTTCGAATCCTGCACGTCCTACCACCGAATTCTTGCATTCGGGTTCTTAGCTCAGTTGGTAGAGCAGCGGACTCTTAATCCGTAGGTCGTAGGTTCGAATCCTACAGGACCCACCAGAACAAACGCCATGCCCCGCATGGCGTTTTTTTTCGGGCGCCGGCCCCACAGGCCGGCCCCTCAAGCGCATCACACCCCTCAAGCCCCTTGCGCCTGCAGGTCCTGCAGCTGCTGCGAGCATTCCATCCAGCGCAACTCCAGCGACTCGATCTCGCCCTCGAGCACCTTCAGGCGTCGTCCGTCCTCGGCGCGCTGCTCGGGGCTGCCGTCGCCCACCATGCGGGCGTACAAGGCCTCGCGCTCGGCCTCGTGCGCGGCCAGGGTGGCCTCGATCTGGGCCACTTCTTTTTTCAGCGGCCGCAGCTGCGCCGCCAGGGCCTGGCGCTGCTGGGCCTGCTGGCGCCGCTGCTCGGCACCGCTGGGGGCATCGCTTGCGCTGCGCTCGCCCGCCAAGGCCTGGGCGGCCGCTTCGCGCAAACGCCGGGCCTGCTCCAGCAGGTGCTGCTGGTAGTCCTCCAGGTCGCCGTCAAAAGGTTTGACGCGGCCATCGCTCACCAGCCAGAACTCGTCGCACACGCTGCGCAGCAAGGCGCGGTCATGGCTGACCAGCAGCACTGTGCCCTCGAACTCGTTCAAGGCCACCGACAGGGCCTCGCGGGTGTTCAGGTCCAGGTGGTTGGTCGGCTCGTCCAGCAGCAGCAGGTTGGGGCGCTGCCACACGATCATGGCCAGGGCCAGGCGCGCCTTCTCGCCGCCGCTCATGGTGCCCACCGTTTGCATCACCATATCACCCGAGAACTGGAAACTGCCCAGGTGCGTGCGCAGGTTCTGCTCGCGGCCCGCCTCGGACTGGTCCTGGCCCAGCTGGCGCGCCAAGCGCACCATGTGCTGCAGCGGCGTCTCGTCGGCGCGCAGCACGTCCAGCTCTTGCTGGGCGTAATAGCCCACCGACAAGCCCTTGCCCTCGGTCATCTGGCCCGCCAGCAGCGGCAGCTGGCCGGTGATGGTCTTGACCAGGGTGGATTTGCCCTGGCCGTTGGCGCCCAGAATGCCAATGCGCTGACCCGCCAGCACGGTGCGGTCCACCTGGTCCAGGATCGTGCGCTCCTGCCCATCGCTGCGGTAGCCCAGGCGGGCGCCCGAGAGGCTCAACATGGGGTTGGGCAGGCTGGCCGGAGCCCGAAACTCGAAGCTGAAATCGGCGGCGGTCAGCACCGGCGCAATGAGCGCCATGCGCTCAAGGGCCTTGACCCGGCTTTGCGCCTGGCGGGCCTTGGTGGCCTTGGCCTTGAAGCGGTCGATAAAGGATTGCAGGTGGGCAATGCGGTCCTGTTGGCGGCTGTATGCCGCTTGCTGCAGCGCCATCTGTTGGGCACGCAGGGTCTCGAAGGCGCTGTAATTGCCGCCCCAGCGGGTCAGCAGCCCATCCTCGATGTGCAAGGTCACGCGCGTCACCGCGTCCAGAAATTCGCGGTCGTGGCTGATCACCACCAGCGTGCCGGCGTAGCGCTGCAACCAGGCCTCCAGCCAGACCAGGGCGTCCAGGTCCAGGTGGTTGGTCGGCTCATCCAGCAGCAGCAGATCGGACGGACACATGAGGGCGCGGGCCAGTTGCAGGCGCATGCGCCAGCCGCCCGAAAAACTGTTCACGGGCTGTTGCAGCTGGGCCACCGAAAAGCCCAAGCCCAGGATCAGGGCTTGCGCGCGCGGCAGTGCATCGTGCCAGCCCGCGTCTTGCAGGTCGGCATGGGCCTGCGCCAGCGCCAGGCCATCGCCCGTCGCCTCGGCCTGTGCCAGGCGCGCTTGCAAGTCCAAAATGCGGGTGTCACCGGCCAGCACAAAGCGGTCGGCCGGTTCATCGGTCTCGGGCAGCTCCTGCGCAACCTGGGCCATGCGCCATTGCGCGGGCATCGAGAAATCGCCACCGTCTTCGTGCAAATGGCCGCTCAGCAGGCCAAACAGGCTGGACTTGCCCGCGCCGTTGCGCCCCACCAGACCAATTTTCTCGCCTGGGTGCAGGGTCACCGAGGCCTGGCGCAGCACCTCTTTGACGCCGCGGCGCAGCGTCACATCGCGCAGGACGATCATGGGGCCACCTGCGTCGGGCCATGGGCGGCCAGCAAGGCCTCGCGGGTGATCAGCAGCACCTGCTCGTCGCCAGCGCTGGTTTCCATGCCCACCACCGATAACTGGGGAAAGGCGTGCTGGAAGTGTTCGATCTCGTTGCCGATCTCCAGCACCAGCACCCCGTTCGGCTGCAGCACCGACGCGGCCTGTTGCAGCAGCTCGCGCACAAAGTCCATGCCGTCCTGGCCCCCGGCCAGGGCCAGCTCGGGCTCGGCGCGAAATTCGGCCGGCAGCGCCGCCATGCGGGCCGCGCTCACATACGGCGGATTGCACAGGATCAGGTCGTAGGGGCCGCGCAGGCCTTGCAAGCCGTTGCCGCAATGCAGCAGCAAACGCTCGCCCAGGCCATGGCGCGCGCGGTTGCGCTCGGCCACGGCCAGCGCATCGGGGCTGATGTCGGCCCCCGTCACCTGGGCCTGCGGCCAGGCCAGGGCGGCCAGCACCGCCAGGCTGCCGTTGCCGGTGCACAGGTCCAGCACCTGGGCGGGGTCCTCGCCCAGCCAGGCGTCGATCTGGCCTTCGGCCAGCACCTCGGCGATGAGGCTGCGCGGGATGATGCTGCGCGGGTCGATGTCAAAAGGCACGCCTTGCAGCCAGGCCTCGCCGGTCAGGTAGGCCGCTGGCAGGCGCTGCGCAATGCGCGCCTCGATCAGGGCCTGCACCGAGGCAATGCCGGCGGGGTCCAGGTCGCCGGCATGGGCATCGAGCTCGGTATCCAGGGGCAGGCCCAGGCGCCAGAGCACCAGCCAGGCGGCCTCATCCCAGGCATTGAGCGTGCCCTGGCCAAACGCAACCCCGGCCGCCTGCAAGCGTTCGGCCGCTTGCGTCACGAGTTCGGTCAGGGTCATGGTTGCTGGCGCAGGTGCTGCTCAAGTTGTTGCAAGCTGCGGTGGTAGATGCCCATCAGCGGCGGCAGATCGGCCAGGGCGATGCGCTCGTTGACCGCGTGGATGGTGCCGTTGGGCGGCCCACATTCGACGACTTCGGGGCAGATCTGGGCAATGAAGCGTCCGTCGCTGGTGCCACCGGTGGTCGAGAGCTCGGTGCGCAGCCCCGTCTCTTGCTCGATGGCGCGTTGCACCGCGGTCACCAGCGGGCCCGGGCGGGTCAGAAAGGGCAGGCCACCGATCGTCCAGTCCAATTGGTAGCGCAGGCCGTGGCGCTGCAGCACCGCCTCCAGCCGCTGCTGCAGCGACTCGGGGCTGGACTCGGTGCAAAAGCGGAAATTGAAATCCACCACGCACTCGCTCGGGATGATGTTGCTCGCGCCGGTGCCCGCATGGATGTTGCTGACCTGCCAGCTGGTGGGCGGAAAGAAGTCGTTGCCCTCGTCCCAGCGGATGCCCACCAGCTCGGCCAGCGCCGGGGCCAGTCGGTGGATGGGGTTGTCGCCCAGGTGGGGGTAGGCGATGTGGCACTGCACCCCCTGCACCCGCAGGCGGCCGCTCATGGTGCCGCGGCGCCCGTTCTTGATCATGTCGCCCATGCGCTCGACCGAGGTCGGCTCGCCCACGATACAAAAATCCGGGGCCTCGCCACGCGCTTTCAGGCGCTCGCAGACCACCACGGTGCCGTCGCGGGCAGGGCCTTCTTCGTCGCTGGTCAACAAAAAGGCCAGGCCCAGCGCGGGGTCGGGCGTCTCGGCCAGAAAAGCGTGTACCGCTGCCACCATGGCGGCCAGGGAGGCCTTCATGTCGCTGCTGCCGCGGCCGTACAGATGGCCGTCGCGCACGGTGGGCGTGAAGGGGTCGCTGTCCCACCGATCCAGCGGGCCAGTGGGCACCACGTCGGTGTGACCCGCAAAGGCCAGCACGCGGCCGCTGCGGCCAGCCCGGCGGGCCCAGAGGTTGCGCACGCGAAACTCGGGCGGCCCCGACTCGATGAGTTCGCACACAAAGCCCAGGGCTTGCAGGTGCTCGACCAAGAGGTCCAGGCAGCCGGCGTCTTCGGGCGTGACCGAGGGGCGCGCGATCAGGGCTTCGAGCAGGCGGGTGGTGGCGGACAGGTTCATGCTCAGGCCTCCTGGTGCTGGCGCACAAAGTCGACGATGCGGTGCGCCGCCTCCAGGCATTCCGCCGTCTCGGCCACCAGGGCCAGGCGCACGCGCCCGCGACCGGGGTTGTGGCCATTGACCTCGCGGGCCAGGTAGCTGCCGGGCAGCACCGTGACATGGGCCTGGGCGTA
This sequence comes from Pseudomonadota bacterium, assembly GCA_041157045.1. Lineage (GTDB taxonomy): Bacteria > Pseudomonadota > Gammaproteobacteria > Burkholderiales > Burkholderiaceae_C > Limnohabitans_A. Next base: position 6,155 of record JBEBDJ010000140.1, read on the forward strand.
CAGCGCTTGGGCAAAGGCCACGTCGTCGCCCGCCCATTGGGCCGGGACCCCGGCCCACAGGTAAAACGAGGCGTCGGGCAGGGCCACATCCAGCACCTGCGCCAACACCGGGGTGACCTGCGCAAACTTGGTGCGGTACTGCTGGCGGTTGTCCTGCACATGCGCCTCGTCGCCCCAAGCGGCCACCGAGGCGGCCTGCACAATGGGGCTCATGGCGCTGCCATGGTAGGTGCGGTAGAGCAAAAAGTCCTTGAGCAAGGCCGCATCGCCGGCCACAAAGCCACTGCGCAGGCCCGGCACATTGCTGCGCTTGGACAGGCTGGTCAGGGCGATCAGGCGGCGCCGGTCACGTCCCAGCTCGGCCGCGGCCTGCAGGCCGCCCAGCGGCGGGGTGTCGCGGAAGTAAATTTCGCTGTAGCACTCGTCCGAGGCGATGACAAAGCCGTGCCGGTCGGACAGCTCAAACAGCTTGGCCCACTCGGACAGCGGCATCACCGCGCCGGTGGGGTTGCCGGGCGAACACACATACACCAGCTGGGTGCGGGCCCAGACGTCTTCGGGCACCTGGTCCCAGTCGCAGGCAAAGTTGCGCGCCGGGTCGCTGGGCACAAAATGCGGCTGCGCGCCGGCCAGGTAGGCCGCACCTTCGTAGATTTGGTAGAAAGGGTTGGGACAGACCACCGTGGCGCCCTCACGCGTGGGGTCCACCACCGTCTGCGCCAGGGCAAACAAGGCCTCGCGTGTGCCGTTGACGGGCAAGACCTCGGTCATGGGGTCGAGCGTCAGGCCGTAGCGGCGCTCGAGCCAGCCGGCGCAGGCCTTGCGCAGGGCCGGCTCGCCCCCAGTGGCGGGGTAGGTCGAGAGGCCGCCCGGAATGGCCTGCGCCAGGGTCTCGTTGATGAAGGCCGGCGTGGCATGGCGCGGCTCGCCAATGCCCAGGCTGATGTGGCGCAGGTGCGGCGCCGGCGTGACGGCGGCAAAGAGCTGGCGCAGCCGCTCGAAGGGGTAGGGCTGCAGCTTCTTCAGAAGAGGGTTCATCCCCCGATTATGGGCCTTCGGCTGGGGTAACATCGCGTTTTCATCCGCATTTCCCGCCCAGCCCCGCCGTGCGCCTCAATTCCATCAAGCTCTCGGGCTTCAAGTCCTTTGCCGAGCCCACCAACTTCATGCTGCCCGGGCAGCTGGTGGGCGTGGTGGGGCCCAATGGCTGCGGCAAGTCCAACATCATGGACGCGGTGCGCTGGGTGCTTGGCGAGTCCAAGGCCTCCGAGCTGCGCGGCGAGTCGATGCAGGACGTGATCTTCAACGGCACCACCAGCCGCAAGCCGGCCAGCCGCTCCAGCGTCGAACTGGTGTTTGACAACAGCGATCACCGGGCCGGCGGCCCCTGGGGCCAGTTCACCGAGATCGCGGTCAAGCGCGTGCTCACCCGCGACGGCAACAGCAGCTACTTCATCAACAACCAGCCGGTGCGCCGCCGCGATGTGCAGGACGTGTTCCTGGGCACGGGCCTGGGCCCGCGCGCCTACGCCATCATTGGCCAAGGCACCATCAGCCGCATCATCGAGTCGCGCCCCGAAGAACTGCGCCTGTTTCTGGAAGAGGCGGCCGGGGTCTCGAAATACAAGGAACGCCGGCGCGAGACCGAGCACCGACTGTCGGACACGCGCGAGAACCTGACCCGCGTTGACGACATCCTGCGCGAGCTCAACACCCAGCTCGAGAAGCTCGAGAAGCAGGCCGAGGTGGCCCAGCGCTACCACCAGCTGCAGGCCGCCGCCACCTTGCGCCAGCACCAGCTGTGGTTTCTCAAGCGCCGCGAGGCCCTGGCCGATCAGCAGCGGGTCAAGGCCGACTTTGACCAGGCCACCAACGCCCTCGAGGAACGCATCGCCCAGCTGCGCCATGTTGAAGCCGACCTCGAGACCATCCGGCAGGCGCACTACGACGCGGGCGACCAGGTCAACCAGGCGCAAGGCCTGCTCTACGAGGCCAGCGCCGAAGTGGGCCGCCTGGAAGCCGAAATCCGCTATGTGGTCGAGGGCCGCCAGCGCGCCGAGCAGCGCATCGCCCAGTTGCGCGAACAGGTGGGCAGCTGGCAGGGCCGGCGCGAGGACGCGCAAGCCGAGCTGGACGACATTGCCGAGCGCCTGGCGCAGGCACAAGAACAAGCCGCAATGCTCGACGAGCAGGTCGAGCACCAGTCCACCAGCCTGCCCGATCTGGAAGACGCCCTGCGCAGCGCCCAACAGCAGGCCGACGCGCAGCGCAGCCAGGTCGTGCAGGTGCAGCAACAAATTGGCGTGCTGGCCGCCGAGCAGCGCAGCATCGACGAGCAAAGCCGCCAGCTGAACCAGCGCCGCGAGCGCTTGCTGGCCGACCGCAATGCCCTGGCCGCCCCCGATGAAGCCCAGGTCCAAGCCCTGCGCGAGCAATGGGAAGCGCTGCAGGCCCAGGCCCAGCAAAGCCAGGAGCGCCTGCAGCTGTTGCAGCAAGAGGTGCCCGAGCTGGACCAGGCGCGGCGCGAACAGCAAGAGCGCGTGAACCAGGAGGCCGCCCGCCTGGCCGACCTGACCGCCCGCCTGCAGGCCTTGCGTGCCCTGCAAGAGAAGGTGCAGACCGACGGCAAGCTCCAGCCCTGGCTGGCGCGCCACGGCATGGAGGGCTTGCAAGGGCTGTGGCAACGCATCCACATCGACAAGGGCTGGGAAGTGGCCCTCGAGTCGGTGCTGCGCGAGCGCATGGCCGCCTTGCAGGTCTCGCGCCTGGACATGCTGCGGGCGCTGGCCGACGATGCCCCAGCCACCAAGGTGAGTTTTTTCACGCCGCCCCAGGCCGCCCGTGCGCAGCCGCGCAGTGGCTGGCCCGCCGGTGCCGAACCCCTGGCCGCCCGCCTGCGCATTCCCGACGCGGGCTTGCTGGGCCTGTTGTCGGACTGGTTGCATGGGGTGATGACCGCCCCCGATCTGGCGCAAGCCCTGGCCTGGCGCGACCAGCTCCAGCCCGCCGAATGCCTGGTGACGCCGCAAGGCCATGTGGTGGGCAGCCACAGCCTGAGCCTGTACGCCGCCGATTCCGAGCAGGCAGGCTTGTTGGCCCGCGCCCAAGAGATCGAGCATCTGGACAAGCAGCTGCGCGCGCAAAGCCTGCTGGCCGAGCAGGCCCGTGCCGACCTGGTGCGCGCCGAGGCCGCCTACAGCCAAGCGGCGCAGGCCCTGTCGCAAGTGCGTGAGCAGGCCCAGCAGGCGCAGCAACAGGCCCATGAGCGCCAGGTGGCGTGGATGCGCCAGGAGCAGCTGGCCGCGCAGACGCGCGAGCGCAGCGCCCAAATCGGCAGCGACCTGGCCGAGGTCGACGCCCAGCTCGATGAGTTGCAAGAGCGCCGTGTGGCCGCCGAGGCGCGTTTTGAAGACCTCGACCTGCAGCTGGCCGACACGCAGGAGCGCCATGCCCAGCTCGATGAGCGGGTGATCGAGGCCGAACGCCGCCTGGCCCAGGCCCGTGAGCAACAGCGCAGCCTGGAGCGGCAAGCACAAGAGGCCGGCTTTTCCCAACGCGCCCTGGTGGCGCGGCAGGCCGAGTTGCAGCGCATGTTGCAGACCGCCGCCGAACAGAACCAGGCCCTGGCCGACGAGGAGCGCCGGGCCCACGACGAGCTGGCCCGGCTGACCGATGCCAGCGCGCAGGCGGGTCTGCAGCAAGCCCTGGCCCTGAAGTCCGACCGGGAGCAGGCCCTGGGCGCGCGCCGCAGCGCCTACGACGACCTGACCGCCAAGCTGCGCGCGAGCGACGAGCTGCGCCTGCGCGTCGAGCGCGAGCTCGAACCCATGCGCCAGCGCCTGACCGAGTTGCAGCTCAAGGAGCAGGCCAGCCGACTGGGCGTGGAGCAATACACGCAGTGGCTGGACGACGCCAAGGCCGATCTGACGGCGCTGGAGGAGGGCATTCAAGCGCAGCAGGTGCGCCTGCACGGCCTGCAGTCCGAGATCGACCGCCTCAACCGCGAGATCCAGGCCTTGGGCGCGGTGAACCTGGCGGCCCTCGATGAGCTGGGCAGCGCGCGCGAACGCAAGACCTTTCTGGACGCACAGCAGACCGATCTGCTGGACGCCATGAACACCCTGGAAGACGCCATCCGCAAGATCGACGGCGAAACCCGCGAGCTGCTGGGCGAGACCTTCCAGACCGTCAACCAGCACTTTGGCCAGATGTTCCCGCAGCTCTTTGGCGGCGGCCAGGCCCGGCTGGTGATGACTGGCGAGGAGATCCTCGACAGCGGGGTGCAGGTGATGGCGCAGCCCCCGGGCAAGAAAAACCAGACCATTCACCTGCTCTCGGGCGGCGAGAAGGCCCTGACCGCCATTGCCCTGGTCTTTGCCATCTTCCAGCTCAACCCAGCCCCGTTCTGCCTGCTCGACGAGGTCGACGCGCCGCTGGACGATGCCAACACCGAGCGCTATGCGCGACTGGTCACGAGCATGAGCCGCAACACGCAGTTCCTGTTCATCAGCCACAACAAAATTGCCATGGAAATGGCCGAGCAATTGATCGGCGTGACCATGCAGGAGCAGGGTGTTTCGCGTATCGTGGCGGTCGACATGGAGTCGGCCGTTTCGATGGCCGACCTCTGATGCCCAACCCACGAAAGCCCACATGGACTGGACCGACCTGACGAGTTCGCTGCAACTGGACCTGTTGATCGCCGGCTTGCTCCTGCTGATGGCGGTGCTGGCCTACAACCTCTGGTCCTCGCGCCGCAGCCGCCCTCGCCAGCCCGAGCCTTCGCGTGCGGATCCGGCCGCGCCTGCTGCGGCCGGTGACAGCGACGCTGCCCGCATCGAGCCGACCCTGGACGACCCCTTTGCGCACCTGCCTGCCCCCGAGCGCAAGCCCGCGCTGGATGCGCTGATCGATGTCCTGGCCTCGGTGGACGTGGACCAGTGGGTCTCGGGCGAGGCCGCGCTGGCCGCGCTGCCGGCCACGCGCCGCATTGGCACCAAGCCATTTCTGGTGGAGGGCCGCCGCGAAGACACAGGCGCCTGGGAAAGCGTGGCCCCGGGCCATCGCTACACCGCCTTTCAGGCCGGCATCCAGTTGGCCAACCGCATGGGGCCGCTCAACGAGATCGAATACTCGGAGTTTGCCGTCAAGACCCATGCCTTTGCCGAAGCGGTGGGCGGCAACGCCACCTTGGGCGAGATGCTGCAAGAGGTCGCGCGTGGCCGCGAGCTCGATCAGTTTGCCAGTGCCCACGACGCCCAGCTGGGCTTTACCCTGTGCGCACGGACCATTGCCTGGAGCCCCGGCTATGTGCAGCAGAACGCCGCGCGCATCGGCTTTGTCGCGGGCGTGGTGCCGGGCCGCATGGTGCTGCCCTCGGCCACCCCGGGCATGCCGCCTGTGCTGTCCCTGACCTTTGACACCGCCGCGGCCCTCTCCGATGACCCGGACCAGGCCGCCATCCGCGAGGTGACCATCAGCCTGGACGTGCCCCAGGTGCCCCGCGAGGAGGCGCCGTTTGCCCGCCTTCGCGAGGCCGCGGCCTGGCTGGCCGAGCACATGGACGGGGTCATCACCGATGGCGGCGGCCAGGTGCTGGGCGATGCCGTGATGTCGCAGATCGAGCTGGATCTGCAAAGCCTCTATGACGCCCTGGACCAACGCGAACTGTCGGCCGGCTCGCCGCAGGCGCGACGACTGTTTTCCTGACCGTGGACCTCTTCGACAATCCCTTGCCACCGCCGGACGATGTGGCCGAGCAGGTGCGTCAGTTGCGCGCGCAACTGCACCAGTGGGCGCATGCCTACTACACCCTGGATGCCCCACTGGTTCCCGACGCCGAATACGACCGCCAGTTCCGTGCCTTGCAAGCGCTGGAGGACGCACACCCCGAACTGCGCAGTCCCGATTCGCCCACGCAACGGGTGGGGGGCGCGGTGCTCGATGCCTTTGCCCCGGTGCGCCATGCCGTGCCCATGCTCAGCATCCGCACCGAAACCGACACCGGCGCCAGTGGTGCGCAAGCCTTTGATGCCCGCATCCGCCGCGAGCTCAAACTGGGCGAGCAGGACCCGCCGGTGGCCTACGTGGCCGAACTCAAATTTGACGGCCTGGCCATGAGCCTGCGCTACGAAGGGGGTGTGCTGGTGCAGGCCGCCACCCGTGGCGACGGCGAGACCGGCGAGGACGTGACCGCCAATGTGCGCACCATCGGCCAGGTGCCGCTGCGCCTGCCCAGCG
>JBEBDJ010000141.1:0-3829 GCA_041157045.1 Pseudomonadota bacterium
ACCCCAAACTGCCCTACAACGCCGACAAGGACTTTGAGCTGGTGGGCATGTGGGCCATCGTGCCCAGCATGATCAGCGTGCATCCGTCGCTGCCGGTCAACAACCTGCGGGAGTTGATCGAATACGCCAAGAAAAACCCGGGCAAACTCAATTACGCCAGCGCCGGTGTGGGCACGGGGCCGCACCTGGCGGGTGAGACCTTCAAGCACATGACCGGCGTCAACATGACCCATGTGCCCTACAAAGGCGCGGCCCCGGCGGTGATGGCCTTGCTGGCCGGCGAGGTGCAGGTGGCCTTTGTCAATATTCCCCCCCAAACCCAGCATGTGAAGGCCGGCAAGATCCGGCCGATCGCCGTCATGTCGGCGGGCCGCTCGGCCCTCATGCCCGAAGTGCCCACGGCCATTGAACAAGGCCTGGCCGGCTTTATTTCGGAGTCTTGGTACGGTGTGGCCTTGCCCGCTGCCACCCCGGCGGCGGTGCGCACCCGCTTTGCGCAGGCCATGTTCAAGGCCGGTGCCGATGCCGACCGCAAGGCCCGTCTGATCGGAGCGGGCATCGAGCCCAAGCTGATGACGGCGCAGCAGCTCTCGGACTACATCCGGGCCGAAGAGACGCGACTGCGGCCGGTGCTCAAGGCGCTGGACCTCAAGGTGGAGTGAGGTCACGCATTGCTGCGCAAGAGGCCGGTCTGCCTGCGCCGGCCGGCCCCCCTTTTGGGCGCGATGCCGCTGTCGCACTGCCTGGCCCTTCACGACGACCCGGTTTCCAGCGCCGACAGCGCGGATGCTGGTGGGGCGCCTGCCGACCCCCGCCCGCAATGAGCTGAGCCGGACAGGCCCTGGCTTTGGACAGCCAACAGTTGTCACGATAAGAAAAAATCGCCTTCCGGTTGCCACCGGGTCCCCCTAGCATCGTCGCATTGCGATCCGATGTCCGAGGAGACCCCCATGAACCCAACAAGCCGCGCGATGATGCGGCCGTTCACCGCCATGCCCGTGGCCACCCTGCGCGCGTGCCCTGCGCGCCGACTGGGCCTGGCGCCATGAGCTTGCTGCAGACCGTGCGGGACCAGGCCGCCCCCTTTGTGGCCTTGCGTCGCGACCTGCACCAGCACCCCGAGCTGGGGCTGGCCGAGTTCCGCACCTCGGCCCTGCTGGCCGGGCAGCTTGAGGCCTGGGGTTACCAGGTCACGCGCGGCCTGGCCGGCACCGGCCTGGTGGCGCAGCTGGTGCGCGGCAGCGGGCGCAAGCGCCTGGGCCTGCGCGCCGACATGGACGCGCTGCCCATTCAAGAAACCAACACCTTTGCGCACCGCAGCCACCACGACGGCGTGATGCACGCCTGCGGGCACGACGGCCACACGGCCATGCTGATGGCCGCCGCGCACTTTCTGGCACACGAGGCCACCTTCTCGGGCACCCTCAACCTGATTTTTCAACCCGCCGAAGAGTACCCCGGCGGCGCGCGCCTGATGATCGAGCAGGGCCTGTTCGAGCGCTTTCCCTGCGACGCGATTTACGCCGCGCACAACATGCCCGGCGTGGCCGCTGGCCAGCTGGTGTTCATTGATGGGCCGGCCATGGCCTCCAGCGACGATGTGACCATCACGCTCACCGGCGTGGGTGGGCACGGCGCCATGCCGCACCGTGCGCAAGACCCCATCGTGGCGGCCGCTGCCATCGTGATGGCGCTGCAAACCGTGGTCTCGCGCAATGTCGATCCCCAGCAGGCGGCGGTGATCACCGTTGGCTCGCTGGTGGCGGGGCAGGCCAACAACGTGATCCCCAACAGCGCGCGCCTGTCGCTGAGCGTGCGGGCCCTGGACCGCGAGGTGCGCGATCTGCTGCAGACGCGCATCACCGAGCTGGTCACGGCGCAGGCGCAAAGCTTGGGTGTGCGGGCCGATATCGATTACTTGCGCGACTACCCGGTGCTGGTCAACACCTGGCACGAAACCGAGCTGGCCCGCCGGGTGGGCATCGAGCTGGTGGGGGCCGAGCGGGTGACGCGCCAGGGCCGCCCCCTGACGGGCAGCGAGGACTTTGCCTTCATGCTGGAGCATTGCCCGGGCAGCTATGTGCTGATCGGCAATGGCGACGAACACGCCCCGGCGGCGCATGCCTGCATGGTGCACAACCCGGGCTACGACTTCAACGACGACATCTTGCCGGTGGGCGCGGCCTTCTGGGTCCGGCTGGCACAATCATTTTTGCAAGACTGATGGACCATCCCATGACCCAAGCCCTCTGGCAACTCAGTGCCACCGAATTGAGCGCCCGCATTGCCGCGCGCCAGACCAGCGCCCGCGCCGCCACCGAAAGCGTGCTGGCCCGCATTGACCAGATCAACCCCCGCATCAAGGCCCTGGCCAGCGTGAGCGCCGAATCGGCGCTGCGCGCGGCCGATGCCGCCGACGCGGCGCAGGCGCGCGGCCAATCGCTGGGCCCCCTGCATGGTGTGCCCGTGAGCATCAAGATCAACGTCGACGTGCAGGGCGAACCCACCACCGAAGGCGTGCAGGCCTTGGCGCAGAACATCGCCACGCAGGACTCGCCCCTGGTGCAGTCCCTGCGCGAGGCTGGGGCCATCCTGATCGGGCGCAACAACGCCCCCGCGTTTTCCTTGCGCTGGTTCACCGACAACGCCTTCTATGGCCGCACCCTCAATCCGTTTGACCCCAGCGTCACGCCCGGGGGATCGAGCGGTGGCGCCGCGGCGGCCGTGGCCACCGGCATGGGCCCGATCGCGCATGGCAACGACTACGGCGGCTCGGTGCGCTATCCCGCCTGGGCCTGCGGCGTGGTGGGGCTGCGCACCACCGTGGGCCGGATTCCGTCGTACAAGGCCAGCGGCCCCAACCGCATGATCAGCAACCAGCAGATGTCGGTGCAGGGCCCGCTTACCCGCACCGTGGCCGATGCGCGACTGGCCCTGCAGGTCATGTCGCGCGGCTCGGCGCTCGACCCGCAGTGGATGCCCGTGCCGCTCGAGTTGCCCGACCACCGCGCGCCCACCCGTGTGGCGGTGTTTCGCAGCTGGACCCATTCGCCGGTGGACCCCACCGTCAGCGCTGCGGTGGACCAGGCGGCGCGCTGGCTCGAGGCCGCGGGCTACACCGTTGAAGAGGCCGAGCCGCCGCACTTTGCCGAGGCCTCGGCCATGCAGTTTGCGATGGTGATGAACGACATGCGCCGCGGCGGCGCGCCCTTCATGCGCGAGCACGGCGACGATGCCCTGCGCCAGGCCTTGGCCCATTACATGCTCACCCAGCCCGAGTGGGACCGCGACGCCTACCTGGAAGCACTGACCCGGCGCTTCTCGATTGCGCGCGACTGGTCGGTGTTCTTTGAGCGCTATCCGCTTCTGCTGATGCCCAACTCGTGGGAGCGCCAGTTCCCGATTGACGACGACCAGCAATCGCCCGAACGCACCGCGCAAATGCTGCTGGCGCAAGCCCCCATGCTGGCCAATGCGGCCCTGGGCTTGCCGGGCCTGTCGGTGCCCACTGGGGTGGTCAATGGCTTGCCAGTGGGCGTGCAGCTGTGCGCCGGCAAGTTCCGCGAAGACCGCTTGCTGGCCGCAGGTGAGGTCATTGAGCGCGCCGCGCAGTTCTCGGCACTGGCGTATTTGCAGGCCCAGCATCTGGCCTGAAGCACGGCCCACAAGGCCCCGGCTTGCGCAAGCGGGCAGGGGCCTTGTCAATTAATTTGATAAAAATTCAAAAAAAATAAATACCGCTAATCTTTACCAAAACATTACTGTCTCTAGGGGAAAGTTCGGGGCCACTGCATAAAACTCCCACTCCAGAATGGTTTTCCCAATCACT
>JBEBDJ010000142.1:0-10354 GCA_041157045.1 Pseudomonadota bacterium
GCGTCCCAGCCTTTGTCGATCTGGCGGCGGTCGCGCTTGGTGGGTCGGCCCTGCTCGATGGTTTGCGCGGGCTCGCGAAAGTAGTGGGCGCGCTCGCGCGCCACTTGCTGCGCCTCGCGGCTGGCCTCGGTTTCCTCGTACAGCAGCTGCGCCTGCGGGGCCGGGCCGCGCACCTGGCTGATGGCCCGCACAAGCACCTCGCGCCACGGGCCGTTGCCCTGGCGCAGGCGCACCCGGTCGCCTGGTCGAACCTCGCGAGCGGGCTTGATGTCCTGGTCGTTGATCTGCACCCGCCCCAGCGTGACCTCGTCGGCGGCCAGGGTGCGGGTCTTGTAAAAGCGGGCGGCCCACAGCCACTTGTCGATGCGCAATCGCTCCATCGGCGCCTCAGAACAGTTCGGACTGCGCCGCCAGGCCCTGGCGCACATGCGGCACTTTCAGGCGCAGGCGCAGCTCCTGCTTCATGCGCTGGTTGCTCATGCGGCGCGACTCGCTCATGAAGCTCAGCAGCATCAGCGGCAGGTGCTCGGGCGCGGTGCTGCGGGCAATGCGCGGCGGGCGCGGCAAGCCCATCAGGTCGGCGGCCAGGTCAAAGTAGTCGCCCATTTTCAGGTCGCTGTCGTCGCTCACATTGATGGCGCGTTGCGGGCGGCCCAGCCACAGCGCGCGCAGACAGGCCCGGGCCAGGTCGTGCGCATGGATGTGGTTGGTGTAGACGTCGTCCTCGGGGCGCAGCACCGGCGTGCCCTTGAGCAGGCGCTCGCGCGGGGTCCCGCCCTCGCGGTCCTGCGCGTAAATGCCGGGAATGCGCAGGATGCTGCTGCGCACGCCGCTGCGGCCCAGCCAGCGCACCGCGCCTTCGGCGTCCACCCGGCGCTGGGCGCGCGCGGTTTGCGGTCGCAGGGGGCGGGTTTCGTGCACCAGCTCGCCCTGGCAATCGCCATACACCCCGGTGGTCGAGCCATAGACCAGGGCCTGCGGCGGGGTGCGCTGGCGCAGCACCCGGGCCAGCGCCAAGGTGCGCGGGTCGCTGGCCCGGCCGCGCGCGGTTTGCTCGGGCGGGGCCAGGTGCAGCACCCGGTGCGCCAGGCCGGCCAGGCGGCGCAAGGTGCGCGGCTGGTCCAGGTCGCCTTGCAAGGGGGTGATGCCGCAGGCGCGCAGCAGGCGCACCCGCTCGGGCGACGAGGTCAGCGCCATCAGGTGCACACGGCGGCGTTCGGGCGCGCCCAGGACGGCAGCGGTCCGCAAGCCCACATCGCCGCAACCGACCAGCAAGATGCGCTGGCGCCGAAAGCGCGCCGGTCGCGCGCCGAGGGGGGTCTGGTTTGAAGGCAAAATCGGGTTTGCAAGAATTGTTGGATTTGCCAAGGATACCCAAAACATGAGCTTTACGATCGAGGTCCAGCCCAGCGGCCGCCGCTTTGTGGTTGAAGAGGGCGAGACCGTGCTGGCCGCCGGCATCCGCCAAGGGGTGGGGTTGCCCTATGGCTGCAAGGACGGCGCCTGCGGTTCGTGCAAGTGCCGCAAGGTCTCGGGCGAGGTGGTGCACGGCCCGCACCAGGAAAAAGCCCTGTCGGCGCAGGAATTGGCGGCGGGCCTGGTGCTGGCCTGCTGCGCCCGGCCGACCAGCGATGTGGTGCTGGAGTCGCGCCAGGTCAGCGCCGAAGGCGGCCTGCCGGTGAAAAAACTGCCGGTGCGCGTGAGCCAGCTGGCGCGCGCCTCGCACGATGTGATGGTGGTGCGCCTGCAGGTGCCGGCCACCGACCCCCTGCGCTACCGCGCCGGTCAGTACATCGACATCCTGCTGCGCGACGGCGCGCGGCGCAGCTACAGCATGGCGAACGCGCCGCACACCCTGGCCGCGCAGCCGCAGATCGAGCTGCACATCCGCCACCTGCCCGGCGGCAAATTCACCGACCAGGTGTTCACGACGCTCAAGGAAAAAGACATCTTGCGCGCCGAAGGGCCGTTTGGCAGCTTCTATCTGCGCGAGGACAGCGACAAGCCCATGGTGCTGCTGGCATCGGGCACGGGCTTTGCCCCCATCAAGGCCTTGATCGAGCACATGCAGCACCAGGGCATTGCGCGCCCGGCCACGCTGTACTGGGGCGGCCGCCGCCCGGCCGATCTGTACATGGACAGCTGGGTGCGCGAGCGCCAGGCCGAGCTGCCCTGGCTGCGCTATGTGCCGGTCATCAGCGACGCCCTGCCCGAGGACGGCTGGCAAGGCCGCACCGGCTTTGTGCACCGCGCGGTGCTGGAGGACCTGGCCGATCTGTCGGGCCACGAGGTGTACGCCTGCGGCGCGCCCATCGTGGTCGATTCGGCCCGCCGCGACTACGCCCAGGCCGGTCTGCCCGACGAGGCCTTTTTTGCCGACAGCTTCACCAGCGAGGCCGACAAGGCCCAAGCCTGACGACCCCAAGGAGATCGCCCATGCACACCCGCCGCACCGTTTTGCAAGCCACCCTGGCCCTGGGCCTGTTGCCGCGCGCCATGGCACAGGGCAGCGCGCGCCCGATCCGCCTGATCGTGCCCTACGCGGCCGGCGGCCCCATCGACGTGACCGCGCGGGCCCTGGCCGAGCGGGTGCAGCCGGTGCTGGGCCCGGTGGTGATCGACAACCGGCCGGGAGCGGGCGGCAACCTGGGCGCCGACCTGGTGGCCAAGGCCGCGCCGGACGGTCTGACGATTGGCATCGCGGCGGTGGCCACGCATGCCATCAACCCCTGGCTGTTTGCCCGCATGCCCTACGACGCGGCGCGTGACTTTGCGCCCATCACCCAGATGCTGCGCGTGCCCAATGTGCTGGTCATGAACGCCGAGACCGCCGACCGCCTGTCCATCCGCACGCTGTCCGACCTGATCGCCTATGCGCGCGCCAACCCGGGCCGGCTCAACTACGGCTCGGGCGGCAACGGCAGCGCCGGCCACCTGGCGGGCGAGATGTTCAAGCGCGACGCCGGCATCTTCGCGGTCCACATCCCCTACAACGGCGGCAACCCGGCGCAGCTGGCGCTGCTGTCGGGCCAGGTGGACTTCAACATCGACAACCTGGCCACGGCGGCCGCCAACATCCGCTCGGGCAAGCTGCGCGCGCTGGGGGTGACCACCTTGCAGCGCAGCCCCGCCCTGCCCGATGTGCCCGCCATCAACGAAACGCTCAAGGGTTTCTCGATCGACACCTGGTGGGGCCTGGTGGCCCCCGCGGCCACGCCGCGCGAGGTGCTCGAGCGCCTGAACAAGGCCTTCACCGACGCACTGCGCGCCGCCGAAACGCGCCAGCGCTTTGCGCAGCTGCTGGCCGAGCCGGTGCCCACCAGCCCGGAGCAGTTTGGCGAGTTCATGAAGGCCGAGCTGGCCAAGTACCAGACCGTGGTCAAGGCCAGCGGCGCACGCGTGGACTGAGCCCCGCCCAGGGGCTGCGCGTGCCGGGGCGCGCCAGAGCAGGCGCGCCTTGCTGCGCTAGGGCAGGCGCGCGGCGAACTCGGCCACCGCCTGCGGGTAGATGCGGTGTTCCTGCGACAGCACACGCGCCGCCAGCGCTTGGGCGTCGTCGCCGGGCAGCACCGGCACCACCGCCTGCGCCAGAATGGGCCCATGGTCGAGCTCGGGCGTGACCTCGTGCACCGTGGCCCCGGCATAGCGACAGCCCATGTCGATGGCCCGCTGGTGCGTGTGCAGGCCCGCAAAGGCGGGCAGCAATGAGGGGTGGATGTTGAGCAAGCGCCCCTGGTAGTGGCCCACAAACCCGGCGGTCAGGATGCGCATGAAGCCGGCCAGCACCACCAGCGCCGGCTGGTGCCGATCGATGGCCTCGATCAGCGCGGCCTCGAAGGTAGGCCGGTCGGGGTAGGCCTTGTGGTCGACCACGTCGGTGGCAATGCCCTGCTCGCGCGCAAAGCCCAACCCCCCGGCCTCGGGGCGGTTGCTGATCACCGCCGCCACCCGCAAGCCCCGCTTCTGCGCCCAACGCTGCTGCTGCGCGGTGCGCACGATGGCGGCCATGTTGGAGCCGGAGCCGGAGATCAGGATGACAATCGATTTCATGGGACAAACGGGGGTATTTCCCTGATTGTCGCAGTATGGACAGGCACTTATCGAACGCCCGTGCTAAAAACGATGCTGTTCCGGACCGAGCGTCCACACCCCCTGATGGAGATCCCGATGGATTTGGCCTTTACGCCAGAAGAGCTGGCTTTTCGTGACGAGGTGCGCACCTGGGTGCGCGCCAACCTGCCCGAGGACATTTCGACCAAGGTGCACCAGGCACAGCGCCTGACCCGCGAGGACATGCAGCGCTGGGCCAAGATCCTGGGCAAAAAAGGCTGGCTGGGCTACGGCTGGCCGCAGAAATTTGGCGGTCCCGGCTGGAACGCGGTGCAAAAACACCTGTTCGAAGAGGAATGCGCCATGGCGGGCGCGCCGCGCATCGTGCCCTTTGGCCCGGTGATGGTCGCCCCGGTGATCATGGCCTTTGGCAACGAAGCCCAGCAGCAGCGCTTCTTGCCCGGCATCGCCAGTGGCGAGGTCTGGTGGAGCCAGGGCTACAGCGAACCGGGCTCGGGCTCGGACCTGGCCTCGCTCAAGACGCGCGCCGAGCGCCAGGGCGACCACTACATCGTCAACGGCCAGAAAACCTGGACCACCCTGGGCCAGTACGGCGAGTGGATTTTCTGCCTGGTGCGCACCAGCACCACCGGCAAGCCGCAGACGGGCATCAGCTTCTTGCTGATCGACATGAAGAGCCCCGGCGTGACCGTGCGCCCGATCAAGCTGCTTGACGGCGAGTGCGAGGTCAACGAGGTCTGGTTTGACAACGTCTTGGTGCCGGCCGAGAACCTGATCGGTGAAGAGAACAAGGGCTGGGACTACGCCAAGTACCTGCTGGCGCACGAGCGCACCAACATTGCCGACGTCAACCGCGCCAAACGCGAGCTCGAGCGCCTCAAGCGCATCGCGCGCGCCGAGGGCGTTTGGGACGATCTGCGCTTTCGCGACCAGATCGCGCTGCTCGAGGTCGACATCGTGGCCCTCGAGATGATGGTGCTGCGCGTGCTGTCGGCCGAGAAATCGGGCAAGAACGCGCTCGACATCGCCGCCCTGCTCAAGATCCGCGGCAGCGAGATCCAGCAGCGCTACACCGAGCTGATGATGCTGGCCGCTGGCCCCTTCAGCCTGCCCTTCATCTTCGAGGCCATGGACGCCGGCTGGCAAGGCGACTTCCCTGGCGGGCACCTGGCCAATGCGCCGCTGGCGGCCAACTATTTCAACTATCGCAAGACCACGATTTACGGCGGCAGCAACGAAGTGCAGCGCAACATCGTGGCCCAGACGCTGCTGAGCTAAGAGGAGAACCCCATGGATTTCGATTTTTCCGACGACCAGCAGCAACTGCGCGAGGCGGTCTCGCGCTGGGTGGACAAGGGCTATGACTTCGACCGCCGCCGCGCCATCGTGCAGGCCGGTGGCTTTGACCGCGCGGCCTACGGCGAGATGGCCGAGCTGGGCCTGTGCGGCCTGTACGTGAGCGAGGACAACGGCGGCATGGGCATGGGCCCGGTCGAGGCCATGGTGACCCTGGAGGCCCTGGGCCGTGGCATCGTGCTCGAACCCCTGACCCAGACCCTGATCGCCAGCGCCCTGCTGCAAACCCATGCCCCGGCCGCCCTGCAGTCGGCCTGGCTCGGCCGCATCGCCGGTGGCGAGGCCCTGGTGGTGCTGGCCCATCAAGAGCGCGGGGCACGCTACCGCCTTGAGGCCTGCGCCGCCACGGCCCAGGCCCAGGGCGAGGGTTTTGTGATCGATGGGGCCAAGAGCCTGGTGCCGGTGGGCGACATGGCCGACGCCTGGATCGTGCCGGCCCAGCTCGACGGTGCCCTGGCGCTGTTCCTGGTCGAGCGCGGCGCGGCGGGCGCCAGCACCCAGGCCTACCCCATGCAGGACGGTGCGCGCGCCGCCGAGCTGCGCCTGTCGGCCAGCCCGGCCCAGCTGATCACGCGCCAGGGCGCCGCCGCGCTGGCGCAGGCGCAGGACATTGGCATTGCCTGCCTGTGCGCCGAAGCGGTGGGCGTGATGGAGCGCACGGTGGCCATCACCGCCGACTACCTCAACACCCGCAAGCAGTTTGGCGTGACCATCGCCAGCTTCCAGGCCTTGCGCCATCGCCTGGCCGACATGAAGATGCAGCTGGAGCTGGCGCGCTCGATGAGCTACTACGCCAGCCTCAAGCTGCACGCCCCCGAAGACGAGCGCCGCCAGGCCATGAGCCGCGCCAAGGTGCAGCTGGGCCAGTCGATGCGCTATGTGGGCCAGCAAGCGGTGCAGCTGCACGGCGGCATCGGCGTGACGGACGAGTACATCGTCAGCCACTACTTCAAGAAGCTGACCCAGATGGAGATGAGCTGGGGCGACACCCTGCACCACCTGGGCGAGGTGTCCGCCCGCATGCAGGACACCGCCGGCGTGTTCGCCTGATGGCCCCCGCCCGACCCCGCCCCGCAGGGGGTGGCGTCGGGCTCGGTCACAATCGGGGCGTTGACGAGCTCTGGCAGCACCGGCCCGCTTGGGCCGGCTGACCCATCAGATGAAGATTTTTCGCGGATTCCACCACCCGGGCCTGGCCAAGGCCTGCGCGCTGACCATTGGCAACTTTGACGGCGTGCACCGGGGCCACCAGGCCATGCTGGCGCTGCTGCGCAGCGAGGCCGCGCACCGCGGTGTGCCCAGCTGCGTGATGACCTTCGAGCCGCATCCGCGCGACTATTTTGCCCAGCAGCTGAACAAGCCCGAGCTGGCGCCCGCCCGCATCGGCACCTTGCGCGACAAGCTGCTGGAGCTCGAGCGCTGCGGCGTCGATCAGGTGGTGGTGATGCCGTTTGACCAGCGCCTGGCGCAGCAGGCCCCACAAGCCTTTATTGACGAGGTGCTGGTGCGTGGCCTGGGCGTGCGCTATGTGCTGGTGGGCGACGACTTTCGCTTTGGTGCCAAGCGCGCGGGCGACTACGCCATGCTCGACGCCGCCGGCCAGGCGCAAGGCTTTGACGTGGCGCGCATGAACAGCTACGAGGTGCGCGGCCTGCGCGTGTCCAGCTCGGCGGTGCGCGAGGCCCTGGCGCAGGCGCGCATGGCCGATGTGGCCGCCCTGCTGGGCCGCCCCTACAGCATCAGCGGGCATGTGGTGCACGGCCGCAAGCTGGGGCGCGAGCTGGGCGCCAGCGCCGCCGGCGCGGGCAATGGCTTTCGCACCCTGAACCTGCGCTTTGCGCATTGGAAACCGGCGGCCAGCGGCATTTTTGTGGTGGCCGTGCACGGCCTGGGCCCCGAGCCCCTGGCGGGCGTGGCCAATCTGGGCGTGCGGCCCTCGCTCGACCCCAACGACGTCAACGGCGGCCGGGTGCTGCTGGAGACCCATGTGCTGGACTGGCCCGCCCACCTGGGGCCTGAAGAGGGCTACGGTAGAATCATCCGCGTGGATCTTTTGCACAAACTGCACGACGAGCTGAAGTACGACGGTCTCGCCGCCCTGACCGAGGGCATTGCGCGCGACTGCGAAGCCGCGCGCCAGTGGTTTGCCCACCGCCAGACCACGCGCGACCGAATTTGACGCTGGCGCGCGCCGCTGGCCGCAGGCCGGGCGCGTTCGGGCCCCAGGCCCCTCCCCCCTTCGCCCGCCCTCGGGCTTCGCCCCGACCCCTGCCCTGCCTTTGCACCGATCACCATGAGCGACAACTCCCAAGACAAGAGCACCCTGCGCTCGACCCTGAACCTGCCCGACACCACCTTCCCGATGCGCGGCGATCTGCCCAAGCGCGAGCCGGGCTGGGTCAAGGGCTGGGACGAGGCCGATCTGTACCGCGCCCTGCGCCGCGCGCGCGCCGGTGCGCCGCTGTTTGTGCTGCACGACGGCCCGCCCTACGCCAACGGCAAGCTGCACATCGGCCATGCGGTCAACAAGGTCCTCAAGGACATGATCGTCAAAAGCCGCCAGCTGGCCGGTTTTGACGCGCAGTACATCCCTGGCTGGGACTGCCACGGCCTGCCGATTGAAAACGCCATCGAGAAGTTGCACGGGCGCAAGCTCTCGCGCGACGACATGCAGGCCAAGAGCCGTGCCTTTGCCACCGAGCAGATCGACCAGCAGCGCGAGGATTTCAAGCGCCTGGGCGTGCTGGGCGACTGGGCGCGCCCCTACCGCACCATGGACTTTGCCAACGAGGCCGGCGAGATCCGCGCCTTCAAGCAGGTGATCGAACGCGGCTTTGTCTACCGTGGCCTCAAGCCGGTTTACTGGTGCTTTGACTGCGGCTCCAGCCTGGCCGAGTTCGAGATCGAGTACGCCGACAAGAAGAGCGACACGCTGGACGTGGCCTTCGAGGCCAACGACCCCGCGGCCCTGGCGCGCGCCTTTGGCCTGGCCGAGCTGCCCGGCGCCGGCGCCAAGAAGGCCTTTGCCGTGATCTGGACCACCACCGCCTGGACGCTGCCGGCCAACCAGGCCCTGAACGCGCACCCCGAGCTGGACTACGCCCTGGTCGACACGCCGCGCGGCGTGCTGATGCTGGCCGAGTCGCTGGTGCCCGCCTGCCTGGAGCGCTACGGCCTGAGCGGCGATGTGATCGCGCGCGCCAAGGGCGAGGCCCTGCGTGGCCTGGTCTTCCGCCACCCCCTGTACGACACCCACGAGGGCTATCGCCGCCACTCGCCGCTGTACCTGGCCGAGTACGTGACCGCCACCGACGGCACCGGCATCGTGCACTCCTCGCCCGCTTACGGCGTGGACGACTTCAACTCCTGCGTGGCCAACGGCCTGCGCTACGAGGACATCCTCAACCCGGTGCAAGGCCACGGCGAGTACGCGGCCGATCTGCCGCTCTTTGGCGGCATGAACATCTGGAAGGCCTGCCCGCGCATCATCGAGGTGATCGGCCAAAGCGACCGCCTGATGGCCACCCGCACCATCACGCACAGCTACCCGCACTGCTGGCGCCACAAGACGCCGGTGATCTACCGCGCGGCGCCGCAATGGTTTGTGCGCATGGACGCGGGCACCGGCGTGTTCGAGGACCCGGCGCAAAAGCCCGCGCAAACGCTGCGCGAGCTGGCCCTGGCGGCCATCGAGCAGACCGCCTTCTACCCCGAAAACGGCAAGGCCCGCCTGCGCGACATGATCGCCAACCGGCCCGACTGGTGCATCTCGCTCCAGCGCTCCTGGGGCGTGCCCCTGCCCTTCTTCATCCACAAGGACAGCGGCGAGCTGCACCCCAACACCCTGGCCATCCTGGACCGCGCCGCCGACATCGTCGAGCAAGGCGGCATCGAGGCCTGGAGCCGGGTCAGCCCAGAGGACATCCTGGGCGCGGCCGACGCCCCGCATTACACCAAGAGCACCGACATCCTGGAGGTGTGGTTCGACTCGGGCTCGACCTTCCGCCATGTGCTGCGCGGCAGCCACCGCGACGCCTACGACCGCGCGCCCTTCCACGCCGAGGGCCCCGAGGCCGACCTGTACCTGGAAGGCCACGACCAGCACCGCGGCTGGTTCCACAGCTCGCTGCTGCTGGGCTGCGCGCTCGAAGGACGGGCGCCCTACCGGGGCCTGCTCACGCACGGCTTTGCCACCGACGGCCAGGGCCGCAAGATGAGCAAATCGCTGGGCAATGTGGTGGTGCCGCAAGAAATCAGCGGCAAGCTCGGCGCCGAGATCATCCGGCTGTGGGTGGCATCAACCGACTACTCGGGCGACCTCAACATCGATGACAAGATCCTGGCGCGCGTGGTCGACGCCTACCGTCGCATCCGCAACACGCTGCGCTTCTTGCTGGCCAACGTCAGCGACTTCGATCCGGTGCGAGACGCCGTGCCCGACAGCGAGCTGCTGGAATTCGACCGCTACGCCCTGGCCCGCGCGGCGCAGGTGCAGGCCGACATCCTGCGCCATTACGAGGTCTATGAATTTCATCCGGTGGTCTCCAAGCTGCAGGTCTACTGCTCGGAAGACCTGGGCGCCTTCTACCTCGACGTGCTCAAAGACCGGCTCTACACGACCGCGCCCAAGAGCCTGGCGCGCCGCAGCGCACAAACCGCGCTGCACCGCATCACCCACGCCATGCTGCGCTGGATGGCGCCCTTCCTGTCGTTTACCGCCGAAGAAGCCTGGGCCAATTTTGGCGGCTCGGCATCGGTCTTTCTGGAGACTTTTGGCGACCTTGGCACCCCCGATGCAGCCTTGCTCGAGCGGTGGGCGCGCATTCGCGAGATCCGCGATATCGTCAACAAGGACATCGAGACGGTGCGCGCGCAGGGCAAGCTCGGCTCGTCGTTGCAGGCCCAACTGCACCTGACGGTGACCGAG
>JBEBDJ010000143.1:0-3143 GCA_041157045.1 Pseudomonadota bacterium
GCCACCCGCTGCTTCTCGCCGCCCGAGAGCTTGAGCCCGCGCTCGCCCACCGGGGTGTCGTAGCCGCGCGGGGTGGCCGCAATGAAGTCGTGGATGCGGGCGGCGCGGGCCGCCGCCTCGATCTGCGCCTGCGTGGCGCCGGGCTGGCCGTAGGCGATGTTGTAGGCAATGCTGTCGTTGAACAACACGGTGTCCTGCGGCACGATGCCGATGGCGCGGCGCACGCTGTTCTGGCGCACCGTGCGCACATCCTGGCCGGCGATGGTGATGCGGCCGCCCTGCACGTCGTAGAAGCGAAACAGCAGGCGCGCCAGCGTGGACTTGCCCGAGCCCGACGGCCCGACCACCGCCACCGTGCGGCCGGCGGGGATGGTGAAGTCGATGTCGTGCAGGATGGGGCGGTCGCTTTCGTAGGCAAACCGCACGCCCTCAAAGCGCACCTCGGGCGCGCCCTGCAGGGCCAGCTCGGGGGCGCCGGGTGCATCGTCGACCTCGCGCTCGCGGTCCATCAGCACAAACATGCGGTCCAGGTCGGTCAGGCTTTGCTTGATCTCGCGGTAGATCACGCCCAGAAAGTTCAGCGGGATGTAGAGCTGGATCATGAAGGCGTTGACCATCACCAGGTCACCCAGCGTCATCCGCCCGGCCACCACCCCCTCGGTGGCGCGCCAGAGCATGGCCACCAGGGCCAGCGCAATGATCAGCTGCTGGCCGGTGTTGAGCAGGCTGAGCGTGGTCTGCGACTTCAGGCGCGCCTGGCGCAGTCGCTCCAGGCTCTGGTCGTAACGACCCGCCTCGTAGGCCTCGTTGCCAAAGTACTTGACGGTCTCGTAGTTCAGCAGCGAATCGATGGCGCGGGTGTGCGCGGCCGAATCGAACTCATTGGCCTGGCGGCGAAACTGGGTGCGCCACTCGGTGATGCGGAAGGTGAAGAACACATACAGCACCAGGGCCGCGATGGTGATGCCGGCAAACCAGAGGTCAAAACGCCAGCCCAAAATGGTGAGCACCAGCACCACCTCGATCAGCGTGGGCACGATGCTGTAGAGCGAATACGAGATCAGCGACTCGACACCGCGCACACCGCGCTCGATGTCGCGCGTCATGCCGCCGGTCTGGCGCGCCAGGTGAAAGCGCAGGCTCAGGCCGTGCAGGTGCTCAAAGGTCTGCAGCGCAATGTGGCGGGTGGCGCCCTGCGTGGCCTGCGCAAACACCAGCTCGCGCAGCTCGGTGAACAAGGAGGTCGCCAGGCGCAGGCCGGCATAGGCCAGCAGCAGGCCTGCCGGCACCACCAGCAGCGTGGCCGGGTCGCCGGGCTTGAGGTCCATCACATCGACCAGCTCCTTGAGCAGCACGGGCACGCCCACATTGGCCAGCTTGGCGCCCACCATGAAGGCCAGCGCCAGCATGACGCGCCATTTGTACTGCCACAAATACGGCAGCAGTCGGCGCAGGGTCTGCATGTCACCACCGGCGGGACCGGGGGGCACGGGCGTGGAGGAAGGCGAGGCGTGATGGCGCATGGAAGGTCCGCTGGGGCAGCCCGGGGGCGGGCCGCTGGTTTGGGTTATTCTCGCTCAAGCCCAGGCGACGCCCCGTCGCGCAGGCCCCACCCTGTTGCCCACCCCGACCATGTCCTCTTTTGACCGCCCCTTGACCCACCCCCCGGCCGATATGGAGCTGGTGCTCAAGGTCATCCCCATGCCCGCCGACTGCAACGCCAATGGCGATATTTTTGGCGGCTGGGTGATGGCGCAGGTGGACCTGGCCGGCTCGGTGCTGCCCGCCCGGGTGGTGCGCGGTCGCATGGCCACGGTGGCCGTCAACGAGTTCATCTTCAAGCAGCCGGTACGGGTGGGCGACATCCTGTCGTTCTTCTCGCGCATCGAGCGCATCGGCCGTACCTCGATCACCGTCAAGGTCGAGGTCTATGCCGAGCGCTACCGCACCCAGGGCCAGTTCATCAAGGTCACCGAGGCACAGACCACCTATGTGGCCATCGACGAGGACGGTCGCCCGCGCCCCATCGAGCGCTGAGCGGGCCCGCGCTCAGGACACGATGTAGGCGGCGGTGCCGGTCGACAGCAGGGTGCCGTCGCTGCCCAGGAAACGCATGTGCGAGGTGCCCACGCGCGATCCCACGCGCAGCGCCTGCGCCTCGATCACAAAGCGCTCGCCAATGCCCGGGCGCAGGTAGTCCACCCGCAGGTCGATGGTGCCCAGGCGCGCAAAGCGCTCAAGGCGGCGCATGGGCGGCTCGTCCATGTGGCGCGCGGCCAGGTGGGCGATCACGGCCAGGCTGCCAATCGCGTCCAGCGCGGCGCTGATCACGCCCCCGTGGATGCGGTGGTAGGCAAAGTGCCCCACCAGCTCATCGCGCATGTCCAGGTGCGCCTGCACCGACAACGGGGTGATCTGGTCCACGCGCAGGCCCAGGGTCTTGTTGAAGACGATTTTTTCTTCGTAGATGAGGCGCAGGCCGGCCAGAAATTCGGGTTCGAATGTCAGCGCGGCCAGCTG
Source organism: Pseudomonadota bacterium (assembly GCA_041157045.1). Lineage (GTDB taxonomy): Bacteria > Pseudomonadota > Gammaproteobacteria > Burkholderiales > Burkholderiaceae_C > Limnohabitans_A. The sequence continues at coordinate 2,521 of JBEBDJ010000143.1, forward strand.
CTCATCGCTCAGGCGCGCACTCATGCCTTGGAGAAGTCGGGCGCGCGCTTTTCCACAAAGGCCGTGAAGGCCTCGCGCGCGGCCGGCTCGGTGAGCATGCGGCCAAAGATCTGGCCTTCTTCGTTCATGCGCGCCAGCACCTGCGCTTGCAAATCGCCTTTCATCAGGCGCTTGGTTTCGATCAGCGAGGCCAGGGGCTTGGCGGCGAGCTTGCGCGCCTGCGCCTGCGCCATGGCGTTGACCTCGGTGGGCGGCACGACGCGGTTGACCAGGCCCACCTCGAGCGCCGCCTCGGCGTAAAAAGGCTCGCCCAGCAGCAGCGCCTCGGCGGCACGGTGGTAACCCAACATGCGCGGCACCAGCAAGCTGCTGGCCGCCTCGGGGCACAGGCCCAGGTTCACAAACGGCATCGAGAAGGCCGCGTTGTCGCCCGCATACACCAGGTCGCAATGGAACAACATGGTGGTGCCAATGCCCACCGCCGGGCCGCAGACGGCGGCCAGCAGCGGTTTTTCAAAGGAGGCGATGACGTGCAAAAAGCGAAAGACCGGCGAGTCCTGGCCCGAGGGCGGGTGGTTCAGAAAGTCGCCAATGTCGTTGCCGGCGCTGAAGATCTGCGGCTG
>JBEBDJ010000144.1:0-9271 GCA_041157045.1 Pseudomonadota bacterium
TCTTCTTGGCCAGGTCCTCGAACTTGGCGCCCTTCTTGATCTGCTCGATCAGGGCCTTGGCCTCGTCTTCTTTTTCGACCAGGATGTGGCGGGCACGGTATTCCTTGCCGCCATTGGCCGCCACGAATTTGTCGTACTCGGCCTTGACCTCGGCGTCGGTCACCGGGTTCTTTTTCTGGAACTCGGCAAACAGCTCGCGGATCAACAGCGTTTGGCGGGCCAGCTCCAGCTGGTTGCGGTAATCGGCGCGGGACTCGAGGCCCAGGCGGCGCGCTTCCTGCATGAAGATTTCGCGGGTCACGACCTCTTCCTTGATCTGCTGCATCATGTCGGGCGTGACCGGGCGGCCCGAACGTTCGACCTGCTGCTTGAGCGCTTCAACTCGTGCGGTGGGCACCGGCTTGCCGTTGACCACGGCCACGTTTTGCGCCATGGCACCGGCCATGGACAACACGGCCAGCGCCGTGAGGGTCAGCTTCTTCATGAGGGATCCTGGGAAAAGGAAAAAATAACAACCAAAGTTCAAACCAGATCGATGGCCACGGCGTGCAAACCCTGGTCCAGCGATGCTTGCAGCGCATCATACACAAGCCGATGGCAGGCCACGCGGGAGCGACCGGCAAAAAGGGGACTGGCCACCCGCACCCGCACATGGCTCGGGTGTCCGTCATCGCGCGCGCCGCTGTGGCCCGCATGGGCAGCGCTCTCATCGATCAGCTCCAGATGGGTCGGCGCGAGCTTTTCCTGCAGGCTGGCGCGCATGGCCGCGAGGGTCAGGGCATGGCTCATGAGCGATCCTCGCGCGGGAGGTGGCGGGCAATGTAGAAGGCCTGACCCAGGATGAAGACCAGCGGGAACACATAGCCCCAGAGCTTGAACGACACCCAGAACTCGGTGCTGAAGAAATGGGCCACGTAGGCGTTCAGGGCCGCCATGAAAACGGCATAGAGCACCCAGGCCACGTTCAGGCGCGCCCACACCGATGGGGCCAGCCGCAATTGCTCGCCCAGCAGCAAGGTGAGCGCATTGCGCCGAAACCCAAACTGTGCCACCAGCAAGGCCAGGGCAATGCCCAGGTACAGCACGGTGGGCTTCCACTTGATGAAGCGCTCGTCGTGCAAGCCCAGGGTCAGCGCGCCAAAGCCCAGCACCAGCACCAGGGTGACCTTGTGCAGGGTTTGCAGGCGCCCGTCCATGCGGTAGATGAGCCAGGTCTGCAAGACCGTGGCCACCATCATCACCGCCGTGGCGGTGAAGATGCCGTCGAGCTTGTAGGCCGCAAAAAAGAGCAGCAGCGGAAAGAAGTCGATCAGCAGCTTCATTCGGGTGAGAAATCCAGGGCAGCAGAGTTCATGCAGTAGCGCAGGCCGGTGGGCGCTGGGCCGTCTTCAAAGACATGGCCCAGGTGGGCGTCACAGCGCGCGCAACGGGTTTCGGTGCGGATCATGCCATGGCTGCGGTCGACGATTTCTCGAATGGCCCCAGGTTCGGCGCTTTGCCAGAAGCTGGGCCAGCCGCAGCCCGCATCGAACTTGGTGCCGCTCTCAAAGAGCAGGGCGCCGCAGCAGATGCAGTGGTAGCGTCCGGCGGCCCAGTGCTGCTCGTAGCGGCCGGTAAAGGGCCGTTCGGTGGCGGCTTGCCGGGTCACGGCAAACGCGGTGGGCTCGGCGCCCCGGGCGCGCAGCCAGGCACGCCAGTCGTCGTCGGTTTGGGGAAGGTCGCTCATGAGGAACAGGAAATCTGAAGATGACGCGCCCATTCTGGCGCAAAACCCGCCCGTGATTCAAAACCCGGGTGCTCGTCAAACGGCGACTGCAACAGGCGCATCAGCACCGCGACCTCGGACGGATCGCCCGCCTGGGCCTGCGCAATGGCCTGCTCGGCCAGGTGGTTGCGCAGCACATAGGCCGGGTTGACCTGCAGCATGGCCTGGCCCATGGTCTGCGGGGCGAGGCCCTGGCAGCGCGCCTGATAGCGCTGCAGCCAGGCGCGCAGCGCGGTCTCATCGGCCCACAGCGCACGCAGCGCCACCCAGTCGGCATGCTCGAGATCCCAGGCGGGGGTGCTGTGCGCCATGGCCCGCGACAGGCGACGCCAGAAAATGGTCCAGTCGATGCGCTGCTCGGCCAGCAGGTTCAGCAGGTCCTGCATCAGCGCATGGTCGGCGCGGGGATCCGCTTCGGGGTCGCTGGCCTGCAGGCCCAGCTTGTCGCGGTGTGCCTTGAGCCAGGCCTGGGCAAAGTCTTGCGGCACGCCATCAAGCACCTGCAGCGCCAGTTCATGGTTGGGCAGCAGCGGCAGGAGGGCAGCGGCCAGGCGGTGCAGGTTCCACTGCGCCACGCCAGGCTGGCGCTCGAAGGCATAGCGGCCAGTGGCGTCGGAGTGGTTGCAGATGTGACCTGGGTCGTACACGTCCATGAACTGGAAGGGGCCGTAGTCCAGGGTCAGGCCCAGCAGGCTCATGTTGTCGGTGTTCATCACCCCGTGGCAAAAGCCCACCGCCTGCCACGCTGCCATCAGTTGCATGGTGCGCGCTTGCACCTCCTGCAGCAGGCCTGCGTAGACATTTCCGGACAGGCCTTCGGCGCGTTCGCGCGCTTGCGGCAGGTGGTGCGCGATGGCGTGGTCGGCCAAGGCTTGCAAGGTGGCCAGGTCGCCGTTGGCGGCAAAGTGTTCAAAGTGACCAAAGCGCAGAAAACTCTCGGCCACCCGGCTGACCACGGCGGCGCTTTCCTGCGTCTCGCGCCAGACCGGCTCGGGGCTGGCCGTCAGGCTGAGCGCGCGCGTGGTCGGGATGCGCAGGCCATGCATGGCCTCGCTGGCCAGGTACTCGCGCACGCTCGAGCGCAGCACTGCACGCCCGTCGCCCATGCGGGAGTAGGGGGTGCGGCCGGCGCCCTTGAGCTGCAATTCCTGCAGGCCGGCGTCAGACGCGGCCTCGCCCAGCAGCAGCGCCCGGCCGTCCCCCAACTGGCCGGCCCACACGCCAAACTGATGGCCGCTGTACACCGTGGCCGCTGGCGTGCTGCCGGGCAGCAGGGCGTTGCCCGCCAGGGCCTGGCACCAGTCGTCGTGCAGCAGGGCCTGCCAGCCCAGCGCCTCGGCCAAGTCGGTGTTGCGGTGCACCCACTGGGCGGGGGCCATGGGCTCGGGCATCACGGGGCGCACCAGGGGCGCGCCCAGGGCCTGCAGTCGGCGGCCCCATGCCAAGGGGCCGGTTGCGGCGGGCGCAGAAGACAAATCGGTCATGCCCCGAATTGTCCCCCCTGGGACTTGGACCTGCGCCCCGCAAGGCCATTCCATGGCGCCGGTGCGTGCACAATGTGTGCTCCCCATCACTTGAATGACAGGAGCGTTTCCATGCTGGGTCTGATGCAATCCCAAAGTCTCTTGATTTCGTCCTTGATCGATTTTGCCGAGCGGCACCATGGCGATGGCGAGATCGTCTCCCGACGGGTGGAGGGTGATCTTCACCGCTACACCTGGGCCGATGTGGCGCGGCGCGCGCGCCAGGCGGCCAATGCGCTGGACGGACTGAACCTGGGCTTGTCGGAGCGGGTGGCCACCCTGGCCTGGAACGGTTATCGGCACCTGGAGCTGTACTTTGGCGTGAGCGGCTCGGGCCGCGTCCTGCACACCCTCAACCCGCGACTGCACCCCGACCAGGTGGTCTGGATCATCAACCATGCCGAAGACGCGGTGCTGTGCTTTGACATGACCTTCTTGCCCATCGTGCAAGCGGTGCATGCGCGCTGCCCCACCGTGCGCCAGTGGGTAGCGCTGTGCGACGCCGACCGGCTGCCCGCCGACAGCGGCATTCCCAACCTGGTCAGCTACGAGCAATGGATCGGTGGCTGCAGCGACCGCTACACCTGGCCGCAGCTCGACGAGAACACCGCCTCCAGCATGTGCTACACCAGCGGCACGACCGGCAACCCCAAGGCCGCGCTGTACAGCCACCGCTCGACGATTTTGCACGCCTACGCCGCGGCCTTGCCCGATGTGATGTGCATCTCGGCGCGCGACTCGGTGCTGCCGGTGGTGCCCATGTTCCACGTCAATGCCTGGGGCATTCCCTACAGCGCCGCCATGACCGGCGCCAAGCTGGTCTTCCCGGGCCCGGCGCTCGATGGCAAGTCGGTCTACGAGCTGATGGAGGCCGAGGGCGTGACCTTTGCCGCGGGCGTGCCCACGGTCTGGCAGATGCTGCTGGGCCACATGGCCCCCGCCGGCCTGAAGTTCAGCACCCTCACGCGCACCGTCATTGGCGGCTCGGCCTGTCCGCCGGCCATGATCAACACCTTCCGCGACCAGTACGGTGTGGACGTGCTGCACGCCTGGGGCATGACCGAGCTCAGCCCGCTGGGCACCCTGTGCACGCTCAAGAACAAGCACACCAAGCTGCCCGCCGAGGAGCAGCTCAAGCTGCGCATGAAGCAGGGCCGTTGCATTTTCGGCATCGACATGAAGATTGTTGACGACCAGGGCCAGGAATTGCCGCACGACGGCAAGAGCGCCGGCGACCTGCTGGTCCGTGGCCCCTGGGTGGTGAGCGAGTACTACCGGCAAGAGGGCGGCTCGCCCCTGGTGGACGGCTGGTTCCCGACCGGCGACGTGGCCACCATCGACCCCGATGGGTTCATGCAGATCACCGACCGCAGCAAGGACGTGATCAAGTCGGGCGGCGAGTGGATCAGCTCGATCGACGTCGAGAACATCGCCATGGCGCATCCGGCCGTGGCCATGGCCGCCTGCATTGGCGTGCGCCACCCGAAGTGGGACGAGCGCCCGATCGTGTGCGTGGTGCGCAAGCCCGGCGCCGAGGTCACGCGCGAGGCCTTGCTGGCCTTCTACGAGGGCAAGATTGCCAAGTGGCAGATCCCCGATGATGTGGTGTTCGTCGATGCCATTCCGCTGGGGGCCACCGGCAAGATGCTCAAGACCCGCCTGCGCGAGCAACTGGCCGACTACCGACTGCCCGCTTGAGGCGCGGACCGGGGGATTTACCCCATCGGGTTTTTCCCTCGGTTCTCTCTTCAACTAGTGAAAACCACGAGGAAACGAACGGTCGTTCGCGTTTACGCTGACAACTTGCTGACACAGTGTGTCGGTCAGCCCATCAACGCAGGAGAACCTCATGAAGTTTGTGATTCGTGCCCTGAGCGTGGCCACGCTCGCCGCCGCCGCCACGGGTGCTTTCGCCCAAAAGGGCGAGACGGTGAAAATTGCCTGGATCGACCCCTTGTCTGGCCTGATGGGCCCGGTGGGCAACAACCAGCTCAAGAGCTTCCAGTACTTTGCCGAAGTCTTCAGCAAGACCAACCCGGCTGGCGTGAAGTTCGAGGTGATTGGCATCGACAACAAGCTGAGCCCCGCCGAAAGCCTGAACGCGCTCAAGGCCGCCATGGACCAGGGTGTGCGCTACATCACCCAGGGCAACGGCTCGGCCGTGGCGGGTGCGCTGATCGATGCGGTCAACAAGCACAACGAGCGCAACCCCGGCAAGGAAATCCTGTTCCTGAACCACTCGGCCGTCGACCCCGATTTCACCAACAGCAAGTGCAGCTACTGGCACTTCCGTTTTGACGCCGACACGTCCATGAAGATGGAGGCCATGACGACCTTCATGAAGGACAAGCCCGACGTCAAGAAGGTCTACCTCCTCAACCAGAACTACTCGCACGGCCACCAGGTTGCCAAGTACGCCAAAGAGAACCTGGCGCGCAAGCGTCCCGATGTGCAAATCGTCGGTGAGGACCTGCACCCGCTGGCCCAGGTGCGCGACTTCTCGCCCTACATCGCCAAGATCAAGGCCTCGGGCGCCGACACCGTGATCACCGGCAACTGGGGCTCTGACCTGGCGCTGCTGATCAAGGCCGCCAACGAAGGCGGCTACACCGGCAAGTTCTACACCTACTACACCGGCGTGACCGGCACGCCCACCGCGCTGGGCCAGGGCGGTGCGGGCCGCGTGTTCCAGATCGCCTACAGCCACTACAACATGGGTGGCCAGATGGACAAGTGGCGCGACGACTTCAAGAAGCGTTTCAACGACGACTTCTACACCCAGTCGGTGGTTCGGATTTACGAAGCCCTGGGCGAAGCCATGGCCAAGGCCAAGTCGACCGACCCAGCCAAGGTCGCTGCGGCCCTCTCGGGTCTGAAGTTCAAGTCCTTCAACGGCGAGATGGAAATGCGCCGCGCCGACCACCAGCTGCAGCAGCCGCTGTACATGACGGTCTGGCAAAAGACCGACAAGAAGTTCAGCTACGGCCCTGAGAACACCGGCATGACCTTGGCGCCTGTCAAGGAATATCCGAACTACGTCTCGAGCACGCCCACCAGCTGCCAGATGAAGCGTCCTTCCTGATCCAGGAACGGCCGCCCACAGGCCCGCGCTGATCCAGCCGGGCCTGTTTTTTTTGCGATGGGTCAACGCGTCGGCGGGAGGCCACGCGTGGGCTTGTCCTTGGTGGCACCATGTCTTGCGGACATGGGCACCATGTTCCCGTTTTGGTCTGCATCAGGAGTTCTGTTCCGATGGAGTTTTTCATCATCTCCATGCTCAATGGCTTGAGCTATGGGCTGTTGCTGTTCATGCTCAGCTCCGGGCTCACGCTGATCTTCAGCATGATGGGCGTGCTCAACTTCGCGCACGCCAGCTTTTACATGATTGGCGCCTACTTCGGTTACACGCTCAATCAGTTTCTTGGTTTTTGGCCGGCCCTGGTGCTGGCGCCGGTGCTGGTGGGCCTGCTGGGCGCGCTGTTTGAGCGCCTGAGCCTGCGCAAGGTGCATGTCTACGGACATGTGCCCGAGCTGCTGGTCACCTTTGGCCTGTCGTATGTGGTGCTGGAACTCGTGCAGCTGGTCTGGGGACGCACCGCCGTCGAGTTCGTGCCGCCCGAGATGCTGCGCGGACCGGCCTTCACCCTGGTGACCCATTCGCAGCAAGGCATGGACTGGGTCCTGGGCGCGGCGCCTGCGGCCATGTGCCAGACGGCCGACGCAGCGGTGCGGATCGTCTGCTCGCCGTTCCCCGCCACCCGCGCCTTCATGATGGTGATCGCGCTCCTGATGCTGGTCTCACTGTGGCTGCTGCTCACGCGCACCCGCATTGGTCTGGTGATTCAGGCCTCGCTCACGCATCCCGACATGGCCCAGGCCCTGGGGCACAACGTGCCGCGGGTGCTGATGCTGGTCTTTGGCGCAGGCACCGGCCTGGCCGGCCTGGCCGGCGTGATCGGTGGCAGCACCTTCGTGACCGAGCCGTCCATGGCGGCCACGGTGGGATCGGTGATTTTTGTGGTGGTGGTGGTGGGCGGCATGGGCTCGCTCTCAGGGGCCTTCCTGGCCTCGGTGCTGATCGGTGTGATCCAGACCTTTGCCGTGGCCATCGACTACTCCTTCCTGACCCTGGCACGCGACATGGGCTGGACCTTGTCGGCAGCGGCACAAGCCAACACCCTGGCCAAGCTCACGGTGTCGCAGGTGGCGCCCATCCTGCCTTACCTGTTCCTGGTGCTGATTTTGATCGTGCGGCCCAAGGGCCTGCTCGGCACACGCGAGGGCTGATGTCATGAGCCAAGCTGTTTATCGTTTCAAGCCGATCAATGTGGGCCGCTGGGTCATCTGGAGCCTGTTTGCGCTCCTGATGCTGGTGGCACCCATGCTGTTCACCAGCAACCTGTCGGTGACCATGCTGGCGCAGATGGGCATTGCCATCATCGCCTGCCTGTCCTACAACATCCTGCTGGGGCAGGGCGGCATGCTCAGCTTTGGGCATGCGGTGTACACCGGCCTTGGGGCCTATGTGGCCATGCATGCGCTCAATGCCGCCACCGCGGGCACCCTGGCCATTCCGGTGTCCCTGCTGCCGCTGGTGGGGGGCGTGGCGGGCATTGGCTTTGCCGTGCTGCTGGGCTATGTCACCACCCGCAAATCGGGCACGCCCTTTGCCATGATCACGCTGGGCGTGGCCGAGCTGGTGTTTGCCATGTCGCTCATGTTCTCGGAGTTCTTTGGCGGCGAGGCCGGCATTTCGGGCAACCGGGTGGTGGGCCAACCCTTCTTTGGCATCACCTACGGTCCGCAAATCCAGGTTTATTACCTGATCGCCGTCTACACCTTTGTGTCGGTGGCCGCCATGTACGCGCTCACCCAGACGCCGCTTGGGCGGATCCTGAACGCGGTGCGCGACAACCCCGAGCGGGTGGAGTTCATTGGTTACAACACCCAGCGGGTGCGCTACCTGGCCTTCATCATCGCGGGCTTTTTTGCCGGCATCTCGGGCGGCCTGGCCACCATCAACTTCGAGATCGTCACGGCCGAGGTGGTGGGCGCGGCGCGCTCGGGCGGCTACCTGCTCTTCACCTTCCTGGGCGGCGCGACCTTCTTCTTTGGCCCCATCATCGGCGGCATCCTGATGGTCATCGCCTTTGTGCTGCTGTCCGAACTGACCAAGGCCTGGCTCTTGTACCTGGGCCTGATCTTCCTGTTCATGGTGATGTACGCCCCGGGGGGCATTGCCAGCCTGATCATGATGAACCTGCGGGTGGCCAAGTACGGCAAGCTGCGCCAGATCTGGACCAGCTACCTGGGCTTGGGCCTGACCGCGCTGGTGATGCTGGCCGGGGCCGGCGCCATGATCGAGATGGTCTACCACCTGCAGCTCAATTCGGCCTTGGGCGATCAGGTGCGATTCATGGGCATGACGCTCAATGCGCGGGGCCTGGACAGCTGGTTTGGCGCCGCCTTTGTCATGCTCACCGGCCTGGGCCTGTTTGAGTTGGCGCGTCGCCAATATGTGCACGAATGGGGCGAGATCCAGGAAGAGATCGAGAAGGAAATCAAGCGCCGGGAGATGACCGTATGAGCGACTACGCCCTTGAATTGCGCGGCGTGACCAAGAAGTTTGGCAAGACCGAGATCATCCGTGGCGTGGACCTGCAGGTCCGCCCAGGCGAACGCGTCGCTGTGATCGGCCCCAACGGCGCCGGCAAGTCCACCCTGTTCAACCTGATCAGCGGCCGCTTTGGACCCACCAGCGGCGAGATCTTGCTCGCGGGCCAGCGCATCGACCACCGCAAGCCCTTCGAGATCAACCGCATGGGCCTCTCGCGCAGCTTCCAGATCACCAATATCTTTCCAAAGCTCAGCGTGTTCGAGAACCTGCGTTGCGCGGTGCTCTGGAGCCTGGGCTACCGCTACACCTTCCTGAAGTTCCTCTCGGGACTCAAGGATGCGAACGAGCGGGCGGAGCAGCTCATGG
>JBEBDJ010000145.1:0-11530 GCA_041157045.1 Pseudomonadota bacterium
TGGATCCCGTCCGCCCGATTGCCCCCCAGGGCACGCCCCGGGGGTGCCTACAATGCCGGCATGACCGATCACGCCCCCTCAGTTGCCGAACGCATGGCCGTGTGGCCGCAATACCTGCTGCCCAAACAGGCGCTCACCGCGCTGGCGGGCCGCCTGGCCCGTGCGCAAGGCGGGGCCCTCACCACCTGGGCCATCGAGCGCTTTGTGGCCCGCTACCAGGTGCAGATGGCCGAGGCCGCCGACCCCTTGCCTGCGGCCTACGCCAGCTTCAACGATTTTTTCACCCGCGCCCTGCGCCCAGGTGCTCGCCCCCTGGCAGAGGCCGATCTGCTGTGCCCGGTGGACGGCGCGATCAGCCAGTGTGGCCCCATCGACGGCCAGCACATCGTGCAGGCCAAGGGCCACGGCTACAGCAGCACCGCCTTGCTGGGCGGCGATGCCGAGCAGGCCGCCGCCTTTGATGGGGGCATGTTTGCCACCATCTACCTGAGCCCGCGCGACTACCACCGCATCCACATGCCCTGCGCAGGCCGGCTGCGCTCGATGGTGCATGTGCCGGGTGCCCTGTTCTCGGTCAACCCAACCACCGCGCGGGGCGTGCCCGGCCTGTTTGCGCGCAACGAACGGGTGGTGTGCCACTTCGACACCGAGTTTGGCCCCATGGCCATGGTGCTGGTGGGGGCCACCATCGTGGGCAGCATGGCCACCGTCTGGCACGGGGTGGTCAATCCACCGCGCCCCGGCCAGATCCGCCGCTGGACCTACGAGCACCAGCGCGTGCAGCTCGACCGGGGGGCCGAGATGGGCCGCTTTTTGCTGGGCTCGACGGTGGTGCTGCTGCTGCCGCGCGACGCGATGCGCTTTGCCCCGGACTGGACGCCCGGACGCCCCGTGCGCATGGGCGAGGCCATGGGGCAGGCGCTGACGCCGCGCCTGCTCTGAGCCCTGGCGGCTAGCGCCGCCGCAGGCCCAGCACCGTGACGGTGCCCACCACCAGCGCCGCGCCCACCAGTTGCAGCGGTGCAATCGCCTGGCCCAGCAAGGCCCAGGCCAGGATCAGCGCAAACACCGGCTCCACGTTCATGATGGGCGAGCTGCCCACCACGCCCATGCGCGGCAGCACCACAAACAAAATGGTGAAGGCGGTGCCGTACAAAAAGGTCAAGAGGCCCAGGCCCCACCAACCCGCCGCCGCCTGCGGCAAATGAAAACCATCGCCCAGCAGCGCCGCCAGCGCGGTGATCACCCCCACCTGCGCCATGGTGGTGAAGCTGCGGAAGCGGCCGTCCAGCGCCGCGGCCTCGTGCTGCGTCCACACCAGCACCAGGCCAAAACTGAACGAGGCCCCCAAGGCATACAGCACCCCAGCGCCCATTTGCTGCCACTGTCCCGCCACCCCCAGCCCGCTGGTGGCGCCGGACACATCGAGCGCCAGCGCCAGGCCGATCAGCATCACCGGCATGGCCAGCAGCACCGTGCGCTCGGTGCGGTGCCCGTACAAAAGGCGCGCGCAGATGGCGGTGCTGATGGGGTAGGTGTTGAACACCAGCAGGGCCAGCGCCACCGGCAGTCGCGAGACCGACGAGTACAGGCAGTAGCTTTGCAGCGCAATCAGCACGCCCATCAGGATCAGAAAGCGCCGCTGGCGTGGCGAGGCCGCCAGCCGCACCTGCGCTTGCCGCAGGATCACCCACAGCACCAGGGCCGTGACCCCACTGCGCACGCACACCGCGGTCACCACGTCCACCCCATGGTTGAAGGCCACCCGCGCGGCCACATGGTTGGCCCCCATCATGAAGGCCACCAGCAAGAGGGTCAGCAGCCCGGCCAGGCCGGGCTTGGCAGGCGCCGAAGCGCTCATGCCGCCGCCTGCGGATACAGACCCAGGGTGCGCGCCTGCAGGCGCGACAGGCCCAGCAGCGCGTCGGTCATGGGGGTGTCCACCCCGCACAGCTGACCCAGCTCGCGCACGGCACTGACCAGCGCATCGAGCTCCACCGCCTTGCCCGCCTGCACGTCTTGCAACATCGAGGTTCTGAACGCCCCCAGCTTGCGCGTGACCGCGTGCCGGTCCTCGGGCTGCTGCGCAATCGGGATGCCGATGCGCTCGCCAATCGCACGGGCCTCAAGCATCACCTGCGAGATGAAGCCGCGCACCAGCGGGTCGTCCAGAATGCGGTCGGTGGTGGCCCCGGTGAGCGCGCTCACCGGGTTGACGGTCATGTTGCCCCACAGCTTGTACCAGATGTCGCGCTGGATTTGCGCCGACAAGCTGGCCTCAAAGCCCGCGGCCTGCAGCAAGGCCACCAGGGCTTGCGCCCGCGGCGTGGCCTGGCCCGAGGGCTCGCCGATGATCAGGCCCTGGCCAAAGTGATGACGGATCACGCCCGGCGCGTCCACCGAGCAACTGGCATGCACCACCGCGCCCAGGATGTGCGCCGCGGGCAGCGCGCGCGCGATCGCCCCACCGGGGTCGACCGAGTCCAGCGCGCGGTCGGCCACCGGCCCGCCAAAGCCTTGCAAAAACCACCAGGGCACGCCGTTCATGGCGGTGAGCACCACCGTCTGCGGCCCCAGCAGCGGGGCCACCTGGGCGGCCACCTCGGCCATGGCCGGGCCCTTGACGGCCACGATCACCAGGTCCTGCACCCCCAGCTGCTGCGCGTCGGCCACGGCGCGCACCGGCGCCTGGTGCAGCGTGCCGCCCTGGTGCAGCTGCAGGCCGTGCTGTTGCAGCGCCGAGAGGGTCTGGCCGCGCGCCAGCACCGAGAGCTGAACGCCGGTCTGCACCAGCCGAACCCCCAGCCAGCCGCCAATGGCGCCGGCGCCCACCAGGGTGATGCGGGAAAAAGTGGTCATGTCGCGCATGCAAATCTTTCTGTTCTAGGGGGGCTGACCGCCCAGCTGCACCCAGTGCAGGCGCGCCGCGCGGTCCAGCGCATCGTCAAACGTGGCCAGTGGGCAGTGCAGCTGCGTGGCCAGGTGCAGATAGGCCGCATCATAGGCGCTCAGCTGGTATTGCTGCGCCAGCGCAAAAGCGGGCATCGGATCGACCGAGTGCAGGTCCATGCGCTGCTGCAGCGCCAGCGCCAGTCCATCGAGCGCGTGTGGCTCCTGGCGGCGCCATTTCTTCAGGGCCACGCTGCTGATCTCGTGCAGGATCAGGTGGGGCGCATGCAGGTGCCGGTCCTCGATCTGATGGCGCGCCTGCTCGTACCAGGCCTCGCGAAACACCATGCCGGCCAGCACACTGGCGTCGACCACCAGCGCAGGCAGGCCATAGGGTTGCGGGGGCTCCGCCACCCGCAGCTGGGGGCTCATCGCTGGTCCCGGTCTTCGCGGATCAGCGCAATGCTGCTGGCCTGCGCCACCAGCGGCTCGGGGTGGCGCGCGCACGCCTCGGCATGGATCTGGGCCTGCGTTTTCCAGCCGTGGCGCAGCACCGGGCCCTGTGCGCCCAGGCCGAGCAAGTGCACCAGGCCCGCTTGCTGCGTCAGCCAGTCCTGCGACGGCGGTGTTGGCGCTTCCTTGAGGGCCTGCTCCAGGATGCTCATGAGCTCGCCCTGCAGCGAGCGGTGGTGGCGCGCCGCCCGCAGGCGCAGCTGCTCGGCCATCTCGGGCGGCACATCCTTGATGCTCAAATGGGTCATGGTCGGCTCCAAACAGGGGTCAATCTGGCGCCAATTTAACACAAACCACTCTTTCAATCCATTTTTTAAATACTTAATGGCGCCAATTCGGATCCAGGCGATCGACTTGACGCACCAGCGCCTCAAAGACATCCGAGCCCGCGCCGTGCTGGGGATGGAACTGCAGCGCGTCTTGGGTGCAGCGCGCCGCCACCGTCTCGGGCACGGGCAAGGGCGCGCCCATGCTCTGGGTGGCCAGCTGGATCTCGCAGGCGCGCTGCAAGGTCCACAGCACCGCAAAGGCCTGTGGCAGGTTCAGCCCCCACGACAGCAGGCCGTGGTTGCGCAGGATCACCGCCTGTTTGCGGCCAATGCTCTGCAGCACCCGGGGCCCCTCGTCCATGTGCACGGTGATGCCCTCGAAGTCGTGGTAGGCCACCATGCCGTGCAGCTGGGCCGAATAGAAATTGCTTTGCGACAGGCCACTGGCCAAGCTCGCCACCGCCACCCCGGCGGTGGTGTGGGTGTGCATGACGCAGTGCGCGTCCTCGATGCCGCCGTGCAAGGTGCTGTGCAAGACAAAGCCTGCGGGGTTCACCGGGTGGGGCGAATCATCGAGCTTGCGCCCGGCCAGGTCGATCTTCACCAGGTTGCTGGCCGTGACCTCTGAGTAGTGCAGCCCAAAGGGATTGATCAGGTACTGCTTGTCGTCGCCGCACACGCTCTCGGGCAGTCGCACGGTGATGTGGTTGTAGATCATCTCGGTCCAGCCGAGCATGGCAAAGACGCGGTAGCAGGCGGCCAGTTGCAGGCGCGCGGCCCACTCGTCGGGGTGGACCCGGGTCTGGCAGGAGGGCACAACGGGAATGGGCTTGGGCAGCATGGGCATCACCTTCGGTGCGAGGGGCCTGGGGGCCGCTCAGGCGGCAGCGCCTGGGCGGAACGAAGCGGCCAGGGCGCTGGTGTGGCGCAGCAGGATCTGCGTGTCCAGGCCCACGGCCACAAACAGGGCGCCCAGCGCCAGGTAGTGGCGTGCCATGGCCGGGTCCAGGGTCAGGATGCCCGGGGCCTTGCCGGCACGCAGAATGCGGGCGATGGCCTCGTCGATGGCGGCCTTCACCTCGGGGTGGCCCGGCTGACCAATGTGGCCCATCGAGGCCGACAGATCCGCCGGCCCGATGAAGACGCCATCAACGCCCGGCGTGGCCGCGATGGCGTCCAGGTTCTGCAAGCCCAGGCGCGACTCGACCTGCACCAGCAGGCAGACCTCCTCGTTGGCCCGGCGCGCATAGTCCTCGTACACGCCCCAGCGCGAGGCCCGCGCCCCCGCCATGCCGCGCACCCCGCCGCCGCCATCGGCCTGCGGATAGCGGCAGGCGCGCACCAGCTCCGCGGCCTGCTCGGGCGTGTCCACCATGGGCACGAGCAGGGTCTGCGCGCCCAGGTCGAGCACCTGCTTGATCAGCGCGGTCTCGCCCACCGGGATGCGCGTGACCGGTTGCGAGGCCGGGTACGCCGCCAGGGTTTGCAGCTGCGACAAGATGGTGCGCAAATCATTGGGCGCGTGCTCGCCGTCGATGACCAGCCAGTCAAAGCCGGCCAGGGCGCAGATCTCGGCGGTGTAGGCATGGGCCAGGCCCATCCACAAACCGATTTGGGGACGACGCTCGCGCAGCGCCTGCTTGAAGGGATTGATGGGCATGGGCATGACCGGTGACCTCAGACAAAACGGAAAGAAAAAACACCCAGCGGACCATAGTCCGCCTCGAACAGATCGCCCACCTTCGCGGGCACGGGTTTGGTGAACGAGCCAGCAAGCACCAGCTCGCCCGCGGCCAGGTGCTCGCCCCAGGGCGCCAGCTTGTTGGCCAGCCAGGCCACACCAATGGCCGGATGGCCTTGCACGCCCGCGGCCAGCCCGGTCTCCTCGACCACACCGTTGCAGCGCAAGATGGCGCCGCACCAGGGCAGATCGGTGTGCAGGGGGTCGGCCTGCAGCCCCCCCACCACGATGGCGGCGTTGGCGGCGTTGTCGCTGATGGTGTCCTGCACCTTGCGCATGGCGCGGCTGTCGCGGTCAAACTGCTCGATGCGCGCATCGATGATCTCGATGGCCGGCGTCACATAGGCGGTGGCCGCCAGCACCTGCGCCACGTCCACGTCCGGGCCCTGCAGCGGCGCACGCAACACAAAGGCCAGCTCCACCTCCACGCGCGGCGCCACAAAGCGCGCGTGCGGAATCTCGAGCACCTGACCCGGCAAGGCGTCGTAGCGCATGTCGTCCAGCAAGGTCCCGTAATCGGGTTCGTTGATCTGGCTGGCCTGCTGCATGGCGCGGCTGGTCAGGCCAATCTTGTGGCCAATCACCTGCCGGCCCTGCGCGCGCTTGAGGCGCATCCAGGCGCGGTTGATGCGGTAGCCGTCTTCGATGGTCATGGCCGGAAAGCGGCTGGAGAAATGGCGCAAGGGCACGCGCGTGCGCTCGGCCTCGTCCAGCTCGCGCGCCAGCGCGGCCACCAGGGACTCGTCCAACATGGGTCAATCCTTTCGAAACAGGGGATGCAGGCTGCTGTGCTTGTCGTCAAACACCTCGCGGCCCTCGTCGATTTGCAGCGTCACACCCAGCGGCAGACGCGCCATCAGCGGCGCAAAAAACGCGTGCGTGACGGCCTTGAGCCGCTCGCCCACCCGCGCGTGCACCGCCGCCGAGCGGCCGTGCCCCATGCGCAGGTTCAGGTAGACAAAGCCGTAGTCCTCGCGCAGGCCGCGCGCGCGCGCCGCCGCGCCACCATCGGCCACCGCATGGTGGGCCGCCGGGTAGGCCAGCACACGCACGCCACCCGTCGGAAACACCGGGCGGTCGTCGTCGTCGCGCACCGCCAGCATGGCGTCGGCCAATTGCCGGCACAGCGCCGACAGGTCGGCCTCCTGATCGAGCTGGGCGGTATAGAGAATGACCAGATGCGGCATGTTCAGAGTCGGGTGGAAATGGCGGTGTAGCCTTCGGCGCGGCTGGCCACCGGCGCCGGCACCGCATGGCCGTCCTGCGGCGTGACCTCAAAGAGGGCATTGAGCTGGCCGGTGCCGCTGGCGCCAAAGTAGGGCGTCAGGATCTCGACCCCGCCGTCGTAGGCGCCCCAGCCGAGCGCGCCCAGCAGCATGGCGGTGTCGTGCATAAAGCCCTCGCCATGGCCCTTGCTGGCGTACTCGGGCAGCATCTCGCAAAAGGCCGACCACTCGCGCCGCGCCCACATCTGCAGCACCTGCTTGTCAAGCTGCTCCAGAAACGGGCTCCAGACCTTGAAGGCGTACTCGGGTGCCAGACCGTTTTGCGCAAAGCGGTGCGACAGCGAGCCGCTGGCCAGAAAGGCCACCTTGCCGGGATAACGGTCCTCGACCGCGCGCCGAAAGGCCCAGCCCAGGCGCGCGCTGTCGCTCAGGTAATGCGCCATGCACAGCGCCGACACCGACACCACCTTGAAGTGCTGGTCGGCGTTCATGTAGCGCAGCGGCACCAGCGTGCCGTACTCTGGGTTGAGCGCGGTGCGCTCGTGCGCCAGCGTCTCGACCCCATGCGCATTGGCCACCTCGGCCAGCAGATGCCCCAGCTCGGGATTGCCGGGCGACTCGAAGGACATGAAGTTGATGAAGTGCGGCAGCTCGTTGCTGGTGTAGTCGCCCTTGAAATGCGGCGCGCAGTTGATGTGGTAATTGGCGTTGACCAGCCAGTGCGTGTCAAACACCACCAGCGTGTCCACACCCAGCGCACGGCAGCGCCGGCTGATCTCGTGGTGCCCGTCAATCGCGTCCTGGCGCGAGCCCTGGCGCGGCCCGGGCAGCTCGCTCAGGTACATGCTGGGCACGTGCGTGATCTTGGCGGCCAGTGCAAGTTGACCCATGGTCAGACCCCCCAGTGTGGAATGTGGTGATCGCCCATCGACACGGCCACGTTTTTGGGCTCCAGAAACACCTCGTGGCTCCAGGTCCCGCCTTCGCGGCCGGTGCCACTGGCCTTGGTGCCGCCAAAGGGTTGGCGCAAATCGCGCACGTTCTGGCTGTTGACAAAGCACATGCCCGCCTCGATCGACGCCGCCACGCGGTGCGCACGGCCGATGTTCTCGGTCCAGACATAGCTCGAGAGGCCATAGGCCGTGTCGTTGGCCAGCTCGATCGCATGCGCCTCGTCGCGAAACGGAATCAGGCAAGCCACCGGGCCAAAGATCTCATCCTGCGCGATCTTCATGCGGTTGTCCACATCGGCAAACACCGTGGGCCAGACAAAGTTGCCCGCTTGCACATGCGCCGGCAGCTCTGCCGCATACGCGGGCCGGTCGATACCGCCGCACACCAGCGTGGCGCCCTCCTTGGGACCCAGCTCGATGTAGTGGCGCACCTTGGCCAGGTGGTTGCGGCTGATCATGGGGCCCACCAGGGTCTGCTCATCCAGCGGGTCGCCCACGGTGATGCGGCGCGCACGCTCGGCAAACTTCTGCACAAAGTCGGCGTAGATCGACTGCTGCACCAGGATGCGGCTGCCCGCGGTGCAGCGCTCGCCATTGTTGGAGAAGATCATGAACACCGCTGCATCGAGCGCGCGGTCCAGCTGCGCGTCCTCGAAGATCACAAAGGGCGATTTGCCACCCAGCTCCATGCTGAATTTTTTCAGGCCGGCGGCCTGCACGATGCGGTTGCCGGTGGCCGTCGAGCCGGTGAAGCTGATGGCGCGCACATCCGGGTGCGCCACCAGCGGCTCGCCCGCCGCCTGGCCAAAGCCGTGCACGATGTTGAGCACCCCGGCGGGCACCCCCGCCTCCAGGGCCAGCTCGCCCAGGCGCGCGGCGGTCAGCGGCGAGAGCTCGCTCATCTTGAGCACCGCCGTGTTGCCAAAGGCCAGGCAAGGCGCCACCTTCCAGGTGGCCGTCATGAAGGGCACGTTCCAGGGGCTGATCAGGGCGCACACCCCCACCGGATGGAACAGCGTGTAGTTCAGGTGCGTGGGCGTGGGATAGGTGTGGCCGTCCACCCGTGTGCACATCTCGGCAAAGTAGTGGAAGTTGTCGGCCGCGCGCGGCACCAGCTGCTTGCCGGTCTGCGCGATCACCTGCCCGGTGTCGCGCGTTTCGGTCTCGGCCAGATCGGGCACGTGGCGCGTGATCAGATCGCCCAGGCGGCGCATGATGCGCGCGCGCTCGGTGGCGGGCTTGCCGGCCCAGCCGGGCGCGGCGGCCTTGGCGGCGGCCACGGCCGCGTGCACCTCGGCCGCCCCGCCGGCGCAGACCTCGGCCAGCACCTCTTGCGTGGCAGGGTTGAGGGTCTCAAAGCGCGTGTCGCTCTCGACACGGCGGCCGTCGATCAGGTGGGCAATGGGCATCATGGCGTGGGGCTTGTAGAGGGCATTGGCGCCGGCGGCGCCACCAGGGTGTTTTGCAGGGCGCCGATCCCCTCGATGGTGGTGACGATCACGTCACCGGCCACGCAGTTGATCACGCCGTCGGGGGTGCCGGTCAGGATCACATCGCCCGGCAACAAGGTCATGAAATGGCTGAAGTACTCGATCAGCGATGGCACATCAAAAATCATGTCGGCGGTGCTGCCGCTTTGCGTGCGCTGACCGTTCACCGTGGTGTGCAGGCGCAGCGCCGACGGATCGGGCACATCGGCCGCGTCCACGCGCCAAGGCCCGATCGGCGTGGCCCCCGGCCGGTTCTTGACCTTCAGATTGGGCCGGTACCAGTTCTCCAGGTCGTCGCGGATGGCGTAGTCGTTGGCCACCGTGTAGCCGTCGACCACCGACAGCGCGCGCGCACGCGGCACACGCCGCGCGGGCTGACCGATGATGACCGCCAGCTCGCATTCATAGTGCATGTTCTTCACGGCCGGGGGGCGCACCGTGTGGGCGCGGTGGCCGATCAAGGACGACTCGCCCTTCATGAAGGCCAGCGGCTCCTCGGGCGCCTTGAACTCGAGCGTGCTGGCGCGCTCGGCATAGTTCAGGCCCAGGGCCAGGATGGTGCGCGGGCGCGCCAGCGGCCGCAGCGGCGGCAGCCAGACCACCGCGTCCTCTGACACACAGCGGCCCGCATGCGGCCCATGCGTCAGGCGCAGGCCATCGGGGTGGGCCACCGCGTCGTGGATGGCGCCTTCATAGGCCACACGTGCGTGCTTCATGCCATGCCCTCCTTGGCCGGTTCAATGCCTTGCTCCACCGAGACCAGGCCTGGCGCGCTGATGCGCACCCGATCGCCCGGCCCGAACAAGGGCCGCGTGCCATCGGACAGGCAGTCGCTGCCCACCATCAACACCTCGCCGGGCTGCAGCGGCATGAAGGCCTGCAGATCGGCCAGGCGCTTGGACACCGGCTCGCGCAGCTGCGCCAACGAACTGGTCTGCACCAGCTCGTCGTTGCGCCAGACCTGCCAGCTCAGCGCCGACCAGTCGCCCAGATGCGCCACCGGGGTGGCCTGCGCGGGCAGACCCAGAAAACCGTCGCGGCAGCGCCAGCGCACCGCGGGCCGGAAATAGCTGGCGTGCGGCACCATCCAGTCGGCCAGCAGGGCCAGCGCCTGCACCTGCCCCTCCTCGCCCATCACCAGCCCGAGCGTGGCGCACAGGGCCACCTCGGTCAGGCCATCTTCCAGCCGCAGCGACTGACCGGCCGGGCTGAAGGTGTTGGCGCTCTTGATGTAGAGCACCGGCGCGCGCGGCGGCGCCAGATAGGGCTTGTCCTGCATGCGCGGGGCCCACAGGTCCCATTCGCGCGAAAAGGTCAGCAGGCCACCGTAGACGGTGCCGGCTGGCTGCCAATGGCCCAGGGCCTGGTTCATGATTCGCTCTCCTCGGAAGCCGTCAGCCCGTGCGGGGCCTCCAGCGCAATCAACTCGTCGAGCAAGGCGTACAGCGTGGCCAGGCGCTTGGGGCCCAGCTGCGCGGCCATGTGCTGGTAATGGGCCTCAAAGCCCACCGACAGCTCGCGCACCTTTTGCAGGCCAAGCGCACTGGCGCGCACCACCGTGCGCCGCCCGTCCTGCGGACAGCGCTGACGCTCGATCAAGCCAGCCGCCTCCATGCGCGCCAGCACACCGGTCAAGCTGGGGCCCAGCAAGAACGCCTCTTGTGCGACCCGCCCGGTCTCGATGCCCTGCGGCTCGTGCGCATGCTCGCCCAGCACCCGCAAAACGCGCCACTGCTGGTCCGACAAACCATGCGCCCGCAAACTTGGCCGCGCATGCCCCATCACCGCCTCGCGCGCCTGCAGCAGCAGCCGAGGCAAATTGCGATGCGTGATGGGGAAGGGTTTGGCGGATGGGCGGGGCATTTATTTAATATGTTAAATGATTGGACGAGGGGAGGGATGAGGGTTTGCACGGGGGTCGATGGCGCTGACGAACCGCGTTGAGTGTTGAACCCTTTTTAGAAGGTTCTGAACGCAAGGGCGGTGTGACTTTTTTGTGGCGCCATCAATCTCAATGGGGAGGAAGTAACAGCATTGGAGTAGGGATGACTTGAATAGGCTGAAATCAAACTTTGCTTTCAGGGTGTCGTCCGGCAGCAAACGAATCTATCTGCACTCTCGCGCTGATCTCAAAGTCGTGGCGGAGCCCGGGGTGCGATCCATGTAGCAACTGTTGGGGCTGCAAGGTCGAACAACCCAAGTTTCTGGAAACTTGAGATAGCCTAATCATCAAAACTGCAGAACGATCCGAAACTCTGAGTACAAGATGCCGTTCAACATATACAGATTACGGCTCCCGATCTCAGCGTGTATCCTAATGCCGTGAAACCTGCAGACCTGCTTGGCCAAGAACAACCCAAGCCCGTCACCCGGTAAACCAACTGCCTGTGCGCCGCGATACCCCTTTTCGAAAAGGTGCGGCAGTTCTGCATCAGCAACCGCAGGGCCA
>JBEBDJ010000146.1:0-3057 GCA_041157045.1 Pseudomonadota bacterium
CCGAAGTCCACATCGGAAACTTTGTCGAGGTGAAAAATTCCACCCTGGCCAAAGGCGCCAAATCCAACCATCTGGCCTACCTGGGCTACGCCACTGTGGGCGAGCGCGTCAACTACGGCGCGGGCAGCATCACCGCCAACTACGACGGCGCCAACAAGCACCGCACCGTGATCGAGGCCGATGTCCACATCGGCAGCAACTGCGTGTTGGTGGCCCCGGTCACCATTGGCGCGGGGGGCACGGTCGGTGGCGGCTCCACCATCACCAAGAGCACCCCGGCCGGCGCCTTGAGCGTGGCGCGGGGCAAGCAGGTCAGCATTCCCAACTGGCAGCGTCCGCAAAAGCCCAAGGCCTGAGGCCTCAGCCCCCGGGCAGCGCCAGCCGGGTGCCAAACTTGGCGCGCCGGGTGGCAAAAAAGGCCTTCACATTGCGCACGTTCGCGTCCTGCGTGAACAGCGCCTGCGACAGCGCCAGGTAGGCGGGCATGTCGCGCACCTGCAGCACCAGCACAAAGTCCGGCCCGGGCGAGACACGCCAGCACTGCTGCACTGCCGCGGCGTCCTGCATGCGCGCCTCAAACGCGTCCAGGTGCTCGGCGCCCTGGCGGTCCAGGCTCACCTCCACCAGCACCTGCAAGCCCGCGCCCACCTTGTCGGGGTTGAGCAGCGCCACCTGCCGCTCGATCCAGCCGCCCGCGTGCAGGCGCTTGACCCGCCGCAAGCAGGTGGGCGGCGAGACATGCACCCGCTCGGCCAGCGCCACATTGCTCAGGCTGGCGTCTTGCTGCAGCAGGTCCAGCAAGCGCCAGTCGATGTCGTCAAGCTCGTTGTGTTCCATCATGTGGCGTATTTTGAAACAAAAATTCATTTCTTGGTTTGAGTGAATCAAAATTTCAGGTTGATACGGATATTGACTGAAAATTTTATAACGATCGCTCTAGGATCTGGGCATTGACTTCTGGAGCAAGCCCATGTGTGGCATCGTCGGCGCCGTCTCGAACCGCAACATCGTCCCTGTGCTGGTGCAGGGCCTGCAACGCCTGGAATACCGGGGCTATGACTCGTGCGGCGTGGCCGTGCACGCGGCCAGCCTGGGCGGCAGCGGGGGCTTGCAGCGGGCGCGCAGCACCGCCCGCGTGGCCGAGCTCATGAGCCAGGTGGCCGACGAGCACATCGTGGGCGGCACCGGCATCGCGCACACCCGCTGGGCCACCCACGGCGCACCGGCGGTGCACAACGCGCATCCGCACTTCAGCCACGGTCCGCAGGGGCAGGGCGCTGGCCTGGGGCGCGTGGCGGTGGTGCACAACGGCATCATCGAAAACCACGAGGCCTTGCGCGCGCACCTGCAGTCGCGCGGCTATGTGTTTGCCAGCCAGACCGACACCGAGGTCATTGCCCACCTGATCGACCACCTGTACGAGGGCGATCTGTTCGAGGCCGTCAAAACCGCGGTGCGCCAGCTGCATGGCGCTTACGCCATTGCCGTGTTCCACAAAGACGAGCCGCACCGCGTGATTGGCGCGCGCGCCGGCTCACCACTGATCCTGGGCGTGGGCGAGGGCGAGGCCTTTCTGGCCAGCGACGCCATGGCCCTGGCGGGCGTGACCGACCAGATCGTGTACCTGGAAGAGGGCGATGTGGTGGACCTGCAGCTGGGTCGCCACTGGATCGTCGACCGCGAGCACCGACCCGTTCAGCGGCCGGTGCGGACCGTGCAGGTGCACAGCGGCGCGGCCGAGCTGGGCCCGTACCGGCACTACATGCAAAAGGAAATCTTCGAGCAGCCGCGCGCGATTGCCGACACCCTGGAGGGCGTGGAGGGCATCAGCCCCGAGCTGTTTGGCGACGGGGCCTACAGCACCTTCAAAGCCATCGACAAGGTGCTGATCCTGGCCTGCGGCACCAGCTATTTCAGCGGCTGCGTGGCGCGTTACTGGCTGGAGGGCGTGGCGGGCGTGCCGTGCCAGGTCGAGATTGCCAGCGAGTACCGCTACCGCGACTCGGTGCCCGATCCGCGCACCCTGGTCGTGACCATCAGCCAAAGCGGCGAGACCGCCGACACCCTGGCCGCGCTGCGCCATGCACAGGCGCAGGGCATGGACAAGACCCTGACCATCTGCAATGTGGCGACCAGCGCCATGGTGCGCGAGTGCCGGCATGCCTATGTGACGCGGGCGGGGGCCGAGATTGGCGTGGCGTCCACCAAGGCCTTCACCACCCAGCTGGCGGCGCTGTTTTTGCTGACCCTGGCGCTGGCGCAGGTCAAGGGCCGCAGCAGCGACGCACAAGAGGCGCAGCACCTGCGGGACATGCGCCACCTGCCGGCGGCCCTGAGCGCGGTGCTGGCGCTGGAGCCGCAAATCATGGCCTGGGCGGAGGATTTTGCGAGCAAAGAAAACGCCTTGTTCCTGGGCCGGGGCACGCACTACCCGATCGCGCAAGAGGGGGCGCTCAAGCTCAAGGAGATCACCTATATCCACGCCGAGGCCTACGCGGCGGGCGAACTCAAGCACGGCCCGCTGGCGCTGGTGACCAGCGCCATGCCGGTGGTGACCGTGGCCCCGAACGACCAGCTGCTGGAAAAGCTCAAGAGCAATATGCAGGAAGTGCGCGCCCGAGGCGGCGTGCTGTACGTGCTGGCCGACGCCGACACCCAGATCCAGCCCAGCGAGGGCGTGCACGTGATCCGCCTGCCCGAGCACTACGGCCTGCTGTCCCCCATGCTGCACGTGGTGCCCCTGCAACTGCTGGCCTACCACACTGCCTGCGCCCGCGGCACCGATGTCGACAAGCCAAGGAATCTGGCCAAGAGTGTGACGGTGGAGTAATTTCCTTTTGACCTTCTTTGGGGTCACAAGCCCACTGTCCGCAAACCTTTGTGTTCAAGTCAGGGTTGAGACCAAGGCGCCTTCCTTGGTCCAGCTTGACCCAGCCCATCAAGCCCTCATCGACCGCATTCTTGTGCTCCAGAAGAATGGGATGAATTGCCGCCAAATCGCCGCCTACCTCAATGACGAGGGAGTGACCTCTTGGACCGGCAAACGGTTCTATCCTG
>JBEBDJ010000147.1:0-6927 GCA_041157045.1 Pseudomonadota bacterium
CGCAGCTTCCCGGCCGATCACTATGTCTTCATGGCCACCTCGATGGGCACGGTCAAGAAGACGGCGCTCGATGAATTCTCGAACCCGCGCAAGGCCGGCATCATTGCCGTGGACCTGGACGACGGCGACTTCCTGATCGGCGCGGCGCTCACCGATGGCAAGCACGATGTGATGCTGTTCTCGGACGGCGGCAAGGCCGTGCGCTTTGACGAAAACGATGTGCGCCCCATGGGCCGCAACGCGCGTGGTGTGCGCGGCATGATGCTCGAGGACGGCCAGGGCGTGATCGCCATGCTGGTGGCCGAGGACGAGCAGCAAAGCGTGCTGACCGCCACCGAAAACGGCTACGGCAAGCGCACTCCGATTGGCGAGTACACCCGCCACGGCCGCGGCACCAAGGGCATGATCGCCATCCAGCCGTCCGAGCGCAACGGCACGGTGGTGGCCGCCACCCTGGTGCACACCGACGACGAGATCATGCTGATCACCGACACCGGGGTGCTGGTGCGTACCCGCGTGGCCGAGATCCGCGAACTGGGCCGCGCCACCCAAGGCGTGACGCTGATCAGCCTGGACGCAGGCGCCAAGCTCAGTGGCCTGCAGCGCATTGTCGAGAACGACGCCAACGAGCCCACCGATGCGGCGGGCGATGCGGGCGACGCCGCCACCGGGGACGCGGCCGAATGACGCGCGCCTGGAATTTTTCGGCGGGACCTGCGGCCATGCCGCTGGAGGTGCTGGAGCAGGCCGCCGCCGAGATGAGCGACTGGCACGGCAGCGGCATGGGCGTGATGGAGATGAGCCATCGCGGCAAGGAATTCATCAGCATCTGCGACGACGCCGAGCAGCGCTTTCGCCGCCTGCTGGCCGTGCCCGATCACTTCAAGGTCCTGTTCATGCAGGGCGGTGGTCTGGCCGAAAACGCCATCGTGCCGCTCAACCTCTCGCGCGGGGGGGTGGTCGACTTTGTGCTCACCGGCAGCTGGAGCCAGAAGTCCTACCAGGAGGCGCAGCGCTACTGCCAGGCCCGGGTGGCCGCCAGCAGCGCCGACACCGGCTTTGTGAATGGGCCCGACCCGTCCACCTGGCAGCTGAGCGCCGACGCGCAGTACGTGCACCTGTGCAGCAACGAGACCATCCATGGCGTCGAGTTCCACACCTTGCCCGATCTGCAGGCCCTGGGCAGCCAGGCGCCGCTGGTGATCGACTTCTCGAGCCATGTGCTCTCGCGCCCGGTGGACTGGTCGCGCGTGGGCCTGGCTTTTGGCGGCGCGCAGAAAAACATTGGCCCGGCCGGTGTGACGCTGGTGGTGGTGCGCGAGGACCTGATCGGCCACGCGCTGGCGGTGTGCCCGAGCGCGTTTGACTACCGCCTGGTGGCGCAAAACGGCTCGATGTACAACACCCCGCCCACGTATGCGATCTACATGGCCGGCCTGACCTTTGCCTGGCTGGAGCGCCAGGGCGGTGTGGCCGCCATGCAAGCGCGCAACCAGGCCAAGGCGCAGCTGCTGTACGACTACCTGGACCGCTCGTCGCTGTATGAAAACCGCGTCGCGCCCGCCTGGCGCTCGCGCATGAACGTGCCCTTCTTCTTGAAGGACGAATCGCGCAACGATGCCTTTCTGGCCGGTGCCAAGGCGCGCGGTCTGCTGCAGCTCAAGGGCCACAAATCGGTGGGCGGCATGCGCGCCAGCATTTACAACGCGATGCCGATCGAAGGGGTGCAAGCCCTGGTCGACTACCTGCGCGACTTTGAACAGAACCAGGCCTGAGCCATGTCCAGCCAACCCATCCAATCCGATGCCCTGGGTGCGCTGCGCGTGAAGATCGACGCGATCGACACGCAGCTGCTGCACCTGCTCAATGAACGCGCCAAGGTGGCCGAAGCCGTGGGCGAGATCAAGCGCGCCGAGGGCTCGCCGTTTTTCCGGCCAGACCGCGTGGCCCAGGTGATCGAGAAGATCACCCGCGCCAACCCCGGCCCGCTGCAAGGCGACCATGTGGCCGCCATCTGGCGCGAAATCATGTCGGCCTGCCTGGCGCTGGAGGCGCCGCAGCGCGTGGCCGTGCTGGGCCCGCAAGGCACGTTTTGCGAACAGGCGGCGATCGAGTTTTTTGGCAGCGCCGCCAGCCTGATTTACTGCGCCAACTTTGACGAGGTCTTTCACGCCACCGCGGCCGGCACGGCGCAGTTTGGCGTGGTGGGCATGGAGAACTCCACCGAAGGCGTGGTCGCGCGCTCGCTCGATCTGTTCCTGCGCTCGCCGGTGCATGTGGTGGGCGAGGTCAGCCTGCTGGTGCGCCACAACCTGCTGCGCCAGCAGCCGGGCGACCAGGACATCGAGGTGGTGATGGGCCACCCCCAAGCGCTGGCACAGTGCCAGGGCTGGCTCACCCAGCACCTGCCGCTGGCCGAGCGCCGCGCCGTCAGCAGCAACGCCGAAGGCGCGCGCCTGGCCGCCACCAACCCGCGCTGGGCCGCCCTGGCCAGCGAACGCGCCGCGTCGCAGTTTGGTCTGCACATCGTGCACCACGCCATTCAGGACGAGGCCTACAACCGCACCCGCTTTGCCGTGATCAGCCTGCCGCAGACCATGGCCACGCCGCCCGCCTCGGGCCGCGACTGCACCAGCCTGGTGGTCTCGGTGCCCAACCGCCCCGGCGCCGTGCACGATTTGCTGGTGCCGCTCAAAAAGCATGGCGTGTCGATGACGCGCTTTGAATCGCGCCCGGCCAAGTCGGGCCAGTGGGAATACTATTTCTACATCGACATCGCCGGACATGTGAGCCAGCCTGCGGTGGCCCAGGCGCTGCAAGAGCTGCAAGGGCTGTGCGCCTTCTACAAGGTGCTGGGCTCGTATCCGGTGAGTGACTGAACCATGCGCGTGGAGCGACTGGCCATCATTGGCTGTGGCCTCATGGGCGGCTCGCTGGCGCTGGCGCTGCGCGCGCAAGGCCTGGTGACGCATGTGGCCGGCTTCAGCGCCAGTGCGGGCACCCGCGCCCTGGCCCTGCAGCTGGGCGTGATCGACGAGGCCTGCGACAGCGTGGCCCAGGCCGTGCGCGGCGCCGATGTGGTACTGCTGGCCGTGCCGGTGCAGGCCACCGAGGCCAGCCTGGCCGCCATGGCCCCGCACCTGCACGCGCAGGCGCTGGTGATGGACGTGGGCTCGACCAAGCAAGACGTGGTGGCCGCCGCACGCCGCACCCTGGGCAGCGCCCTGCCCCGCTTTGTGCCGGCGCACCCGGTGGCGGGCAAGGAGGTGGCGGGCGTGGCGCACGCGGATGCCACGCTCTACCAAGACCGCCACCTGATCCTGACCCCCTTGCCCGAGACCGACCCCGCTGGCCTTGAGCGCGCCCGCGCGCTGTGGACCGCCGTGGGCAGCCATGTGAGCCAGCTCGATCCGCACCTGCACGACGCGGCGATGGCGGCGGTGAGCCACCTGCCGCATCTGGCCGCGTTTGCGCTGGTCAACGCGGTGGCACGTCAGCCGCAAGGCGCGCTGTTCCTGTCGCTGGCCGGCCCAGGTTTTCGGGATTTTTCACGCATTGCCGCCAGCGCCCCCAGCGTCTGGCGCGACATCCTGCTGGCCAACCGCACCGAGGTGCTGCAGCAGGCGGCGCTGATGCGCCAGGCCCTGACCGAGCTGGAAGCGGCCATGCAGGACGACGACGGCAGCCGCCTGACGGCCCTGATCGATGAAGCCAGCCAGACGCGTTCGCGCTGGCGTTTGGGCGGCGCGCCCACAGATTGCTAAACCATGTACGCCACCGCTTTTCTGGACATTCCCCCGCTGCGTGACGCGGCCGGCACCGTCACCCTGCCCGGCTCCAAGAGCATCTCCAACCGGGTGCTGCTGTTGTCGGCCCTGTGCGAGGGCACGACCGTGGTGCACGACCTGCTGGACTCGGACGACACCCGGGTGATGTTGGCGGCGCTGCGCCAGCTCGGCTGCGCGGTGGATGTGCAGGGCAGCTCGGTCACGATTGCGGGCCTGGGCGGCCGCGCCTGGCCGACCACGGCCATCGAGTTCTTCATGGGCAACGCCGGCACCGCGATGCGGCCGCTGACGGCGGCTCTGGCGGTGCACGGCGGGGACTTTGTGCTCAAGGGCGTGCCGCGCATGCACGAGCGCCCGATTGGCGACCTGGTCGACGCCCTGCAAGCCCTGGGTTGCCAGATCGAGTACCTGGGCAAGCCGGGCTACCCGCCGCTGCGCGTGGGCCAGCCGGCGCTGCGCCTGGACCAGCCCATCCCCGTGCGCGGTGACGTCTCGAGCCAGTTCCTGACCGCGCTGCTGATGGCCCTGCCCCTGGCGGCGGCCGAGCGCGATATCACCATCGAGGTGGTGGGCGAGCTCATCTCCAAGCCCTATATCGAGATCACCCTGAACCTGCTGGCGCGCTACGGCATTGCGGTGCAGCGCGAGGGCTGGCAGCGCTTTGTCATCCCTGCCGGCAGCCGCTACCTGTCGCCGGGCAGCATCCATGTGGAGGCCGATGCCTCGTCGGCCAGCTACTTCATCGCCCTGGGCGCCATCGCCTCCGAGGCCGGGGTGCGGGTGCAAGGCGTGGGGGCCAGCTCGATCCAGGGCGACATCCGCTTTGTGGAGGCCGCCCAGCAAATGGGCGCCAAGGTGGACAGCGGCCCGAACTGGCTTGAGATCCGCCGTGGGGCCTGGCCGCTCAAGGGCATCACGCTCAATGCCAACCACATCCCCGACGCGGCGATGACGCTGGCGGTGATGGCGCTGTATGCCGACAGCCCGACCACCCTGACCGACATTGCCAGCTGGCGCGTCAAGGAGACCGACCGCATCGCGGCCATGGCCGCCGAATGCCGCAAGCTGGGCGCGCAGGTCGAGGAAGGCCCGGACTGGATCCGCGTGCACCCGCTGGCCGCCGGGCAGTGGCGCCGCGCCAGCCTGCACACCTACGACGACCACCGCGTGGCCATGTGCTTCTCCTTGGCGGCCTTCAACCCCGACCGGGTGCCGGTGCGCATCGAAGACCCCAAGTGCGTGGCCAAGACCTTTCCGGACTACTTCGAGACCCTGTGGACGGTGACCGAGACCCGCCCCGAGCACATCCCGGTGATCTGCATCGACGGCCCCACCGCCTCGGGCAAGGGCACGCTGGCCGCGCAGGTGGCCGCGCGCCTGGGCTACCACTACCTGGATTCGGGCGCGCTGTACCGTGTGGTGGCGCATGCGGCGCTGCAAGCGGGCCTGGCCCTGGACGCGGCGCACGAGGCGCAAATTGCCGAGCTGGCCCGCCGCCTGCCCCTGCGCTTTGCCGGCGAGCAGGTCTGGCTGGACGGGGTGGACGTGACCGAGGCGGTGCGCAGCGAGCAAGGCGGCATGCGGGCCAGCCAGGTCTCGGTGCTGCCCGCGGTGCGCGCGGCGCTGCTGGACTGGCAGCGCGCCTGCCGCCGCCTGCCGGGCCTGGTGGCCGATGGGCGCGACATGGGCACGGTGATTTTTCCGCAGGCGCCGCTCAAGGTCTTTCTGACCGCCAGCGCGCAGGCCCGGGCCACGCGGCGCCACCAGCAGGTGCTGGCCCGTGGTCAGCAGGCCGACTACGCTGCCCTGCTGGCCGATCTGCAGGCACGCGACGCCCGCGACACCCAGCGCGCCACCGCGCCGCTGGTGGCCGCGCAAGACGCGCTGCAGCTGGACAACACCGAGCGCTCCATCGAGGACTCGGTGCAGCAGGTGCTGGCCTGGTGGGACGCGCGCATCGGCGCCTGATCGCCCGCCCCAGGGGGAAACCCCTTGGCTGGCCCCCTTGAAATGGGCTAAAATGCCGGGTTCCGGTGTATCGGCCGGACAACCGCCCCGGGTGCTCCCTCCGCGCAGCTTGCGCACTGGCCCCCGGGATGTTCAACCCCCCGTGCGGAGTCATCCGCCAACCCCTCCGGTACAGAACATGTCGTCAGGCAATGGGGCCCGGCGTCTTCCCTGTCCGGTCAAGGATCATCATGTCTGAATCTTTTGCCGCCCTGTTCGAAGAGTCCCTGCAGCGTACCGAAATGCGCCCGGGCGAAGTCATCCCCGCTGAGGTGGTGCGCATCGAACACAACTTTGTCGTGGTCAACGCCGGTCTGAAGTCCGAGTCGTATGTGCCGATCGAAGAGTTCAAGAACGATCAGGGCGAGATCGAGGTGCAAGTCGGCGACTTCGTGTCGGTGGCCATTGGCTCGATCGAAAACGGCTACGGCGACACCATCCTCAGCCGTGACACCGCCAAGCGTCTGGCCTCGTGGCTGGCCCTCGAGAAGGCCCTGGAGTCGGGCGACTTCGTCACCGGCACCACCAGCGGCAAGGTCAAGGGCGGCCTGACCGTGCTGGTCAATGGCATCCGCGCCTTCCTGCCCGGTTCGCTGGTTGACACCCGTCCCACCAAGGACCTGACCCCCTACGAGAACAAGACCCTCGAGTTCAAGGTCATCAAGCTCGACCGCAAGCGCAACAACGTGGTGCTCAGCCGCCGCGCTGTGGTGGAAGCCTCGATGGGCGAAGAGCGCGCCAAGCTGATGGAAACCCTCAAGGAAGGCGCCATCGTCTCCGGCGTGGTCAAGAACATCACCGAATACGGTGCGTTCGTCGACCTGGGCGGCATCGACGGTCTGCTGCACATCACCGACATGGCCTGGCGCCGTGTCCGTCACCCGAGCGAAGTGGTCACGGCCGGTCAGGAAATCACCGCCAAGATCCTCAAGTTCGACACCGAGAAGAACCGTGTCTCGCTCGGTCTCAAGCAGATGGGCGACGATCCCTGGATGGGCGTCTCGCGTCGCTACCCCCAGGGCACGCGCCTGTTCGGCAAGGTCACCAACATCGCCGACTACGGCGCCTTCGTCGAGCTCGAGCCCGGCATTGAAGGCCTGGTGCACGTCTCCGAGATGGACTGGACCAACAA
>JBEBDJ010000148.1:0-6146 GCA_041157045.1 Pseudomonadota bacterium
TCGGCCAAGCCCGTCATCACCTGCAGCGATTCCGGCGGGGTGCTGGAATTTGTGCAGGATGGCCACAACGGCCATGTGTGTCCGCCAGAGCCCGAAGCCATTGCCGCGGCCATCAATCAGCTGGCGCACGCGCGCCAGCGGAGCATCGAAATGGGACAGGCCGGTCGCGCGCGGTACGATGCACTCGATATCTCATGGGATCGTGTGATCGATCACTTGCTGCAGGACTGACACCATGGACATTGCCCTGATTGCCCCGAGCCCCGTGCCGTTTGTGGTGGGCGGTGCCGAGAACCTGTTCTGGGGTCTGCAGCGATTCCTCAACGACGAAACGCCGCACCATTGCGAGTTGTTCAAGCTGGCCACGGCCGAGGGCAATGTGCCGCAACTGGTCGACAGCTACCGGCGCTTTCTGGATTTGGACGTCTCGTATTTCGACCAGGTGATCAGCACCAAATACCCGGCCTGGATGGTGCAGCACCCGCGCCACACGGTCTATGTGCAGCACAAGCTGCGGGGGCTGTATGACACCTATGCCCTCACCGGACTGCCCACCGAGGTGCGTGCCCGCGATGAGGCCCAGCGCCAATGGCAGGCCCTGATGCAGCGCATGCCCCATCCGGGCCATCCACTGGGCCCATGGATGGACGAGGTGCAGGTCTTTTTGAATCGACCCGATGCCCCATCGGATCTGTTGGCCTTTCCGGGGCCGTGGGTTCGGCAATGGCTGCATGCCGTCGACGCCTGGGCCCTGTCACCGCAACACATCCAGCGGCATGCGGCGATCTCGCAAACCGTGGCGCAGCGGGCCGATTACTTTCCCGCAGGGGTGTCGGTGCAGGTGGCGCACCATCCGCCCAAGCTGGAGGGGTTTTTCTGCGCCAAGTCCGAGTTCTTCTTTACCGCCAGCCGGCTGGACTCGGCCAAGCGGCTGGATCTGCTGGTGCGTGCGATGCGCCGCGCCAAGACCCGCATCCCCCTGAAAATCGCGGGGGAGGGGCCGCAACTGGCACATCTGCAGGCCCTGGCCGATGGCGACCCGCGCATTGAGTTTCTGGGCAAGCTCACCGATCGCGAGATGCTGGCGCATTACGCCAACGCCCTGGCGGTCCCCTTCATGCCCTACGAAGAGGACTATGGCCTGATCACCATCGAGGCCATGCACAGCGGCAAGCCGGTCCTGACGGTCAGCGATGCGGGCGGGGTGCTGGAGTTTGTGCGGGATGGCGAAACCGGTTGTGTGTGCCCCCCCGACGCACCGGCCATTGCGCAGGCGCTCGATCGACTGGCCGCCGACCCGGCCTGGGCGGCGCGCATGGGCGAGGCCGCCCGCGCGCGCGTGGCCCACATCAGCTGGCCCCATGTGGCCAGGACCTTGCTTGGCGACGCCGTGTTGCCGCCATCGGCCAAGGTTTTCCTGCCCGGCCACCACCCAAGCCCCCCAGCGCGCGAGGGCGGCTTGTCCCGCCGGCCGCACTGGACGGCGGTGTCGACGTTTCCGGTCTACCCCTTGCGCGGGGGCGGGCAATTGCGCACCTTTGAGCTCTACCGGGAATGGGCGCGCGAGGCCGACATCACCCTGCTGAGCATTTCGCCCTCCCACCTGCCGGCCACCGAGCGCGAGCTGGCACCGGGGCTGATGGAGATCAGCATACCGCGCACGAGCGGGCAGGATCAGCGCGAAAATGAGATCGCTCGTGAGGTCGATGGGGTGCCGATTTCCGACATACTGGCCGCCGAGCTGATGGACGAGACGCCGGCGTACACCGATGCGCTGCGCAAGCTGCTGGCGCGCTCGGATGCCCTGATCCTGACGCAGCCCTACCTGGTCGACGTGGCCCTGCCCCTGTTGCCGCCTCGCATGCCGGTGCTGTACGAATCGCACAATCTGGAGTGGCGCCTCAAGCAGGACATCCTGCCCGATAACGAGGCGGGTCAGCGCCTGCTGCAACGGGTGCGGGAGATGGAAAAGCGGGCCTTGCAATGCGCGGATGTGGTCACGGTCTGCAGCCCGGCCGAGCTGCCGGCCATGCGCGCCTTGTGTCCCGACATGCGCGCGCCCATGATCGATGTGCCCAACGGCTTCTCGGCCGCTGGCACGATGCCCGTGACCCCAACCTTGCGCGCGCACATGAAGCGGCGCCTGGGCTTGGCGCAGCATCCCTGCGCCTTGTTGATCGGCAGCTGGCATGGGCCCAATATCGAAGCGGCGCAGGCGGTGTTGGCGTCTGCACACCACTGTCCACAAGTTCAGTTCCTGGTGCTTGGCAGCGTGGGGCTTTTTTTCCGGGGGCAGCCGTGTCCGGCCAATGTGCACCTGCTGGGCGAGGTCGACGAAGACGAAAAGCGGGTGGCGTTCCTGGCAGCCGATGTCGCCCTCAATCCCATGGTCTCTGGGGCAGGCAGCAACCTCAAGATCCTGGATTACATGGCCCACCGCCTGCCGGTGATCAGCACCCCATTTGGCGCCCGCGGCTTTGATCTGTCGCCAGGAATCCATTACCAGCCCATGCACGACCTGGCCGATTTGGTGCCTGCCCTGACGCGTTTTCTGGCCTTGTGCCCGCACGAGGAGCGCGAGGCCATGGCCCAGCGCGCCGCCTTGCATGTGACCACTCGCTACGAATGGCGGGCCCTGGCGCGCCAGGCGCTGCCTGCGTTGCGGGCCGCTTTGACGAACCCTTCCCAAGCCTAGGACACTGCCATGGCCGACATGATCTGGTTGGATCCCCTCTGGGCCCAGTACCTCTTGTTGGACGACGAGGGCTTTGCCCAGGCGTGCTGGCAGCATGCGGGCGTGGGCCAACCCAGTGATCAGCAGCGCCAGCAAGCCAGGGACGCCCTGGCCGGTGGCTCGCGTTTGTTGTGGCTTGATCAGATGCGCCGAGCGGCACCGCATGCGCACTGGCCCGCCTGGCCCCGCGAACTTGCCATGGGTCTGCGCATCGAGCGTGGCTTTCAGCGCTTGGGGGCCCGGCGCGCACGGTCCTGGTGGGGCCGACGCCTGCACCAGGCGGTGCTGATTCAAGCGTTGGCGGCCCAGATGCGATGGACCACCCAAGGGCTTCATGGCGTGAGCGAGCACATGGGCCAACAAGCTCGCCAACTGGAGGCGCAAGCGCGCGAACTCTCTCGTCTGGGCCGTGAGGTGGGCTTGCCCGCCACCTCTGCGCTGGCCGACCAACTGACCGACTATTACCAGGCCTTTGAGGCGTATTTTCGCGGCGAAGGCCTGGACTGGGACGCCCATTTTTCGAATTACCAGGGCTGGATCGATCGGCTGCCCCAGGAATCTGGCGCGCCCTGTGTGGACCTGGGCTGTGGCCGGGGCGAGTGGTTGCAGCACCTGCGTCAACAGGGGCGCAGCGTGCAGGGCGTGGAGCGCCATCCCGGCTTTGTGGCCCAATGCCGGTCGGCAGGGCTGCCCGTCAGCCAGACGGATGCCCTGGCCTGGTTGCAGGCCTGTGGCGATGGCCAGATTGCTGCGCTCAGCGCGTTTCACCTGATCGAGCACCTGCCCTTCCCCGATCTGTTCCAGCTCATCGAACAGGCGGCCCGCGTGCTGCAGCCTGGCGGGGGCATTTTGCTCGAGACCCCCAATCCCGAGAACCCACTGGTGGGCAGCCACACCTTCTACCACGACCCCACGCACCGCCACCCGGTCACGCCGTCGAGCCTGCAGTTCCTGCTGCAGCACCATGGGTTCAGCGATGTGCAGATCGTGCGCAGCAACCCTTATCCGCCACAAGACCAGTTCATCGTTCGAGACGACCTGACCAACCGCCTCAATGGCTTGCTTTGCGGCCCGCAGGACTATGCGGTGTTGGCCTTCAAGCCCAAAGCCTGAAATTCGATTGTTATATGCTTGATAATGAAGTCATGACGCAAGATCGCAAAGGCATCATTTTGGCGGGGGGCTCGGGCACGCGCCTGTACCCGGTGACGCAGGCGGTGAGCAAGCAGCTCATGCCCGTCTACGACAAGCCCATGGTGTACTACCCGCTGACCACCTTGATGCTGGCGGGCATCCGCGAGGTGCTGCTCATCAGCACCCCCGAGGACACCCCCCGCTTTGCCGCCTTGCTGGGCGACGGATCGCGCTGGGGCATGCGCATCGAGTACGCGGTGCAGCCCCGCCCTGAGGGCCTGGCGCAGGCCTTTCTGATTGGGCGCGACTTTCTGGCCGGTGCCCCGTCGGCCCTGGTGCTGGGCGACAATATTTTTTATGGCCACGACCTGCCGGTGTTGATGCGCCGGGCAGATGAGCGCCCCGATGGGGCCACGGTGTTTGCCTACCGGGTGCACGACCCCGAGCGCTATGGGGTGGTGGCATTTGACGCGCAGCAGCGCGCCATCAGCATCGAAGAAAAGCCCGTGCAGCCCAAAAGCCACTACGCGGTCACGGGCCTGTATTTTTACGACCAGCAGGTGTGCGACATCGCCGCCTCGATCCGCCCTTCGGCGCGCGGCGAGTTGGAGATCACCGATGTCAACGCGGTGTATCTGCAGCAAGGCCAGCTCGATGTGCAGATCATGGGGCGTGGGTATGCCTGGCTCGACACCGGCACGCACGACAGCCTGCTTGAAGCCGCTGGTTTCATTGCCACCTTGCAAAAGCGCCAGGGCCTGATGGTGGCTTGTCCCGAGGAAATTGCCTATCAGCAGGGTTGGATCAATGCGGCGCAATTGCGTGCCCTGGCCGACCCCTTGCTCAAATCTGGCTACGGCCGTTACCTGATGAGTTTGCTCTGATGATCCGCAAAGCTGTGTTCCCCATCGCCGGTCTGGGCACCCGTTTCCTGCCCGCCACCAAGGCCTCGCCCAAGGAAATGCTGCCGGTGGTTGACAAACCCCTCATCCAGTACGCGGTGGAGGAGGCGTACGCCGCTGGCGTGCGGCAAATGATTTTTGTGACGGGGCGCACCAAGCGCAGCGTCGAGGACCATTTCGACACCGCCTATGAATTGGAAAGCGAGCTCGAAGCCGCCGGCAAGCACGAGCTCTTGCAGGTGGCGCGCTCGATTGCCCCCGACGACATGGTCTGCACCTATGTGCGCCAGCCGCGGGCCCTGGGCCTGGGGCATGCGGTGCTGTGCGCGCGCGCCCTGGTGGGCGAGGAGGCCTTCGCGGTGCTGCTGGCCGACGACCTGATGGTGGGCGAACCGCCCGTACTCAAGCAGATGGTGGATGTGCACGCCCGCCTGGGCGGCAGCGTGCTGGCGGTGCAGGACGTGCCCCTGGCCGATACCCGCAAATACGGCATTGTGGCGGGCGAGCGCCTGGCCGACGACCTGGTGCGTGTGCAGCAGATTGTCGAGAAGCCCTCGCCCGATCAGGCCCCCAGCACCCTGGGGGTGGCGGGCAGCTATGTGCTCAGTGGCAAGATTTTTGAGCTGCTGGCCCACCAGGCCCCCGGGGTGGGCGGTGAGGTGCAGCTGACCGATGGCATTGCCGCACTGGCCGAGCGCGAGCTGGTGATCGCCTACCGCTACCGTGGGCACCGCTACGACTGCGGCAGCAAGATCGGTTTTTTGCGGGCCACCGTCGACCTGGGCTTGCAGCATCCCGAGGTGGGCGCGGACTTTGCCCGCTGGCTGGCGCAGCGCGGGGTTGGCCATGCCGTTTGACGCACAGCCCACGGCCCTGCCCGAGGTGCTGATCCTGCAGCCCAAGGTGTTTGGCGATGCGCGGGGCTTTTTCTTCGAAAGCTTCAACCAGCGCGATTTCGAGCAGGCCACCGGCGTGCGCACCGCCTTTGTGCAGGACAACCACAGCCGCTCCGCGCGCGGTGTGTTGCGCGGTTTGCACTACCAGATCCAGCAAGCGCAGGGCAAGCTGGTGCGGGTCGCGCAGGGCGAGGTGTTTGATGTGGCGGTGGACCTTCGGCGCGACTCGCCGCGCTTTGGCCAGTGGGCGGGGGTGCATCTGAGCGCCGAGAACCAGCGCCAGCTGTGGGTGCCGCCGGGCTTTGCGCACGGCTTTCTGGTCTTGAGCGACAGCGCCGACTTTTTGTACAAGACCACCAACTACTGGGCGCCTGCGCACGAGCGCAGTCTGCGCTGGAACGACCCGGCGGTGGGCATTGCCTGGCCGTGGCCGGTCGATACCATGCCGCAGTTGGCGGCCAAGGACGCTGCGGCCCCCTT
>JBEBDJ010000149.1:0-5498 GCA_041157045.1 Pseudomonadota bacterium
CCCGAGCGCTCGGCGCATACCAACGCCAGCCGCAGCGGCCGGACGGAGCGGTCGTCGTCGTCAAGCGCGGTCATGCGATGCGTCTGGCCTTGTCCTGCCTCAGGCCTGCAGCGCTGCGCGGATGACGGCGCAGATCTGGTCGACCTGCTCGTTGGCCAGCTCCGGGTAGATCGGCAGCGACAGGCAGCGCTCGGCCACCGACTCCGACACCGGGCAGGAGACGCCTTGCGAGATTTCGGCAAACACGGCCTGCTTGTGCAGGGGCACCGGGTAGTAAATCGCGCAGGCGATTTGCGCGGCCTTGAGCGCAGCCTCCACCTTGGCACGGTCGTCGAGCAAGATGGTGTACTGGTGGTACACATGCAGGCCACGCGCGTCCTCGTGCGGGGTCACCACCGGCAGACCCCGCAGGCCGGCGTTGTAGCGGTGCGCCACGCGGCGGCGCTCGCGGTTGTAGGTGTCGATGTGCGGCAGCTTGGCGCGCAGCACCACCGCCTGGATCTCGTCGAGCCGGCTGTTGTAGCCAATGATGTCGTGGTAGTAGCGCACCTTGCTGCCGTGGTTGCGCAGCATGCGCAGGCGCTCGGCCATCTCGTCGTTGGCGGTGGTGACCATGCCCCCGTCGCCATAGCAGCCCAGGTTTTTGCTGGGAAAGAAGCTGAAGGCGGCAATGTCGCCCAGGGCGCCGGTCTTGCGTCCCAGGGTCTCGGCACCAAAGGACTGCGCGCAGTCCTCGATCAGGCGCAGCTGGTGCGCCTTGGCCAGGGCCAGCAGCGCGCCCATCTCGGCCGGCTGGCCAAACAGGTGCACCGGCAGGATGGCGCGCGTGCGCGGGGTGATGGCGCGCTCGACCGCCTGGGGGTCGAGGTTGTAGGTAGCGGGGTCGATGTCGACAAACACCGCCTTGGCGCCCACATAGGCAATCGCCTCGGCGGTGGCGATGAAGGTAAAGGGCGGGGTGATGACCTCGTCGCCCGGGCCGATGCCGGCGGCCAGCAAGGCCAGGTGCAGGGCGTCGGTGCCGTTGGCGACCGCCACCGCGTGCGGCACGCCCAGGTACTGCGCGGCTTCTTTCTCGAAGGCCTGCACATTGGGGCCCAGGATGAACTGGGCGTTTTGCAGGGTCTGCGCCAGCGCAGGCGCAATCACCGACTGCAGGCTTTGGTACTGGGTCACCAGGTCAACCATGGGGATCGTCATGGGGATCTCTTTTCTTGCATCAGGAAATCAGTTCGGTGGCTTGCGCAATGCGCTGCACCACCTCCAGGGCATGGCGCCCGGCCTCGCCCGGCACCTTGGGCGTGCGACCGCTGCGCACGCATTGCACAAAGTCGGTGATCTCGGCCAACAGGGCATCGGCCTCGCCAAACTGCTGCGGCGTGCTCTGGATGCCGGGCTCGGGCCCCTCGGCACTGGTGTAGCGCGTGAGGCTGCGTTGGCCCAGGTCGAGCGAGAAACAGGCTTGCGACTGGAACACGCGCATTTTGCGCTCGCTCTTGGCACTCACCCGGCTGGCCGTGATGTTGGCCACGCAGCCGTTGGCAAAGCGAATGCGCGCATTGGCAATGTCGATGTCCTGCGTCAGCACGCGCGCGCCGCTGGCGTCCACCTGCACCGGCTCGCTGCCGGCCAGGGTCAGGATCAGGTCAACATCGTGGATCATCAGATCGAGCAAGACCGACACATCGGTGGCGCGGGGCTTGTAGGGCGCCAGGCGCACGCTTTCGATGAAGCGCGGCGCCTGCAGGTGCGGCAGCAAGGCCTGCACCGCGGGGTTGAAACGCTCCAGATGCCCCACCGCCAGCAGCACCCCGGCCTGGCGGGCCAGCGCGATCAGCTCATCGGCCTGGGCCAAGGTGGTGGTGATGGGCTTTTCGACCAGCACATGGATGCCGGCGCGCAGCAAGGCGGCGCAGACCTCGTGGTGGCCCTGGGTGGGCACGACCACGCTGACCACATCGACCCGACCGATCAGGTCCCGGTAGTCGGTGAGGGCCTGGCAGTTCAGGCTCTGGGCCAATGCCTGCGCCTGCTCGGGCCGGGTGTCGACCACCGCCACCAGCTCACAATCGTCCAGCATGGCGTACTTCTGGGCATGAAACCGCCCCAGGTACCCCACCCCAATCACCGCACAGCGCAAACGGGCCACAGCGCCCTCCTCATGTTGCGGCAGCGCCGTGGCGCTGCCGGTGGTTCTCAGTCCTCGGATGCCGCACGGGCACGGCCGCGCACAATGCCCACGCGCGGCTTGCTGCCGGCCAGGAAATTCAGCATGAGGTCGATGTCGGCCGCGGCTTCAGGGCGCTCGGTCCGCAGGGTCTGCATGGCCGCTTGTGCCTCTTGCAGCGACAGGCCCTGGCGGTACAGCAGGCGGTACATGGCCCGCACCGCCGCAATCCGCTCGGGCGAGAAGCCGCGTCGGCGCAGGCCTTCGGCGTTCACGGTGCGCGCATCGGCCGGCTGGCCCTGGCAGGTCACATAGGGCGGCAGGTCGGCAAACAGCAAGGCGCACATGGCCGTGAAGCTGTGCGCGCCCAGGCGGATGAATTGGCGCACCACGGTAAAGCCGCCCAGGATCACCCAGTCGCCCACCTCGACATGCCCCGCCAGCTGCGAGTTGTTGGCAAAAATCGTGTGGCTGCCGATGTGGCAGTCGTGCGCCAGGTGCACATAGGCCATGAACAGGTTGTCATGGCCGACGCTGGTGATGCCGCCGCCGCTGACGGTGCCGGTGTTGAAGGTGCAGAACTCGCGCACGGTGTTGCGGTCGCCCAGCACCAGCTGGGTCGGCTCGCCTGCGTACTTTTTGTCTTGCGGGGCCGCGCCCAGGCTCACATGGCTGAAGATGCGGTTGTCGCGGCCGATGGTGGTGTGGCCCTCGATCACGCTGTGCGAACCGATGGTGCTGCCCTCACCGATCTGCACATGCGGGCCAATGATGCTGTAGGCACCCACCTCCACACTCTCGTGCAGGCGGGCCGCCGGGTCGACCAGGGCGGTGGGGTGGATGCGGGCCATGGGGCTTACTCCACCGTGCGCATGGTGCACATCAGCTCGGCCTCGCAGGCGAGCTCCTCGCCCACCAGTGCGCGCGCCTTGAACTTGAAGATGCCAGCGCGCATGCGGTCGAGCTGCACATCCAGCACCAGTTGGTCGCCTGGCTCGACCGGGCGCTTGAAGCGCGCGCCGTCGATGCCGGCAAAGTAATAGACGCTGCGGCTGTCGGGCGTGGCGCCCAGCGCATCAAAAGCCAGCAAGGCGGCCGCTTGCGCCAGCGCCTCGAGCATCAGCACGCCCGGCATGACCGGGCGGTGCGGGAAGTGGCCCTCGAAAAACGGCTCGTTGATGGTGACGTTTTTGAGCGCCTTGATGCGCACGCCTTTTTCCAGCTCGATGACCCGGTCGACCAGCAAAATGGGGTAGCGATGCGGCAGTTGTTTGAGGATCTGGTGAATGTTCATCATGAGGGGTCGGACTCGGACGGGGGCAATAAGGCTTCAAGCTGGCGCAGGCGATCGCGCAGCCGCGCCAGCTGCTTGAGGCTGGCGGCGTTGCGCTCCCAGGCCGCATTGTCGTCGATCGGGAAGAGGCCGGTGTACTGCCCGGGCCGCAAAATGGAACGGGTGACCACCGATGCGGCCGAGATGTGCACATGGTCGGCCAGGCGCAAATGACCCAGCACGACGGCGCCGCCACCGATGGTGCAATGGGCCCCGATGACGGCACTGCCGGCCACGCCCACGCAGCCGGCCATGGCGGTGTGCGCGCCCACACGCACGTTGTGACCGATCTGCACCAGGTTGTCGAGCTTGACGCCGTCCTCAAGCACGGTGTCTTCCAGGGCGCCGCGGTCGATGCAGGTG
This sequence comes from Pseudomonadota bacterium, assembly GCA_041157045.1. Lineage (GTDB taxonomy): Bacteria > Pseudomonadota > Gammaproteobacteria > Burkholderiales > Burkholderiaceae_C > Limnohabitans_A. The sequence continues at coordinate 3,864 of JBEBDJ010000149.1, forward strand.
TTGGCGCCAATCTCGACGTCGTCGCCAATCCTCACCGCGCCCAGTTGTTCGATTTTTTCCCAGCGCCCAGCGGCCGGGGCAAAGCCAAATCCGTCGGCGCCGATCACGGCCCCGCTGTGCACCACGGCCCGCTGGCCGATGCGACAGCCCTGCCCCACGGTCACGCGGGCGGCCAGGCGGCTGCCCGCGCCGATCACGGCACCGGCCTCGATCACGCAGAGGGGACCAATCTGCACGCCCTCGCCCAGCACCGCACTCGGGTCGATCACCGCACTGGGGTGGATGGCCGGTGCGCCGGTGCGTGCATGGGCCCGGCGCCAGAGTTGGCTCAGCTGGGCGTAGTACAGATAGGGGTCGGCACAGACCAGGGCCTGCACATGTGGCGGCACATGCGGCAGGTCGGCCTCGCGCACGATGACGCAGGCGGCCCGGGTGGTCTTGAGCTGGTCGCGGTAGCGCGCCTGGCTCAGAAAGCTGATGTCCTGGTCACCCGCCTGCGCCAGGGGGGCAATGGCCGCGATGCTGCGGTCGCCCGCGGGCACCAAACGCCCGCCCAGGGCCTGCACGATGGCGTCCAGTTGCAACGACACGGGCAGGCCAGGAGAGGCTTACTTGGTGGCCGCGGCCGGGCCGTTCATCATGCGAATGACTTTTTCGGTGATGTCCAGGCGCGGGTTCACATAGGCCGCTTCCTGCAGCACCATGTCGTATTTTTCGGCCTCGGCCACTTGCTTGACGGCACGGTTGGCGCGCTCGAGCAGCAATTGCTGCTCTTCGTTGCGGCGCGCATTGAAGTCTTCCTGGAATTCGCGGCGCTTGCGCTGGAGCTCACGGTCCTGGTCCATCAGCTGGCGCTGGCGGGTGTTGCGCTGGGCCTCCGAGAGCGTTGGCGCCTCACGCTCGAATTTCTCGGTGGCAAGCTTGAGGTTGTTGCTGCCGTCGATGATGTCCTTGTCGCGCTTGGCAAACTCCTGCTCCAGCTTGGCCTGTGCCTGGCGCGCAGCATTGGACTCGCGGAAAATGCGGTCGGTGTTGACAATGCCCATCTTGAATTCCTGGGCCATGCCCGACAGAGGGGCCAGGAGGGCGGCCATCACGGCGGAGGCCAGAAGGGTCTTGAGAAGCTTGTTCATCAGAAAGAAGTTCCGATCTGGAATTGGAGTCGCTGAATTCTATCCTCGGACAGCTTGCGGATAGGTTGGGCATAGGTGAGTTTGAGCGGACCCAAAGGAGAGATCCAGCTGATGCCGAAACCGGCGCCTGCGCGCAGTTGCTGCAAATCAACGTTCTGGTTTTCGGCAAAGGCCGCACCCACATCGAGGAAGGTGACCAGGCGCAAGGTTCTGTCGGCGCCCGATCCAGGCAATGGGGCCAGCAGTTCGGTGTTGAACACCACCTTTTTGGCGCCCCCCACATAAATCTGCGCGTTGTTGCTGTCAAAGGTCTTGGGGCCCAGGCTGGAGGTCTGGAACCCCCGAACCGAACCCTGGCCGCCCACGTAGAAGTTCTTGAACAGCGGGTACGGACGGCCCTCAAGGCCCTGCCCCCAACCCAGATCCGAGTTGAACGCCAGCGTCCATTTGCGGGAAAGCGGCCAATACTGCTGGAACTGGATGTTGGTGCGGGCGTAGCGCG
>JBEBDJ010000150.1:0-26854 GCA_041157045.1 Pseudomonadota bacterium
TATCCCGAGCGGCCGGTGCGCCTGGTCGTGCCCTTTGCCCCTGGGGCGGGCACCGACGCCATGGGGCGGCTGCTGGCGCAAAAGCTGGGCGAGGTGCTGGGCGCCTCGTTTGTGGTGGAAAACCGCGCCGGGGCCTCGGGCGCGATCGGCAGCCAGCAGGTCGCGCAAAGCACGGCCGATGGCCACACCCTGCTGCTGGTGGCGGCGCCCTTCACCACGGTGCCCGCGGTGCTGCCCAGCGCGGGCTACGACCCCATCGACCAGTTTGCCCCCATCAGCATGGTGGCGCAGGGCCCGCTGGTGTGGGCTTGTCACAAAGACCTGCCGGTGCGCAACCTGGCCGAGCTGGCCGCCTATGCCCGCAGCCGGCCCGGCCAGCTCAACTACGGCTCGGCCGGGGCCGGGGGCATCAACCACCTGGTGCTCGAGCAGTTCAATGCGCACGCCGGGGTGTCGATCGTGCATGTGCCCTACCGGGGCGTGGCCCCGGCGGCGGTGGACGCCATGGCCGGTCAGATCCAGGTCCTGACGGGCACCGTGCCAGCCCTGGCCCCCCTGATCCGCGACGAGCGCCTGAAGGCACTGGCCGTCACCACCCCGCAGCGCTCGGCCGCGCTGCCGCAGGTGCCAGGCCTGGCCGAGCAGGGCCTGCAGGCCCTCACGGCGCTCAACTACTTTGGCCTGGTGGCCCCGCGCGGCACCCCCGAAGCGGTGCTGCAGCGCCTGCAGCAGGCCTTGCCGGCGGTGTTGGCCCAAGCCGATGTGCAAGCGCGTTTCAAGGCCGATGCGCTGGAGGCCGCCCCGCTGGGCGCGGCCGCGCTGGCACAGTTTCTGCGGCGCGATCTGGCCGCCTGGAAAAAAGTGGTCGAGCAGCAAGGCATTCGCGTCGACCAGCTCTGAGGCCCTTCCCACCCCACGCCCACAAGACCCCATCATGAAGCGCACCCCTTTGGTTCTGGCCGCACTGCTGGCCCTTGGCGCCCTGCCCATCGCGGCCCAAACCCTGCCTGAAAACGTGTTCTACGTGGGCGGCGGACAAAGCGCCGAATCGACGGCCTACCCGGTCCGCCCCGATCAGCCCGCCACCCTTGGTTTTTTGCGCATGGCCCAGCCGGCCGACACCGTGTGGGGCATGGACTTTGCCAAAGAAGGCTCGATGGTCGATCGGTCGTGGGGCCAGGACAATGTGCTCAAGCCCGGGCGCTCGCTCAATCTGCTGGTGGGCAAAAACCTGCAGAGCACCGACACGTCAAGAATCGACCTGATGCTGGTGGCCGGCGTGCGCGAGGCCACCGCCTCCTGCGTGCGAAGCCAAGCCGGTTACCAGTGCCGCAACAACGCCCAGCTCGACCACAACTACCAGTTCAACTACGGCGCCCTGCTGACCGTTGGCTTTGACCGCGTGCTGCTGGGTGTGCGGCTCACCTCGGTGAGCCAGCAGCTGGTGGTGGGTTGGCGCTTCTGAACGTGGCCTGAGGCCAGGCCTCAGGGTCCGGGCTCCGGCCCGCGCCAGCGGCGGCGACTGGTGCGCAGGCGGTGCTGCGCGCGCCACTGCGCGGGCAAGCTGCCGGTCTGGCGCGCAAACACCCGCCGAAAGGTCCCCACATCGGCATAGCCGCAGGACTGTGCCACCTGCTCGACGGGCAGGTAGGTGGTCTCGAGCAACACCTTGGCGCGCGCCACGCGCAAACGCGTGTGGTACTGGTAGGGGGTCACGCCGTGCGCCGCCTCAAAATGCCGCAGCAATGAGCGCGCGCTGGTGGCCGCCTCGCGGGCCAGGGCCTGCAGATCATAGGGCTGGGCCAGGTGGGCCTGCAGCCAGCGGCGTGCCCGCTCCACCGAACCGGCCGACAGGCGCGGCGTGGGGCCCTCGGCCACCAGCTGCGCCGCCACCTGCTGGCGCTCGGGCGCCGGCAGCAAGGCCTGCGCAGCGGCCTCGGCCAGCTCGGCCAGGGGGCCCTGGTGCAACGCGCGCAAGAGCAGGGCGGTGAGCTGGCTCGGCGCATCGCAGCTGCCCACCCCGGCCTCGTGCACCCAGGCGCTGTCGGCGCGCAAGCGCGCCTGCGGCGCCAGGCGCGAGACGGTGGGCATGAAGGCCCAGGGCACCGCACAGGCCACGCCATCGAGCAAGCCGGCCAGCGCGGGCAAGGCCACGCCCGTGCCCACCGCCAGCACCTGCCCGCCGCGCGCATGCACCGCGCGCAGGTGCGGCAGCAGTGCCAGATCGGCCCGGGCACGCTGCTCCAGCTCGGGCCCGGTGAACACATGCCAGCCCGGCACGATCAGCACATCGGGCAGGCCCGCAAAGCCTGCGCGCGGCAGGTGCGGCCAGGCGCCTGTTGGCAGGCGGGCACGGCGCCCATCGGCGGTCACACCGCGCCAACGCAGCACGGTGGGCGCCAGTGGCTGGCGCATGTGCGCCAAGGCCTGCAAGGTGTTGAGCAGGTCGAGCGCGCTGGCCACCACGCCCAGGGCATGGCCCGGGCCCAGCAGGAGCTCGACGCGCAGTTCGGCAGGGCTGGCATTCATTGCCGCCATCTTGGCATTGAACGCCCTCACACCGCCAGCGGGTTCGCCCCTAATCTTGCAGGCATTGCTTGACGAACAGAGGTCTGCCATGCCCCGTGCCCCGCATCTTCTTTCCATGCCCTGGACGCGCCGCCAATGGTTGGGGGGCCTGCTGGCCACCAGCGTGGGCAGCGCACTGGCGCAAAGCCCTGGCGGGCGGCCGCTGACCCTGATCGTGCCCTTTACCGCCGGCGGCGCGTCGGACATTGGCGCGCGCATGCTGGCGCCCGAGCTGGGCAAGCTGCTGGGTCAGCCGGTGGTGGTGGAGAACCTGCCGGGCGCCGGTGGCGCGCTGGCCATGCAAAAACTCATCCGCGCCGAACCCGATGGCCACACCCTGCTCTATGGGGGCATGAGCGAGACCCTGCTGGTGCCCATGATCAACCCTAGCGTGGGCTACAAACCCGAGGACCTGCAACCGGTGGCGCTGGCGGGCAGCTCGCCCATCGTGCTGGCGGTGCGGCCCGACTTTCCGGCCAACAACGTGGACGAGCTGGTGGCCCTGGCGCGGCGCCAGCCGGGCAAGCTCAGCTATGGCTCGGCAGGCATTGGCTCGTTTGCGCATGTGATGGGCGAGACGATCAAGGAGTTGACGGGCATCTTCATGGTCCACATCCCCTACCGCGGCGGGCAGCAGATCCTGACCGATGTGATCAGCGGGCAAATCGATGTGGCGGTGACGACCGCGGCCAATGTGGCCGGCATGGCGGCGGCGCGGCGTGTGAAGCTGCTGGGCGTGTCGGCACCGGCACGGGTCGAGGTGATCAAGGACGTGCCCACCTTTGCCGAGTCGACCGCGCTCAAGGGCGTGGAGATGAGCGTGTGGGCGCTGATGCTGACGCCGCGCGGCACCCCAGCGGCGGTGCAGGAGCGGCTGTCGCAGGCCATCAACACCGCCCTGGTCTTGCCGGCCCTGAAGGCGGCGCGTGTGCGCCTGGCCTCCGACCTGCCGAGCCTGATGTCGCCGGCCCAGGCCAGTGCCTTTCTGGCGCGCGAGCAGGCGCGTTACCGCAGCGTGACCTCGCGCATCAAACCCGAGTAAGCCCAGATGACGATCGATGCCAACGGGGCCTTCTCGGCCACCTATGCGCAGGCGCGCGCGCGCTTTGTGCACGCGGCGGCCCAGGCCGGGGCCGAGCTGCACACCTGCGCGCACCCGCTGCGCGGCCCGCAGGACGAGGCGCTGGCCATGGACCTGGCCTGGCTGGGGCCACGCCAGGCGCGCCGCGTGCTGGTGAGCCTGTCGGGCACGCACGGCATTGAGGGCTTTGCCGGCAGCGCCTGCCAGCTGGCCTGGCTGATCAGCGACCACGCGCGCGCGCTGCCGCCGGACACGGCGGTGTGGCTGGTGCACGCGGTCAACCCCTGGGGCTTTTCATGGCTGCGCCGCGTGAACGAGGACAACATCGACGTCAACCGCAACGCCCTGGCCCCGGGCGAGCCGCTGCCACACAACCCGGACTACGCGCATGTGCACACGCTCATGCAGGCCGCAGGCCACACGCCGCAAGCCCTGCTGGCGCAGGTGCAGGGCCTGATGCAGCAATGGGGACCCCGGCGCACCACGCGTGCCATCACCGGCGGCCAGGCCAGCCATGCCGATGGCCTGTTCTTTTGCGGCCTGGCGCCGTGCTGGTCGGTGCGCCAGCTGGCCCAGGCGGCCGCGCAGGCGCTGGCCGGCGCGCGGCAGGTGGCGGTGCTGGACCACCACACGGGGCTGGGGCCAAGGGGCCACACCGAGATCATTTGCCGCCACCCGGCGGACAGCCTGGCCCTGCGCCTGGCGCGCCGCTGGTGGGGCGAGGACACCACCGCCACCGAGCTGGGCGAGTCCAGCTCGGAAGTCATTGACGGCAATGTGCGCATGGCCTTTGCCCGCTGGTGCCCGGACGCGCTGGTGGTGGCCGCGGCGCTGGAGGTGGGCACGCAGCCGCCCGAGCAGGTGCTGCGCGCCTTGCTGGCCGATCACCAATGGCATCAGCAAAGCCCGGCCGTGCGCACCGATGCGGCACCGGTGCAACAGGCCATGCGGGCGGCCTTTGCCCCAGAGGACGCGGCATGGCGCCAGGCCTGCGTGCAGCGCGCCATGGCGCTCTACGCCGCCACGCTGGACGGCCTGCAGACGGCGGAGGCGCCATGAGGCCCGAGGCCCGCACACGCCCGCCCCGCGTGGCCATTGGCGGCTTTTTTCTGGAGTGCAACCGCTGGTCGCCCAGCACCGGGGCCGCGGGCTTTGCCGACGGCATTGACCTGGCGGGCGAGGCCCTGGCGCAAGAGCTGCGGCGCCGCCCCGCGCGGCTCTTGGGCGAGGCCACCGGCTTTGTCGACGAGATGGACCGGCGCGGCGACTGGACCCCGGTGCCCTTGCGCCTGGCCGCTGCCTGGCCCTCGGGCCCGGTCGAACATGCTTTTTTTCTGGCCTTGCAGGACGAGATGCTGCAGCGCCTGCGCGAGGCGGGGCCGCTGGACGGGGTGTTCATGGCCTTGCACGGCGCGGCCCTGACGACCGAGCTGGACGACCCCGAGGGCCAGCTGCTCACGCGCATGCGCGCGCTGCTGGGGCCCGAGGTGCCGATGGTGGCGGTGCTGGATCTGCACACCAATGTGGCGCCCTCGGTGACCGAGGCGCTCAATGCCCTGGTGGCCTACCGCACCAACCCGCATGTGGACCTGCCCGAACGCGGGGCCGAGGCCGCGGCCCTGCTGCACCGCTTCTGGGCCGACGGCCCGGGCGAGGTGGTGCTGCAAAAGCTGCCCCTGGTGCCCCCGGCCACCTCGCTGCTGACCGCACCGGGCCAGGCCTACGAGCGCCTGATCGCGCAGGGGCAGGCCCAGGTGGGGGGCGATGTGCTGAACGTGTCGCTGTGCGGTGGCTTTGCGCTGGCCGACAGCGTGCACGGCGGGTTTTCGGTGGTGGTGACCACCCGGCGCGGCGCGGCCGCCACCGGGCGGGCGCTGGCGCGGCAGCTGGCGCAACAGGTGTGGGACGGGCGGGCCGCTTTCCAGACCCGGCTGACCCCCCTGGCGGACGCGGTGCAAGCGGCGCTGCAGGCGCGCGCCCTGGGCCAACGCCTGATCCTGGCCGATGTGGCCGACAACCCGGGCGGCGGCGGCGGGGGCAACACGGTGACGCTGCTGCGCGCGCTGCTGCAAGCGGACGCGCAGGACGTGGTGCTGGGGGTGTTCACCGACCCGGCGCTGGCCGCACAGGCGCATGCGCTGGGCGTGGGGGCGGTGTGGGAGGCGGGCTTTAACCGCCAGCCCGACACCGCATTTGCCGAGCCCCTGACGCATCGGGCCACGGTGCTGGCGCTGTCGGACGGCCACATCGTGGGCGAGCGCGGCATGGCCCGGGGCGTGGCCCAGCGCATGGGCCCATCGGCCCTGCTGCAAGTGGGCGGCGTGCGGGTGGCGGTGGTGAGCCTGCGCCAGCAACTGCTGGACCCGGCCCAGCTCAAGGCCTTGGGCGAGGACCTGTCGCAGGCCTGGGTGCTGGTGGCCAAAAGCCGCGGGCATTTCCGTGCCGGCTTTGACACCTTTGCCCCGCCCGAGCGCATCCTGGAGGTGGACGCGCCGGGCCTGACCACCCCCAATCTGGCACAGCTGCCCTGGCAGCGCCTGCCGCGTCCCGTCTACCCCATCGACCCCGAGACCGCTTGGTCACCCGACCCCCTTGGCTGAAGGAGCCCCCCATGGACCTGTCACGTTTTCCGCGCCGTCGCTACACGCCGTTTGCCACCCCGCTGGAGCCGCTGCCGCGCTTTTCAGCCGCCCTGGCCGCCACCTGCCCCGGCGGGCGCGGGCCCGAGGTGTGGATCAAGCGCGACGACATGCTGGGCCTGTTCCCGGGCGGCAACAAGACGCGCAAGCTCGAGTTCCTGATGGCCGACGCGCTGGCGCAGGGCGCCGACACCCTCATCACCTGTGGCGCGCCGCAATCCAACCATTGCCGCATCACCCTGGCCGCCGCCGTCAAGGAAGGCCTGGCCTGCCATCTGGTGATCGAGGAGCGCGTGCCGGGCAGCTTTGACGAGCAGGCCAGCGGCAACCACTTCATGTTCCGCCTGCTGGGCGCCGACGGCCTGACGGTGGTGCCCGGCGGCAGCCCCATGGGCGAGGCCATGCAGGCGGTGGCCGAGCGCCTGCGCGCGCAGGGTCGCCGGCCCTACATCATCCCGGGCGGTGGCTCCAACGCGATCGGGGGCCTGGGCTATGTGGCCTGCGCACAAGAGCTGCAGCAGCAATTCTTTGAGCTGGGGCACAGCGTCGATCAGATCGTGGTGGGCTCGGGCAGCTCGGGCACGCACGGCGGCCTGGTCGCGGGCTTTTTGGGCAACCGCATCGGCATCCCCATCGTGGGCATCGGCGTGAGCCGCGACCCGGTGGACCAGCAGCCGCTGGTGCTCAAGGAAGCGCAGGCGGTGGTCGATCTGCTGGGCCTGGACCTGCGCGTGCCGCCCGAGGCGGTGCAGTGCGTGGGCGGCTACTGGCAGCCCAAGTACTCGGTGCCCAACGCCGGCATGGTCGAGGCGGTGCAGATGCTGGCGCGCACCGAAGGCATTCCGCTGGACCCGGTCTACACCGGCAAGATCATGGCGGGGCTGATCGGCCTGGCGCGCCAGGGCACGCTGGCCGCGGGCCAACGGGTGCTGTTCCTGCACACCGGCGGCCTGCCCTCGGTGCACGCCTACGAGTCGGTGCTCTTGGGCCAGGGCGGGGCTTGAGCCCGATGGCCTGATTGACCCGGCAGGCCCGGAACGCTTGGGCGCATGCGCCAGGGCAGGGCCTGCTCAGGCCCACCCGGCCATTGGCCGATCATGATGCCGGGCAAGCGGCCAGGGGCACCTCGACCGCTTGCACAGGCGTGCGGCGCTCGATGGCAAGCGCGATCTGGCGCCGTGGACCGTGCAGGTCCAGCACATCCTGTCGGCCCAGCAGGGCGGCGCTGCAGAGGATCCGGTCGATGACCCTTGGCTCGGGCGAGTAGTGCAGCAAGGCCTGACCTTCTTGCAGCATCCATGCCGCGTTCTCGGCGCTGACCTCGCGGGTGATGTACGCGGCAAACCGGTAGGTGTCCTGGAACCAGACCGTCTGGCTGGCGCGCGACCAGGCGGGCACACCGCCCCACACCAGGCGCTGCTCGGACGGCACAAAGACCTGGCGCACCCGCACATAGTCCTGGGCCACATGGGCGCACAGCAGCAGCAGGGCCAGGCCCGCCACGCGCCACGCGCCCAGCGACCCGGGCATGGCCTGGCCCCAGATCACCAGCCCCAAAGCCAGCAAGGTGGCGATCTGGAACGGGCCGTACCACAGCGGAAACTCCAGCAGGCTGTGCAGGCCCACAATGGCCAGCACCGCCCAGCCCAGCAAGGCCGCCGGCGCACAGGCCTGCCAGGGCCGCAAGCGCCACAGCGCGGCCAGCAACAGGACCAGGGCCAGGCCAGCGGCGGGCAGGCCCGCCACAAAGGCCAGGTGCAGCCACAGGTTGTGCGCGTTGCCCAGGATGTCGCAAAAGCGCTCGCCCGGGTAGTTGGCCAGGTAATGCGCACCCTTGAGCGCATCCGGGCCCCAGCCGGTCCAGGGCTGCTGCAGGATCAGGTGCCAGACATTGCCCCACAGCACCTGGCGGCTGCCGCAGCCTTGCATCTGGCCCATGCGTGCCAGCGCGCCCGACACATCGGGCCCTCCCAGGGCCAGCAGCAGGGCCGGCAGGCTCAGGCTGAACCCCACATGCAAGAGCAGTCCCGCGCCGGCCAGCAGTGGCGCCCAGGCGCTGGCGCCGCCGCGGCGCCACCACCACAGGGTCAGGGCCACGATCAGGCCGCTGTGCAAGAGGCCGGTCCGCGAACCGGTGGCGGCCAGCCCCAGGCTGAGCAAGAGCAGCGACGGCCACACCCATCGCAAGCGCCAGCCGGCATGCGCCTGCCCCCAGATCAGGGCCAAGGTTCCGATCGCGAGCAGGCTGGCCAGCTGGTTGCGCTGACGCAGCTGGCCCATGGCCTCGCCCAGCACGGCGGGCTCGTAGAGCAGCCCACCGCCCCAATGGGCCCAGCCCGCGTATTGCAACAGCCCGACCAGGGCGTTGAAAAGAGCGGCCAACACCCAGGCCAAGGCCAGTTGGTCCACCTTGGGGCGCAGGCCCAGCAGCCACAGCAGGCCCAGGCAGGCGCCGCTTTGCAAAAGGGGGGACAGGTGATAGAGCGGGCCCGGTGTCCAGGCCGTGATCCAGGGCCAGATCAACAGCCCCATGAGCAGGGCCTGGCCCGTCCGCAAGGGAGCGGCTCGGGGCATGAAGGCCGAAGCGCTCACTTGCAAGTGGCTGGCAGGTACTTGGCAGGCAGGTTGTTGTTGGCGGCGCAGGTCCACTCGGTGATGGCCTTGCCGCCGTCGCTGGCCGCTGCCAGTGCGCTCGCGCCGACCTTGGGCGTGAGCACAATCCCCGGATTGGCACCGGTGTCGCCACCCAGCGACTTGCCCGTGACGGTGATGACGCCATCGGCGCTCACCACCAGGCTGGCGACGTATTTGCTGCTCTGGTTGGGGCAGGCCGAGCTGAGCGTGCTGCCCAAATCGCTGCCAGCGGCGCCGCTGACCGCCTCGGTCACCGAGCCTTTGCAGGCATCGGCTGCCAACAGGAGCTCGCTGATGCGGGCGCGCACCGTGTGGTCTTGGTAGGCGGGCACCGCGATGGCGCCCAGGATGCCGATGATCGCAATCACGATCATCATCTCGATCAGGGTCAGGCCGCGCTGCGGCCCGTGTGGGTGTTGCATGGTCTGGACCTCCGGCCAACAGGGCCGGTCATGATACGGCCAGGACGGCGCCAGCGGATGGCGCGTGGTCACAGCCTGAAAAGGCTTTTTGCAAGCCCGCGCACACGGCATGGCCAAGACGGCTCTGCAAAGCCGCCCCGGCCAAGCAGACATCAGGCGGCCTGCGCCGGCTTGGCGCGGCCGGCCCATTTGCCAATCATCAGCACCATCAGCGCACCCACCATGCCCAGGCCATAGCCCCAGACCTTCTCTTGCGGGATGTAGCTGGTCAGGCCCGGATCGGAGTGCACCATGGTGCCCGCGATCCAGCCCAGCAGCATGCCGCCGAGCGTGATGATCAGCGGGAAGCGATCCATGAGCTTGAGCACCAGCTGGCTGCCCCAGACGATGATGGGGATGCTCACCAACAGGCCAAAGATGACCAGCGGCATCTGGTGGGCTTCGCCAGCGCCCTGGGCGGCGCCCGCGATGGCGATCACGTTGTCGATGCTCATGACCAGGTCGGCCACGATCACGGTCTTCACGGCGCCCCACAGCTTGTCGCTGGCGGCGATGTTGCCGTGCTCGTCATCGTCTTGTGGCATGAGCAGTTTGACACCGATCCAGACCAGCAAAATCCCGCCCACGAGTTTGAGGAAGGGAATGGCCAGCAGCGTCAGCGCAAAAGCGATCAGGATGACCCGCAGCACGATCGCGCCAGCGGTTCCCCAGAGAATGCCGCGGGTGCGCTGGTGCGCAGGCAAGCTGCGGCATGCCAAGGCAATCACCACCGCGTTGTCGCCGCCGAGCAAGATGTCAATCAGGATGATCTGGCCGACGGCCAGCCAGAAATGAGCGGTGAGAAATTCTTCCATGGCGTCACAAAAAAAAGATCCGCAGCGGGATGCCGCGGAAATTAAAGACACAAAAGCCGGATTGTCCTACGGGACGATCCGGCGTGGCTATTGTGGCAAACCACATGCGCGACAGGTCAGGACCTGCGCGCAGGGGCGCCTCAGAGCTGGGCCTTGAGCAGCTTGCCCAGTTCGGAGGGGTTGCGCGTGACCACGAAACCGCACTCTTCCATGATGGCCAGCTTGGCATCGGCCGTGTCGGCGCCGCCCGAGATCAGCGCGCCGGCGTGGCCCATGCGCTTGCCCGGAGGGGCGGTGACGCCCGCGATGAAGCCCACCACCGGCTTCTTCATGTTGGCCTTGACCCAACGGGCCGCCTCGGCCTCGTCCGGACCACCGATCTCGCCGATCATGATCACGGCATCGGTGTCGGGGTCGTCGTTGAAGGCCTTCATCACGTCGATGTGCTTGAGGCCGTTGATGGGGTCGCCACCAATGCCCACGGCGCTCGACTGGCCCAGGCCGACTTCGGTCAGCATGGCCACGGCTTCATAGGTCAGCGTGCCCGAGCGCGAGACCACGCCAATGCGGCCCTTGCGGTGGATGTGACCGGGCATGATGCCGATCTTGATTTCTTCGGGGGTGATCAGGCCAGGGCAGTTGGGGCCCAGCAGCAAGGTCTTCTTGCCACCGGCGGCTTCCTTGGCCTTCATCTTGTTGCGCACTTCGAGCATGTCCTTGACCGGAATGCCTTCGGTGATGCAGATGGCCAGGTCCAGATCGGCCTCGACGGCTTCCCAGATCGCGGCGGCAGCGCCGGCCGGGGGCACGTAGATCACCGAGACGGTCGCGCCGGTGTCCTTGGCCGCGTCCTTGACCGAGGCGTAGATCGGCACCTCAAAAATCTTCTCGCCGGCCTTCTTCGGGTTCACGCCCGCGACAAAGCAGTTCTTGCCGTTGGCGTACTCGATGCACTTCTCGGTGTGGAACTGACCGGTCTTGCCGGTGATGCCCTGGGTGATGACTTTGGTGTCTTTGTTGATAAAGATCGACATGATGGTTGTCCTGGTCAGGTGGGGCAGTGCGGGACTTTCCCCAAGGTCTTGTTCGGGTGGGGACAGCGCGTTGGGCCTGTCCCCAAGGACGTGGGTTAGCGCACCGCCGCCACGATCTTCGTCGCGGCTTCGGCCATGGTGTCGGCGGAGATGATGGGCAGGCCCGACTCGGCCAGCATCTTCTTGCCCAGCTCTTCGTTGGTGCCCTTCATGCGCACGACCAGCGGCACACCCAGGTTCACGGCCTTGCAGGCGGTGATGACGCCGGTGGCGATGGTGTCGCACTTCATGATGCCGCCGAAGATGTTGACCAGGATGCCCTTGACCTTGGGGTTCTTGAGCATGATCTTGAAGGCTTCGGTGACCTTCTCGGGGGTGGCGCCGCCGCCCACGTCGAGGAAGTTGGCCGGCTCGCCGCCAAACAGCTTGATGGTGTCCATGGTGGCCATGGCCAGGCCGGCGCCGTTGACCAGGCAGCCGATGTTGCCGTCGAGCGAGATGTAGGCCAGGTCGAACTTGGAAGCCTCGACTTCGGCCGGATCCTCTTCGTCCAGATCGCGGTAGGCCACGATCTCGGGATGGCGGAACAGGGCGTTGCTGTCAAAGTTGAACTTGGCGTCCAGGGCAATGATGTTGCCCTTGCTGTCGCAGTTCAGGGGGTTGATCTCGACCAGCGAGGCGTCGGTGTCCATGTAGCAGGTGTAGAGCTTCTGGAACACGTCGGCGGCCTGGTCGGCCGAGCCACCGCTCAGGCCGATGGCGTTGGCGATCTTGAGCGCCTGCGCCTGGCCCAGGCCGGTCAGGGGATCGACCAGCTCGGTGACGATTTTCTCGGGGGTGCTGTGCGCCACTTCCTCGATGTCCATGCCGCCTTCGCTGGAGGCAATGAAGGCCACCTTCTGGCTGGCGCGGTCGGTCACGACCGAGACGTAATACTCTTTCTGGATGTCGGCGCCGTCTTCGATGTAGAGGCGACGCACCTTCTGGCCTTCGGGGCCGGTCTGGTGGGTCTTGAGCTGCATGCCCAGGATCTGGCTGGCCAGTTCCTTGACCTGCTCGATCGACTTGGCCACCTTGACGCCGCCGCCCTTGCCACGGCCACCGGCGTGAATCTGCGCCTTGACCACCCACACGGGGCCGCCCAGTTTCTGGGCGGCTTCGACCGCCTCCTGCACCGTGAACGCGGGAATACCACGCGGCACTGGCACACCAAATTGACGCAAGATTTCCTTGCCCTGGTACTCGTGAATCTTCATGAGGTTTCTCTCAGAGGGGGGTTGGATCGGTCCGTCCGGACAGGGTGATTCGCCCGCTGCCAGGCACTGGACATTGCAGCCTGCGACTGTATCATGTTGCAACGCACCAATTTTGCTTCCAACGACTTACATTGACTTGACTCAAGCCCCGAAACGGGCCGATCAAGCCAGGATCGAATCATGTCCGCACACAAAATTTTCATCGACGGCGAAGCCGGCACCACCGGCCTGCAAATCCGCGAACGCCTGGCCACCATGGCGCAAATCGAGCTGCTCAGCATCGACCCGGCGCGCCGCAAGGACCCCGAGGCCAAGCGCGAGATCATGGCGCGCGCCGACCTGGTGGTGCTGTGCCTGCACGACGACGCCGCGCGCGAGTCGGTGGCCATGATCGACGCCCTGCCCGGCGGCGGGCCGCGCGTGGTCGACGCCTCGACCGCCCACCGGGTCCAGCCCGGCTGGGTGTATGGCTTTCCCGAGCTGTGCGCGGGCCAGGCAGCGGCGGTGCGCCAAGCGCGCCGCGTGGCCAACCCAGGCTGCTACGCCACCGGGGCCATTGCGCTCTTGCGCCCGCTGGTGGACGCCGGCCTGGTGCCGGCCGACCATCCGGTGTGTCTGCCGTCGGTGAGCGGCTACTCGGGCGGTGGGCGCACCATGATCGAGGACTACGAGGGTGGCCGCGCCCCCTTGTTTGAGGCCTATGCCCTGGGCCTGCAGCACAAGCACATCCCCGAGATCATGCATTACAGCGGCCTGCGCAGCCGCCCGCTGTTCGTGCCGTCGGTGGGCAATTTCCGCCAGGGCATGCTGGTGCAACTGCCCCTGCACCTGGACCAGCTGCCGGGCCGACCCAAGGCGGCCGACCTGCACGAGGCGCTGCGCGCGCACTACGCCGACAGCGAGGCCGCAGGCGGCTTTGTGCGGGTGCTGCCGCCCACCGAGAACGGCAAGCTTGACGCGTTGGCGCTCAACGACAGCAACTGGCTGGAGCTGCGCGTGTTTGCCAACGAAGCCGCCCGCCACGCGGTGCTGTTTGCGCGCCTGGACAACCTGGGCAAGGGCGCCAGCGGCGCGGCGGTGCAAAACCTGTCGCTGATGCTGGGGCTGTAAAGCCCGTCGCCCCGCACGGCGGGGGCCGCTGCGCTAGCCCACCACCTTGCGCACCACCTCGGCGGCAAAGCCGCGCGCGAGCAGAAAGCGGGCCTGGCGGGCGCGCTCCCGGGGGTCGGCGGCGGGGGCGTCGAATTTGCGCGCCCACACCGCCTGGGCGCGCTCGAGCTCGGTGGCGCGCAGCTGCTCGAGTGCCTCGCCCATCGCCTCGCTCGACAGGCCCTTGGCCTGCAGCTCCTGGCGCACGCGGGCGGTGCCCAGCTTGGCGGCGCGGCGGTGGATGAGCGAGTCCACCACCCGCGCCTCGTTGATGAAGCCACGCGCCTGCAGCTCGTCGAGTGCGCGGGCCAGCTCGCCTGGCTCGACCTCGTGCGCGGCAAGCTTGCGCTCGAGCTCGGCGCGCGAATGCTCGCGCTGGCTCAAGAGGCGCAGCGCTCGGCCCTTGAGGCTGGGCGCGGCCGGGCCCATCAGGCCTCTTCGCTCAGGGCCGCGGGCAGCAGGGGAATGCCCAGCGACTCGCGCACCTTGTTCTCGATCTCGTGCGCCAGCTCGGGGTTCTCGCGCAGGAACTCGCGGGCGTTGTCACGGCCCTGGCCGATCTTCTCGCCGCCGTAGGCGTACCAGGCGCCCGACTTCTCGATGATCTTGGCGGTCACGCCCATGTCGATGATCTCGCCCTCGCGCGAGATGCCCTCGCCAAACAGGATGTCGAACTCGGCGGTCTTGAAGGGGGGCGAGACCTTGTTCTTGACGACCTTGACCTTGGTCTCGTTGCCGATGGCCTCTTCGCCCTTCTTGATCGTGCCGGTGCGGCGGATGTCCAGGCGCACCGAGGCGTAGAACTTGAGCGCATTGCCGCCGGTGGTGGTCTCGGGGCTGCCGAACATGACGCCGATCTTCATGCGGATCTGGTTGATGAAGATGACGGTGCAATTGGTCTTTTTGATGGTGGCGGTGAGCTTGCGCAGGGCCTGGCTCATCAGGCGGGCCTGCAGACCGGGCAGGGAGTCGCCCATCTCGCCCTCGATTTCGGCCTTGGGCACCAGGGCGGCGACCGAGTCCACCACCACCAGGTCCACCGCGCCCGAGCGCACCAGGCTGTCGACGATTTCCAGCGCCTGCTCGCCGGTGTCGGGCTGCGAAATCAGCAGGTCCTGCAGGTTCACGCCCAGGTTTTGCGCGTACTGCACGTCGAGCGCGTGCTCGGCGTCGACGAAGGCGCAGGTGCCGCCCTGCTTTTGCATCTCGGAGATGACCTGCAGGGTCAGGGTGGTCTTGCCCGAGGACTCGGGGCCGTAGATCTCGATCACGCGGCCACGGGGCAGGCCGCCCACGCCCAGCGCAATGTCCAGCCCCAGCGAGCCCGTCGAGACGACCTGGATGTCCTCGATCTTCTCGCCTTCGCCCAGGCGCATGATGGTGCCCTTGCCGAATTGCTTCTCGATTTGCGCGAGGGCGGCTTGCAGGGCTTTGGCTTTTTCGGTGTTGGCGTCGCTCATGGGGGGCTCCTTGATGGGGTTGAACAGCAAAAGCTGTATGAATGGACAGCACTGTATCTTGCACAGTATTTTCTTGTAAAGCCCTTTTTTGGTCAGTTTGCTTTACCATTTGGGCATGGACGTTTCCGACCCGCTGCGACAGGACGATCGTTGGCGCCAAGGCCACCTGGGTCGCTGGCTGGGCCATGCCATGCGCCGCTTTGACGAGCGGGTGCTGCACCTGATGGCGCACAACCCGGGCGTGCCGCTGGCGCTGGCCAACCTGGCGGCGCGCCAGCAGGTGAGCGCGGCGCACATCCACATCACCCGCCACCTGGCGCTGCAGGGCTCGCGCCTGACCGAGCTGGCCGAGGCCGCGGGCATGAGCAAGCAGGCCATGGGCCAGCTGGTGGGCCAGTGCGAGGCCTGGGGCCTGGTGCGGCGCCAGCCCGATGGGCGCGATGGGCGGGCGCGGCGCATCGTCTTCACCGCCGACGGCCTGGCCTGGCTGGCCGCCTTTCGCGAAGCGGTGGCGCAGGCCGAGGTGGAGTTCCGCCAGGCGGTGGGCGACGATGTGGCCACCGTGATCGCGCTGGGCCTGGAGGCCTATGCGCACTGAGGGGGGTTTTCCCAGGTCAGGCACCGCGCAGGTGGTCCTTTATCGGCATGGAATATCACTACAATGGGTCGGGACATGGCACACCAGGCGCATGGCCGGCAAAGGGCCGCTAGCGCCGCGAGGAGACCCCGATGCGGATATTGATTGCCGAAGACGATCAGGTGCTGGCCGACGGCCTGCTGCGCAGCCTGCGCAATGCCGGTGCCGCGGTTGACCATGTGGCCAGCGGCACCGAAGCCGACGCCGCGCTGATGACCAACAACGAGTTTGATCTGCTGATCCTCGACCTGGGGTTGCCGCGCATGCACGGGCTGGAGGTGCTCAAGCGCCTGCGCGCCCGCGGCTCGACCATGCCGGTGCTGATCCTGACCGCGGCCGACAGCGTCGAGGAACGCGTCAAGGGCCTGGACCACGGCGCCGACGACTACATGGCCAAGCCCTTTTCGCTGCAGGAGCTGGAGGCGCGCGTGCGCGCCCTGACCCGGCGCGGCCTGGGCGGCGCGACCTCGCAGATCAAGCACGGCCCGCTCATCTACGACCAGGCCGGCCGCGTGGCCACCATCGACGGCAAGATGGTCGAGCTCTCGGCGCGCGAGCTGGGGCTGCTGGAGGTGCTGCTGCAGCGCGCCGGACGCCTGGTGAGCAAGGACCAGCTGGTCGAGCGCCTGTGCGAGTGGGGCGAAGAGGTGAGCAACAACGCCATCGAGGTCTACATCCACCGCCTGCGCAAGAAGATCGAAAAAGGCCCGATCCGCATCGCCACCGTGCGCGGCCTGGGCTACTGCCTCGAGAAGATTCCCGGCTGAGCGCATGAGCACCCGCCCCAACCAGCGCGCCCAGCGCTCGCTGTTTGGCGAGATCCTCGACTGGCTGCTGACCCCGCTGCTGCTGATGTGGCCGATCAGCCTGGCGCTGACCTGGCTGGTCGCGCAAGGCCTGGCCAACAAACCCTTTGACCGCGCCCTGGTCTACAACGTGCAGGCCTTGGCGCAGCAGCTCAAGCCGGGCGACGATGGGCGCCTGCGCTTTAGCCTGCCCCAGCCCGCCAGCGAGTTGCTGCGCGCCGACGAGACCGATCTGGTGTACTACCAGGTGGTGGGCGCCGACGGCGATCACCTGGCCGGCGAGCGTGACCTGCCCAAGCCCCCGGGTGCCGACGAGGCCCACCCCACCAGCTACCAGGTGCAGATCCGCGACGACGAGATGCGCGGCCTGGAGGTGCGCGTGGCCTGGACCTGGGTGCGGCTGGAGGCCACCGGTGAGCGCGCGGTGCTGGTGCAGGTGGCCGAGACGCGCGAGAAGCGTTCGGTGCTGGCCGCCGAAATCATCAAGGGGGTGATGCTGCCGCAGTTCGCCATCCTGCCGCTGGCGGTGCTGCTGGTGTGGCTGGCGCTGGTGCGCGGCATCAAGCCGCTCTCGCGCCTGGAAGAGCGCATCCGCGCCCGCCAGCCCGACGACTTGAGCCCGCTGGACGACAAGGCCGTGCCGCTGGAGGTGGCGCCGCTGGTGCAATCGGTCAACGACCTGCTGGAGCGGCTCAAGGACTCGATTGCCACGCAAAAGCGCTTCCTGGCCGACGCCGCGCACCAGCTCAAGACGCCACTGGCGGGCCTGCGCATGCAGGCCGATCTGGCGCAGCGCGAGAGCGCACAGCCCGAAGACCTCAAGCGATCCTTGCAGCAGATCGGGCGCGCCAGCATCCAGGCCACGCACACCGTCAACCAACTGCTGGCGCTGGCGCGCGCCGAAGGCGGCGGCGCCAACGTGCCACGCCAGCCCTGCGACCTGGTGGCGCTGGTGAGCGAGGTGCTGCTGGACTCGTATGGGCGGGCGCAGGACAAGGGCATCGACCTGGGCTACGACGGCGTCGAGGCCGACACGCCAGGCGTGCACATCCTGGGCAATCCGACCCTGCTCAAGGAAATGGTCCGCAACCTGGTCGACAACGCGATCCACTACACCCCCAGCACGCCCGAGCGGCCTGGGGTGGTGACGGTGCGGGTGCTGGTCGACCCCTACAGCCAGACGCTGGTGATGCAGGTCGAGGACAACGGGCCGGGGATTGCCGCCGCCGAGCGCGAGCTGGTGTTCCAGCCCTTTTACCGCGCGCTCGGCACGAATGTGGACGGCTCGGGCCTGGGCCTGCCCATCGTGCGCGAGATCGCACAGCAGCACCAGGCGACGGTGGATGTGGGCCCGGTGCACCCGGGCACGCCCATGCCAGGCGCGTGCTTCACGGTGCGCTTTGCGCCGCCCCAGCGCTGAACCCAGCGCCGATCAGGCCGTTCGCGGGCTCATGTCGAGCTGCAGGCGCTCGCGCTCGATCACCCGCGCCACCGCCGGGTGCGCGGCCACGCGCTGCACATACGCCCACAGGTCGGGGTGCGCATCGGGGCGGATGCCCACCATGCTGCCCCAGCGGGTGAAGGTCAGGGCATAGGCGTCAAGGGCGCCGATGCGCTCGCTGCCGAGCCAGGCCTGGCCGCTGGCCTGGGCCGCCTGCACCATGCCCTGGATTTCGGCCAGCAGGCCACGGAACACCGTCAGGTTGTGCGCGCGCACCGAGGCCTGCGCCTCGGTCGAGTCGGTGAAGGCCTGCGGCTTGAAGATGTGGGTGAAGGTCGGGTGGACCGTGTTGTTCATCCACGCCAGGCGCGAGAGCGCCTGCGAGCGCGCCATCGGCTCGGTGGGCAGCCCGGCCACGCCCGGAAAGAGCTGGTCCAGGTGCAGCACGATGGCAACGATCTGGGTCAGCACCTGGCCGTCCTGCACCAGCACCGGCACCTGGCCGCGCGGGTTGATGGCCAGGTACTCGGGCGACTTCTGCTCGCCCTTGTGCAGCTTGACCGCATGCGGCTCAAACGCTGCGCCGCTGTTTTCCAGCAGCACATGGGGCACAAAGGAGCAGGCGCCAGAGGCGTAGTACAGGGCAAGAGAGGTCATGGCAACACACGAAAAGTCAAACGGTCCAGATGCTGCGCGGGCAACGGGGCCGGCGCGCTGGGCGTCACGGCCCCAAGGGGCGCCAGGCCAAAGCGTTCCAGGCCGCCCAAGCTCCAGGCCAGCAGGGCCAGATTGAGCAGCACGCACACACCGATCAGCCAACGCAACATCATGGGAAAGGGTCCTGGGGTCGGACGCTGACCTCTTCGCTGTGCAGGAGCTGCTCCTGGGCGGGGTCGGCGTCAGGGCGCCATCGTAACGCACCGCGTGGGTCGATGCCCAGCGCCACCCCGCTGCGGCCGTCGCTGGTGACGATGGGGCGCCCTTGCAGCGCATCGCGCTGGGCATAGCGCGTCAGCAGCGGCGCCAGGCCCTCGCGCTCGAAGGCCAGCACGGCCTGCAACAGGGGCAGCGCCACGCGCGCCAGGGCCAGGGGGGCGCTGGCCTCGGGCCAGAACTCGCGCAGGGCCGCTGGCGCGGTGCGCAAGCCCTCGGCGGGTGGGGCCTGCACGTTCAGGCCCACGCCCACCACCAGCTGGCTGTGCGCGCCCTGGCGCGCCACCTCGATCAGCAGGCCGCCCAGCTTGCGCTGCTGCCACCACAAATCGTTGGGCCATTTGAGCTGCAGCTGCGGGTGCAGGGCCTCGGCCAGGGCCAGGCCCAGGGCCAGCGACAGGCCCGACCAGTCGGCGGGGGCCAGGGGCAGGCCCAGCGAAAACATCAGCGTGTCGCCCGGCTGGCCCCACCACTGACGCCCCACCCGGCCACGACCGGCGCTCTGGCGCTCGGCCACCAGCAGCACCGGGTCGTGCTGGCCGGCGCGCGCGCGGCGCATCAGCTCGCTGTTGCTCGAATCGATCTCGGGCCAGCACTCCAGCGTCAGGCCGGGGCACAGGGGCAGCATCTGCTCCCACAGCGCCTCAAGCGGCCAAGGCTGGGGCATCCCCATGGGCTGGGCCTGTTCAGCGCTTGCGCGCAGGTTTGGCGCCCGCAGCGGGCTCGGCGCGGCGCGGCGCCTTGCGCGGGGTGGGCGAGGGCTCGGCCGGGCGAAAGCCGCGCTTGGGTGCCAGCATCGTGCCGCGGCACTGCGGCGCGCCGCACCAGCAGGCGTACTCGGCCTTGAGCTTGGGCGTGTAGCGCTCCTCGAGCACCAGGCCGTAGTCGTAATTGAGCTCTTCGCCGGCGCGGATGCGGCGCAGCGCCTTGATGAAGATGCGCCCGCCGTCTTCCTCGGCCTCGCAGTTGGGCGCGCAGGAGTGGTTGATCCAGCGCGCAGCGTTGCCGCCATACAGGGCGTCGATGATGTGATCGGCGTCGACCTGGAAATAAAAGGTGTGGTTGGGGTTGGCCGGGTCGTGCGGGTGGCGCCGCTGCGCCTCTTCCCAGTCGATGATCTCGCCCACGTACTCGATCAGCACCTCGCCCTTGGCAATGTCCTGCAACGCAAACACGCCCTTGCCGTGCACACCCGAGCGGCGCACCTGGATGCGCCGGCCGCTGGAAATGGGCGCCTTGGCGCGCGGAGATTTGACCGACGGCTGCTTGGGGGTAGGGGGCACGACAGAAAAGTTTGTTATGGTGAATTCATGGGCGTGCGCGCGTGGACGCACACCTGCGCACGCACGCACGCGCGAGCAGCGGAGATTGTATCGACATGAAAACACTGGTTATTGCAGAAAAGCCTTCGGTGGCACAAGACATCGTTCGGGCCCTCACCCAGGTGGCGGGCAAGTTCGAGCGCCACGAGGACCATTTCGAGAGCGAGCGCTACATCGTCACCAGTGCGGTGGGCCACCTGGTCGAGATCCAGGCCCCCGAGCAGTACGACGTCAAGCGCGGCAAGTGGAGCTTTGCCCACCTGCCGGTGATCCCGCCGCACTTTGACCTCAAGCCGGTCGACAAGACCAAGTCCCGGCTCAATGCGGTGGTGCGCCTGGCCAAACGCAAGGACGTGACCGCCCTCATCAACGCCTGCGACGCGGGGCGCGAGGGCGAGCTGATCTTTCGGCTGATCGAGCAGTACGCGGGCGGCGCCAAGCCGCTTGGCAAGCCGGTGCAGCGCCTGTGGCTGCAGTCGATGACGCCGCAGGCCATCCGCGACGGCTTTGCCCAGTTGCGCAGCGACGCGCAGATGCGCGGCCTGGCCGATGCGGCGCGCAGCCGCTCGGAGGCGGACTGGCTGGTGGGCATCAACGGCACGCGTGCCATGACAGCCTTCAACTCGCGCGATGGCGGCTTTTTCCTGACCACCGTGGGCCGCGTGCAGACGCCCACGCTGGCCATCGTGGTCGAGCGCGAGGAGCAGATCCGCCGCTTTGTCAGCCGCGACTACTGGGAGGTGCACGCCACCTTCCTGGCCGAGGCCGGCGAGTACAACGGCAAGTGGTTTGACCCGGCCTGGAAGAAAGACCCCGAGGACGGCGAGAAAAAGGCCGACCGCCTGTGGGAACACCGGCGCGCGCTCGAGATTGCCGATGCGGTGCGCGGCAAGAGCGCCACCGTGACCGAGGAGAGCAAGCCCAGCACCAAGGCCAGCCCCGGTCTGTTTGACCTGACGAGCTTGCAGCGCGAGGCCAACGGCCGCTTTGGCTTCTCGGCCAAGACCACGCTGGCGCTGGCGCAAAGCCTGTACGAGCGGCACAAGGCCCTGACCTATCCACGAACCGACTCGCGCCACCTGCCCGAGGACTACCTGCCGGTGGTCAAGCAGACCTTTGAGATGCTGGCCGACCAGGGCCTGCAGGCCCTGCGCCCGCACGCGCTGACCGCGCTCAACAACGGCTACATCCGCAAGACCCCGCGTGTGTTTGACAACAGCAAGGTCTCGGACCACTTTGCCATCATCCCGACCCTGCAGGCCCCCAGCGGCCTGTCCGAGGCCGAGCACAAGCTCTACGACCTGGTGGTCAAGCGCTTCATGGCGGTGTTCTTCCCGAGCGCCGAGTACATGGTCACCACCCGCATCAGCCAGGTCAGCCACGCCGGCCAGAGCCACCATTTCCGCAGCGACGGCAAGGTGCTGGTCAAGCCGGGCTGGCTGGCCATCTACGGCAAGGAAGCCGACGAGGACGACAGCGACGGCAAGACCCTGGTGGCCGTGCGCGCGGGCGAGGTGGTGCGCACCGAGCAGGCACAGGCCAAGGGCCTGAAGACACGCCCGCCGGCGCGCTACTCCGAGGCCACGCTCTTGGGCGCCATGGAGGGCGCAGGCAAGCTGGTCGACGACGACGAGCTGCGCGAGGCCATGCAGGAAAAAGGCCTGGGCACCCCGGCCACGCGCGCGGCCATCATCGAAGGCCTGTTGACCGAGAAGTACATGTTGCGCGAGGGGCGCGAGCTGATCGCCACGCCCAAGGCCTTTCAGCTGATGACGCTGCTGCGCGGCCTGCAGGTCGAGGAGCTGACACGGCCGGAGCTGACCGGGGGTTGGGAATACAAGCTGGCGCAGATGGAGCACGGCAAGCTCTCGCGCGAGGCCTTCATGCGCGAGATTGCCGAGATGACCGAGCGCATTGTGCGCAAGGCGCGCGAGTACGACCGCGACACCGTGCCGGGCGACTACGCCACGCTGGCCGCGCCCTGCCCGCAGTGCGGCGGCGTGGTGCGCGAGAACTACCGCCGCTATGCCTGCTGCGGCGCCGACGGCAACGGCGAGGGCTGCGGCTTTTCCTTCACCAAATCACCCGGCGGTCGCACCTTTGCCACGCCCGAGGCCGAGGCCTTTGTGCGCGAGCGCCGCATCGGCCCGCTCGAAGGCTTTCGCTCCAAGGCCGGCTGGCCCTTTACCGCCGAGCTGGTGCTGCAGCCCAACCCCGACGATGGCAACTGGCGCCTGGAGTTTGACTTTGGCGACGACGGCAAGGACGAGCAAAGCGGCGAGATCGTCGACCTGAGCGGTCGCGCCGCGCTGGGGCCCTGCCCCAAATGCGGCGCCGACGTGGTCGAGCACGGCAGCCACTACGTCTGCACCCGCTCGGTGCCCACCACCGCGCAACCCGCGCCCAGCTGCGATTTCAAGAGCGCGCAGATCATCCTGCAGCAGCCGGTGAGCGCCGAACAAATCAGCAAGCTGCTGCACACCGGCAAGACCGATCTGCTGGATAAATTCGTGAGCAACCGCACCCGGCGCAACTTCAAGGCCTTCCTGAGCTGGAACGCCGCCGAGGGCAAGGTGGGCTTTGAGTTTGAGCCGCGCGAGGGCAAGCCCGGCGCACGTGCGCGCAGCGGTCCCCCCGCCCGGGCCGCCGCCAAGGCCCCCGCCAAGTCGGCCAGCAAGACCGCCACCAAGACCGCAACCAAAGCGGCCAGCAAGACCGCCACCAAAACCGCCAAGGCCCCCGCCAAGACCGCACGCCAGAGCGCACCGGGCACCCTGCGCCCCAGCCAGGCGCTGGCAACGGTGATTGGCAACGAGCTGGTCTCGCGGCCGCAGGTGACGAAAAAGCTGTGGGACTACATCAAGGCACAGGGCCTGCAAGACCCCAAGGACAAGCGCACCATCCGCTGCGATGCGTCGCTGCAGGCGGTGTTTGGCAAGCCCACGGTCTCGATGTTCGAGATCGCCGGCCTGATCGGCAGCCACCTGGCCTGAGGCCGCTGGACAGCGCCGCCGCGGGCCCGCCTGGGCGCTGGCCGGCTGGCCCGCGCCTGGCGGGTCATCATACAACCGGGCTTGGGGCCGGCGGGACTCAGGCCGCGCTGGCCTGGCTGCGCCGATGCCGCTCGCGGCTGTTGCTCAGGTGCGTGCGCATGGCCGCGCGCGCGGCCGTCTCGTCCTGCGCGGCAATCGCGTTGAGGATGCTCTCGTGCTCCTGGTGCACCCGCTGCAGGTACTGCTGGCGGTCGGGCGAGAGCGCCTCTTCCTGCAGGCGCGCACGCGGGATGGCGCTGCGGCCCAGGCTTTGCAGCAGATCGGCAAAGTAGGGGTTTTGCGTGGCCGCCGCGATCTCGGTGTGAAAGGCCAGATCGGCCGCCACCGCGTCGGTGCCCTGCGCCAGGGCCTGCGCAAAGCTGCGCAACGCCGCCTGCATGCGCGCCAGCTGCGGCTCGGTGCGCCGCTGCGCGGCCAGGCCAGCGGCCTCGCTCTCGACGCTGATGCGCAGCTCCAGCAGGGCGATCACATCGCGCAGCGTGGCCAGCTGCGTCGGGTCGACCCGAAAGGGCGGGTGGCGCTGCGGGTCGAGCACAAAGGTGCCAATGCCGTGGCGCGTCTGCACCAGGCCAGCGGCCTGCAGCGAAGACATGGCCTCGCGGATGGCGGTGCGGCTGACACCAAACTCGGCCACCAGATCGGCCTCGCGCGGGAGCTTGTCGCCAGCGCCATAGCGCCCCTGGCGGATCTGCTGGGTCAAGGCCTGCGCGACCTCGCTCACCCGCGAGGGACCGCGGGGCGGCTTGCTTGATTTCATAAGGGTAATTCCGTGATCCACCGATGGACCGATCTCGCTAGGATAGTTGTATGACAACCTGCTGGCAAGTGCCCTGCGTTGTCGTGGCCCGGGCGGTTCTGCCGGGATCATCGCGCCATCTTGCGCACCCCACTTTTTCAAGCCCTGGAGCCCCCGATGAAACTCAAATCCCTGCTGCTTGCCCTGCTGGCCACCGGTGCGCTCAGCGCCCAAGCGATTGAATTCCGCTCGGCCGACACGCACAACGCCGACGATTATCCAACCGTGGTGGCGGTCAAGCACATGAGCACCGTGCTCGAGCGCCTGAGCGGCGGCAAGCACAAGATCAAGGTCTTCAACAAGGCCGCCCTGGGCCAGGAAAAAGAGACGATCGACCAGGTCAAGATCGGCGCGCTGGACTTCACCCGCGTCAACGTGGGGCCGATGAACGGCGTCTGCCCGCTGACCATGGTCCCGACCATGCCCTTCCTGTTCCGCTCGGTCGAGCACATGCGCAAATCCCTGGACGGCCCGGCCGGCGAGGAAATCCTCAAGAGCTGTGAGTCGGCCGGCTTTGTGGGCCTGGCCTTCTACGACAGCGGCGCGCGCTCGATCTACGCCAAAAAGCCCATCAAGACCGTGGCCGACGCCAAGGGCCTGAAGATCCGCGTGCAACAGTCCGACCTGTGGGTGGCCCTGGTCAGCGCCATGGGCGCCAACGCCACCCCCATGCCCTATGGCGAGGTCTACACCGGGCTCAAGACCGGTCTGATCGATGCGGCCGAGAACAACATCCCCTCGTTTGACACCGCCAAGCACGTCGAGGCGGTGAAGATCTACTCGCGCACCGAGCACTCGATGGCGCCCGAGATCCTGGTCATGTCCAAGATCGTTTGGGACAAGCTGCCCAAGGCCGAGCAGGACATGGTCCGCGCCGCAGCCAAAGAGTCGGTCAAGTTCCAGCGCCAGAAGTGGGACGAGCAGGAGGCCAAGTCCCTGGCCAATGTGAAGGCCGCCGGTGCCCAGATCGTCGAGGTGGACAAGGCCTCGTTCCAGGCGGTGATGGGCCCGGTCTATGACAAGTTCATGACCACCCCCGAGATGAAGCGCCTCGTCAAGGCCGTGCAGGACACCAAGTGATGTTCACCCGCCTCTGCGCCTGGGTCTCTCGCCTGAGCCTGGGGCTGGCGGTGCTGGGTTTGCTGGGGGTGATGCTGTGCGTGCAGTGGCAGGTCTTTGGCCGCTATGTGCTCAACGACACCCCCACCTGGGCCGAGGCCCTGGCCATGCTGCTGGTGCTGTTTGTCACCGCCTTCGGCCTGGCCGTGGGCGTGCGTGACGCGGGCCACATCGGCCTGGAGTCGCTGGTGGGCTTGCTGCCCGAGGCCTGGCAACGGCGCATCGAACTGCTGATCCATTTGCTGGTGGGCCTGTTTGGCGCGCTGATGGTGCGCTCGGGCTGGATCTGGGCCAGCGCCAAATGGGGCGAGAAAAAGCCCATGCTGCCGGTGCCCGATGGCATTGACTATGTGCCCATCGTGATCGCGGGCGTGCTCATCGTGCTCTTCTCGGTCGAGCATGTCATCGCCCTCTTGCAGGGCAAGCGGGTGGAGCCCTCATGGAACTGACGATATTGGCGGTCTCCTTTACCGTGCTGCTACTGCTGGGGGTGCCGGTGGCCTTTGCCATTGGCCTGTCGTCGGTGGCCACCATCTTGGCTGCGGGCCTGCCCATCGAGGTGGTGTTCCAGAAGATGGTGGGCGGCATGCAGGTGTTCTCCTTCCTGGCCATCCCCTTCTTTGTGTTTGCCGGCGAGTTGATGCTCTACGGCGGCATTGCCGACCGCATCGTGCGCTTTGCCAACAGCCTGGTGGGCCATGTGCGCGGCGGACTGGGCATGAGCAATGTGGTGGGTTGCACCATTTTTGGCGGTGTGGCCGGGTCGCCCCTGGCCGATGTGTCGGCCATCGGCTCGGTGATGATCCCGCTCATGAAAAAAGAGGGTTACGACGCCGACTATGCGGTGAACGTGACCACCCATGCCTCGCTGGTGGGCGCGATCATGCCCACCTCGCACAACCTCATCATCTTCACGCTGGCCACCTCGGGCATTGCCTCGGTGAGCATTCTGGGCCTGATCCTGGCGGGCCTGGTGCCGGCGCTGATCCTGACCGCCTGCAACCTGGCCGCGGCCTACTGGGTGGCGGTGCGCCGCGGCTACCCCACGCACGGCGCCTTCCCGGGCTGGGGCGCGGTGCTGGGCGCATTTTTGGCCGCGCTGCCGGGCCTGCTGGTGGTGGTGATCATTCTGGGCGGCATCCTCTCGGGCGCCTTCACCGCCACCGAATCGGCCTCGATCGCGGTGGCCTGGGCGCTGTTTGTGACGGTGGTGGTGTACCGCTCGATGAGCTGGGCCAACTTTCTGCGCGCCTGCGCCAAGGCCTGCAAGACCACCGGCGTGGTGCTGCTGCTGATCGGCATCTCGGCCGCGTTTGGCTACTTCCTGGCGCTCTACGAGGTGCCGCAAAAAACCGGCGAGATGATGCAGTGGATCAGCCAGGAGCCCTGGGTGATCTTTTTGATGATCAACCTGCTGCTGTTTGTGCTGGGCACCTTTCTGGACATGGCCGCGACCATCCTGATCTGCACCCCGATCTTCATGCCGATCGCGATGCAGTTTGGCATGGACCCGCTGCAGTTTGGCATCCTGATGCTGATCAACTGCGCGCTGGGCCTGAACACCCCACCGGTGGGCACGGTGCAGTTTGTGGGCTGCGCAATAGGCGGGGTGTCGGTGGGCCAGGTCATGCGCACCATCGGCCCCTTCTA